>NZ_CBCRZG010000003.1:0-407509 GCF_965137015.1 Tsukamurella hominis | reverse complement strand
GGCGGGGACGGGGCGGCGGCTCTCGGGCATGGCTCTCCTCGGACGGTCTCGAAACCGGTTACATCAGCAAGATAGGTGGATCCGAACCTTTGATGTAGCGTTTCGCGTCAGAAAATGAGAACGTGTTCTAGTATCGATTCCAACGGCGGACTTCGGGGTTCGCCAGAGGGTCTTCAGGAGGCGAGGAAAGATGAGCGATCAGAGCGTCGACGCGGTGCTGGCTGAGGTGGCGGAGCTGTTGCCCACCCTCCGGGACCGGGCGCAGGAGACGGAGGACGCGCGCCGGATCCCGGCCGAGTCCATCAAGGCGCTGCAGCAGAGCGGCTTCTTCCGCCTGCTGCAGCCGAAGCGCTACGGCGGTTTCGAGGCCGATCCGGTGGCGTTCTACACCGCGGTCAAGATGCTGGCGAGCGCCTGCGGTTCCACCGGCTGGGTCTCCTCGATCCTCGGCATCCACCCGTGGAACGTGGCTCTGTTCGACGACCGCGCGCAGCAGGAGGTGTGGGGCGAGGACCAGGACACGCTGATCTCCTCGTCGTACGCCCCGATGGGCAAGTCGGAGATCGTCGAGGGCGGTTACCGCCTGTCGGGCAAGTGGAGCTTCTCCTCCGGCTGCGACCACGGCACCTGGGCGCTGCTCGGCGGGCCCGCGTTCAAGGACGGCAAGCCCGTCGACTTCCTGACCTACCTCGTGCCGATCAGCGACTACACGATCAACGACGTGTGGCGCACCGTCGGCCTCCGCGGCACCGGCAGCAACGACATCGTGGTGGACGACGTCTTCGTCCCCGAGCACCGCGCCCTCAGCTTCCAGCTGGTCAGCAAGTGCAAGGGCCCGGGCCAGGAGGTCAACACCAGCCCGCTCTACAAGCTGCCCTTCGGCTCGGTGCATCCGTCCACGATCACCGCCCCGATCATCGGCATGGCGCAGGGCGCCTACGACGCGCACGTCGAGCACCAGCGCAAGCGCGTGCGCGCCGCCTACGCGGGCGAGTCCGCGAAGGAGGACCCGTTCGCCATGGTCCGCGTGGCCGAGGCGGGCAGCGAGATCGACGCGGCGTGGCTCCAGCTGATCTCCAACATCAACGAGGAGTACGCGCTGGTCAAGGCCGGCGAGAAGATCCCGTTCAACCTGCGTCTCAAGGTCCGTCGCGATCAGGTGCGCGGCACCGAGCGGGCGATCTTCGCCGTGGACCGCATGTTCGAGAACTCGGGCGGTCGCGCGCTGGCCGAGGGCACGCCGATCCAGCGGTTCTGGCGCGACGCCCACGCCGGCCGCGTGCACGCCGCGAACGATCCCGAGCGCGCCTACAAGATGTTCGGCACCGGCGAGTTCGGCCTGCCCGTCATGGACGGGATGGTCTAGGCATGCCGGACACGGACGTGGACGTCCTCAAGGAGGGGAAGTTCGCCACCACGGCGGCCGGCCTCACACTGCACTATCACGAGGCCGGCGAGGAGAACCGCGCCAACGGCACCGTCGTGCTGCTGCACGGCAGCGGCCCCGGCGTTTCCTCGTGGAGCAACTTCGGGCGCAACATCCCGGTGTTGGCGCAGCGCTTCCACGTGCTCGCCGTCGACCAGCCGGGCTTCGGCCGGTCCGACAAGCCGACCGAGCACCCGCAGTACTTCGTGCACAGCGCGACGGCGCTCGCCGGCCTGCTCGATGCGCTCGGCATCACGGGACGAGTGCACCTGGTGGGGAATTCGCTCGGCGGCGGCACCTCGGTGCGGTTCGCCCTCGACTTCCCGGAGCGGGCGGGGCGGCTCGTGCTCATGGGCCCGGGCGGCCTCAGCGTGAACACCTTCGCGCCGGACCCCACCGAGGGCCTGCGCACCCTGCAGAAGTTCTACGCCGCGCCCAGCAAGGAGCGGCTCGAGGACTTCCTGCGGATCATGGTCTTCGACCAGAAGATGATCACGCCCGAGCTCGTCGAGGAGCGCTTCGAGCTCGCGCTCGACCCCGAGGCGATCGCCGCGTTCAAGGCCATGGGCAAGTCCTTCGCGTCCGCGGACTACGAGAAGGGCATGCTCTGGCGCGACGCCTACAAGCTGCGCCAGCCCGTGCTCATGATCTGGGGCCGCGAGGACCGGGTCAATCCGCTCGACGGTGCCCTGCTCGCGCTCAAGCAGATCCCGCGCGCCCAGCTGCACGTCTTCGGGCAGTGCGGCCACTGGGCGCAGCTCGAGAAGTTCGACGAGTTCAACCGGCTCACGGCCGATTTCCTGGCCGGCTGACAAGGAGAAGCACGTACATGGCGATCAAGGCGCTCGGGTACATGCGCATCGAGGCCACCGACGTGGCGGCCTGGCGCGAGTACGGGCTGAAGGTGCTCGGGATGATGGAGGGGACGGGCAACGACCCCGATTCCCTCTACCTGCGCATGGACGATTTCGCTGCCCGCCTGGTGATCGTGCCCGGCGAGAAGGACCGCCTCCTGGTCTCGGGCTGGGAGGTCACCGACGCCCTCGGCCTGCAGGAGCTCCGCGACACCCTCACCGCCGCGGGCGTCGCCTTCGAGGAGGGCACCAAGGACGAGAAGGCCGAGCGCCGTGTCGAAGGCCTGATCCGGTTCCAGGACCCGGCGGGCAACACGCTCGAGGCCTTCCACGGGGCGCAGTACCTGGGTCGGCGGTTCGTCAGCCCGTACGGCCACAGGTTCGTCACCGGCGAACAGGGGCTCGGCCACGTCGTGCTCACCTGCACGGACGACGCGGCTGCGCAGGAGTTCTACCAGGGCGTGCTCGGCTTCCGGCTCCGCGACTCGATGCGCCTGCCCCCGCAGATGGTGGGGCGCCCCGCGGACGGAGACCCGGCGTGGCTGCGGTTCTACGGCTGCAACCCGCGCCACCACGCGCTCGCCTTCCTGCCACTGCCCAACCCGACGGGGATCGTCCACCTCATGGTGGAGGTGGAGAACTCCGACGACGTCGGCCTCGCCCTCGACCGCGCGAACCGCAAGAAGGTCAAGATGTCCGCCACCCTCGGCCGGCACATCAACGACAAGATGTTGTCCTTCTACATGAAGACGCCGGGCGGCTTCGACATCGAGTTCGGCTGCGAGGGACTCGAAGTCGAGAACGACGACTGGATCGCGCGGGAGTCGACCGCGGTCAGCCTCTGGGGCCATGACTTCTCCATCGGCTTCAAGGAGCAGTGATGACCGCCCCCGTGATAGAACCGCTCGACTACCGCACCGCGATGGGGCATTTCTGCACCGGCGTCACGGTGATCACCGCCGCGGACGAGGAGGGGCCCGTGGGCTTCGCCTGCCAGTCCTTCTCGGCGCTGTCCCTCGATCCGCCCCTGGTCCTGTTCTGCCCCATGAAGACGTCGGGCGCTTGGCGCACCATCGAGCGCACCGGGCGGTTCGCCGTCAACGTGCTCGGCGAGGGCCAGCAGGACGTCAGCTCGGTCTTCGGCTCGCGGCACCCGGACAAGTTCGGTGCGGTCGCGTGGAAGCCCTCGCGCACCGGTTCGCCGCTGCTCGACGGTGCGCTCAGCTGGATCGACTGCGCCGTCGAGACGGTGCACGACGGCGGCGATCACCACATCGTGATCGGCCGGGTGCTCGAGCTCAGCGCGCCGAACGCCGGGCGGCCGCTGCTCTTCTACAAGGGCCGGTACACGCAGACCGTGACCGATCCCGGCGAGGCCCTCCCGCGCACCCTGTCGCTGGACTCGTTCCTCACCTGGCCCGTCGGCGACGACTGGATCTGAACCGAACCCGCCGTGGCGCAGTGCCCTTCCTGGTAGTCAGGAAGGGCACTGGCGTTCGTACGAGGAGATGACATGACGGAGCGGATCACCGCGCTCGACCTGCCCGCGGGCGAGCTGAGCGAGGGCACGCGGACGTACTTCGAGATCTGCCGCGAGAAGCTCGGCATGGTGCCGAACGTCCTGCAGTCGCTGACCTTCGACGAGGCCAAGCTGCGCGCCTTCAGCGACACCTACAACGACCTCATGCTCGGCGATTCGGGCCTGAGCAAGCTCGAGCGCGAGATGATCGCCGTGGTCGTGTCCTCGGTGAACAAGTGCTTCTACTGCCTCACCGCGCACGGCGCCGCGGTGCGGGAGCTGTCGGGCGACCCGGTCCTCGGCGAGATGCTGGTGATGAACTTCCGCGCCGCGGAGCTGCCGCCGAAGCAACGGGCCATGCTCGAGTTCGCGGAGAAGCTCACGGAATTCCCGTCGAAGATGGACGAGCCCGACCGGCAGCGGCTCCGCGATGCCGGGTTCACCGACCGCGACGTCTACGACATCGCCAACACCGCGGCCTTCTTCAACATGACCAACCGGCTCGCCTCGGCGATCGACATGCGGCCGAACCCGGAGTACCACTCCGCCGCACGGTGACTCAGTCGGCGGGCAGCGCAGCGCTGAAGTAGCCGATCGTGTCGGCCATGAGCGACGCGTCCGCGGGGACGGTGTCCTGCACGCCGTAGCTGCGGCCCAGTTCCACCGGGTTCCCCGCCCGGGTGACGGTCCACCCCTGCGCGGTGAGGAATTCGGCCGGATCGGAACGGTCCTCGTCGGCGACGAACAGCGAGGTCACGTCGAAGTCGCCGAGAGGATTCCCCTTCTGCGAGTACTTCTCCGTGATCGCGCGGAAGCCGTCGAGGTCGAGCGGTCCGTTCTGGCCTTCCACGGCGACCCGGCTCCCCGGCGCGGAGAGTTCGACGATCCGCTCGAAGAGTAATACCTGCGCTGCGGCGGGCAGATAGGGGAGCAGGCCCTCGACCAGCCAGGCGGTGGGTACCGCACCGTCGAACCCGGAGGACTGCAGCGCGGCCGGCCAGTCGTCGCGCAGGTCGACGGGGACGTGGCGGAGCTCCGCCGCGGGCGCCGCGCCGCGCTCGGCGAGCGTCGACTCCTTGAACGCCAGGACCTCCGGCTGGTCGAGCTCGTAGACGACGGTGCCGGCGGGCAGGTCGAGCCGGTAGGCGCGGGAGTCCAGTCCCGCCGCGAGGATGACGATCTGCCGCACGCCCGCCGCGACCGCGGCCGCCACGAAGTCGTCGAAGTAGCGGGTGCGCACGCCGAGGTGGCGGGTCGCGGCCATCGGATTGCCCGCGCCGTCACCGGCATCGGCCAGAGCGATGGCACGGGGATCGCCCGCGGCCTCGAGGAAGACCCGCGCGTACGGGTCGCGCGCGAGCGCGTCGGCGCGCTCGGTCTCCACGGCCCGCGCCGCGGCGACCAGCAGGGCCGTGAAGCCCACGCTGGTCGTGATGGTCCAGGTGTCGCCGTCCGCGCGCGTGGTGTCCGCCATCCGCGTTTCCTTTCGCAAGTAGTTCGTCTACGAAAGTACCTTGCGGCCGAAGGTCCGGCAAGAACATGTTTCAGGAATGCGTCAGCTCCCGGCGGGCCAGGTGGTACGCCGGGTCGCCGAACAGCTGCGACGAGGAGTGCGCGCGCTTGAAGTACAGGTGCGCGTCGTGCTCCCAGGTGATGCCGATCCCGCCGTGTAGCTGGATCATCTCGGCCGCGACGGCGCTGAACGCCTCGGAGCAGTAGGCCTTCGCTGTCGCGACTGCGAGGGCCGCGTCCTCGTCGCCGCGGTCGAGGGCCTCGCCCGCCGCGAGGGCCGCGGACCGGGCCGACTCGACGAGGACGAACATGTCCGCCATCCGGTGCTTGAGGGCCTGGAAGGAGCCGATCGGCCGGCCGAACTGCACGCGGGAGCCCGCGTACTCGACGGTGACGGCCAGCGCCTGTGCCGCCGCGCCGGCCTGCTCGGCCGCGAGGACCGCGCACGCGACGTCGAGCGCGCGGTCCAGCGCGGCGCGCGCGTCGTCTCGGAGGAGGCGGGCGGGCACCCCGTCGAGGGCGACCTCCGCGAACCTCCGCGTCGGGTCCATCGACGGGGTGTGCCTGCGGGCCGCCGCGGCGCCGTCGACGAGGTACAGCTCGTCGCCCGCGACGATGAGAAGATCGTCGGCGAGGTCACCGTCGAGGACGAATCGCGCTGTCCCGGAGAGCCTCCCGTCGGTCGCGATGATCGGGCGCGCGGCGAAGTCGTCGCCGGCGAAGGCGACGGCGGCGATCCGCGCGCCGCTCGCGAGGCCGGCCAGCAGCTCGGCCTCGTCGGTGTCGGCGAGCAGCGCCGTCGCGAGCACCGCGGAGCCCAGGAAGGGCGAAGGGACCAGGTGTCGTCCCAACTCCTCCGCCACCGTCTGCAGTGCGCACACCCCCGCGCCGAGGCCGTCGTGCGCCTCGGGGACCGCCAGCGCGGCGACGCCGACCTGCTCGCACAGCACCGACCACAGGCCGCGGTCGTAGCCCTCGGCGGAATCGATCGCGGTGCGCAGCCCCGCCGGCGACCACCGCCGGTCGATGACGCTGCGGACCGCGGCCGCCAGATCGTCCAGTTCCGAGCTCATCGCGCCGCCTTCCGGACCGCGTCGAGCACCGTCGCTCGGTGCTCGGCCTGGGTTCCCCACGCCGACTGCAGGGCCCGGACCTTGGTGATCCACAGGCCGAGGTCGTACTCCGCGGTGTAGCCGATCGCGCCGTGCACCTGGAGCGCGGTCCGCGCGGCCAGGTAGGCGGCGTCCGCGGCGGCCACCCGCGCCGCCGCGACGTCGCGCGCGGGATCGAGATCGACGCCGCGGGAGGCGTTGCCCGACAGCGCCACAGCGGCGCCGCTCAGGAGCGGCGCCGCCAGCTCGAGCCGCGTCGCCACGTCGGCGAGGAGGTGCTTGATCGCCTGGTACTCGCCGATCGCCTTGCCGTACTGGGCGCGGGCCTTCGCGTACTCGACGGTGTCGTCCAGCAGCCGTCGCCCGGCGCCGAGCAGCTGCGCCGCCACCGCGAACGCCCCGGCCACCTCTGCCGATTGAACGACGTTCTGGAGATTGCGACCTGCGGTTTCTCCCTCCAGAACGTCGTTCAATTCCGTGGGGAAGAGGCGCCGGGTCCGGTCGACCGAGCCCAGAGGGGCGGTCGACGGGGCCTTCACCTCCGCGACGGCACCGTCGGGCCCGACGACGAAGCGGAGGTCGGCGACGTCGGCGTCGAGCAGGAACGGGGTGCGCGGCGCGAGGGCGACGGTGCCGATCGCACCGTCCGCGAGGGAACGGAGGTGCCCGGGGTCGCTGAGCAGCGCGGGCAGCACTGCGATGGACTCGACGATCGGTCCGGGCACGCCGTGATACCCCAAGGCCTGGAAGGCGACGGCGAGGTCGACGGGGTCGCCGCCGACGCCGCCGTGCTCCTCCGGGATCGCGAGGCCGGTCACGCCGAGGTCGGCGAGCGCCGCCCAGACCTTCCGGCCGGGCCCGCTGTCGCCGCCGGCCCACGCGCGGGCCGCGGCCACCACGCCGACCCGCGAGAGCAGATCGTCGAGCGACTCCGCGAAGGCCTCGTTCTCCTGCGACGGTGCGAATCTCATCGGGCTCCCCGAGGTAGGCCGAGGAGACGCTCGGCGATGGTGTTGCGCTGGATCTGGTCGGTGCCGCCGTAGATGGGGCCCGCCAGCGAGAACAGGTAGCCGGCCGGCCAGCGACCCTCGTCGGGAGCGGATTCGCCGGTGAGTTCGCCGCGCGGGCCGAGCAGGTCGAGGGCGGTCTCGTGGAGCGCCACGTCCAGGTGGCTCCAGAACAGCTTGTTCACACTCGATTCCGGGCCGAGCTCGCCGCCGTCCTGCAG
The DNA here is from genome assembly GCF_965137015.1 of Tsukamurella hominis. NCBI lineage: Bacteria > Bacillati > Actinomycetota > Actinomycetes > Mycobacteriales > Tsukamurellaceae > Tsukamurella > Tsukamurella hominis. The sequence goes on along the minus strand of NZ_CBCRZG010000003.1, from coordinate 399,858 downwards.
GCGGGTCACGGTGCCGAAGGTGTACAGCTGGTACGCGCGCGCCCCGATCCAGGCGTCGGCGACGCGCTGAGCGTCGGCGCTGGAAGTGTCGCCGTCCTCGCGCTCCCACAGGTCGACGAGGGCGTCGGCGGCCGAGAGGAAGCGGCCAGGGCTGCGCAGTGAGAGACCGCGCTCGTTGTTGGCCGTCGTCATCGCGACGCGCCAGCCCTGGCCGGGCTCGCCGATCACGTCGGCGTCGGGCACGAAGACCTCGTCGAGGAAGATCTCCGCGAAGCCGGGCTCGCCGTCGAGCTGGGGAATCGGACGCACGGTCACTCCCGGCGCACGCAGGTCGAACATCAGGTAGGTCAAGCCGCGGTGGCGCTCCGACCCGGGCTCACTGCGGAACAGGCCGAAGGCACCGTCGGCGAAGGCGGCGCGGGAGCTCCACGTCTTCTGACCCGAGAGCGTCCAGCCCCCGTCGACGCGCGTCGCGGTCGAGCGCAGCGAGGCGATGTCGCTGCCCGCCTCCGGCTCCGACCAGGCCTGCGCCCACACCCGCTCCGAGCGGGCCATCGCGGGAAGGATCCGGGCGCGCTGCTCGTCGGTGCCGTGACTGAACAGGGTGGGCGCCAGCATGAACAGGCCGTTCTGGTTCACCCGCAGCGGTGCACCCGCGGCGTAGTACTCCTCCTCGAAGATCACCCACTGCAGCATCGTCGCGTCGCGCCCGCCGAACTCGGCCGGCCAGGAGACCGCGGCCAGCCCGGCGTCGGCGAGCTTCGCCTCCCACGCGCGATGCGCGGCGAAGCCCTCGGCGGTGTCGAACGAGGAGAGGGGCTCGGCCGGCACGTTCGCGGCGAGCCAGGCGCGCACCTCGTCGCGGAACGCGACGTCGGCGTCGTCGAACTCGAGGTCCACTACTCGGCCTTCCGCGCGGAGTCGCCGGTCGCGCTGCGCGCCCCGGACGCCATCGATTTGGCGCTCTGCCCGCCGAGGGAATCGCCGCCCGAGACCTCCGCGTTGTGCGCGTGCGCGAAGTGGTGCAGGCCGAACACCGAGTCCATGCCGGCGCGCATGCCCATGAGGTCCTCGCACTGGTTGACGGCCTTCTTCGTCAGTGCCAGGCCGAAACTCGGCATGTCCGCGATCCGCTCGGCGAGCGCGAGCGTCTCCTCCTCGAGCTCGCTGCGGGGCACGACGCGGTTGACCATGCCCCATTCCTTGGCCTGCTGCGCCGTGAAGCGGTCACCCGTGAACAGGAACTCCTTGGCGGCGCGCGGGCCCATGACCCACGGGTGCGCGAAGTACTCGACGCCGGGGATGCCCATGCGCACCACCGGATCCGAGAAGAAGGCGTCGTCGGAGGCGACGATGAGGTCGCAGCTCCACGCCAGCATCAGCGCGCCCGCGATGCAGGCGCCCTGCACCGAGGCGATCACGGGCTTCGGGATCTCGCGCCAGCGCCGGCACATGCCGAGGTACACCTCGGACTCGCGGGCGAAGCGCTGGTCGCCGCCCTCGCGGCCCACGTGATCCCACCAGAGCACGGCCTTGTTCTCGAAGTGCTGGTCGACGTCGCGGCCCGGCGTGCCGATGTCGTGGCCGGCGGAGAAGTGCTTCCCGTTGCCCGCCAGCACGATCACCTTGACCGCCGGGTCCTCCACCGCGCGCACGAAGGCGGCGTCGAGCGCGTAGGTCATGGCCGAGTTCTGCGCGTTGCGGTATTCGGGACGGTTCAGGGTGACCACGGCGACGGGGCCGCGCACCTCGTAGGTCACCACCTCCGCCTCGGTGTTCGCGTCGGGGGCGGGCGTGCTGTCGGTCATCGCTTCTCTCCTGCTGCAGGGTCGGGCTCGCCACGCAGGACGCGTTTGAGCACCTTTCCGGTCGCGTTGCGCGGCAGCTCGCTCACGAACTCCACGCTGCGGGGGACTTTGAAGTTGGCCAGGAACTCCCGGCAGTGCTCGATCACGGCGTCCTCGGTCAGCTCGCGTCCGGCGGTGAGCACGACGAAGGCCTTGCCGACCTCGCCGAGGCGCGGCTCGGGGACGCCGACCACGGCGCTCTCGGCGACGCCGGGGATCCGGGCGATCACCTGCTCGATCTCCGCCGGGTAGACGTTGAACCCGCCGTTGGTGAACATGTCCTTGATGCGGTCGGTGATCCGCAGGTTGCCCGCATCGTCCATCGATCCGGCGTCGCCGGTGTGGAACCAGCCGTCGGCGTCGAAGGCCTTGGCCGTCGCCTCGGGATCCTCGAAGTACTCGGCGATCACGTTGGGGCCGCGCACCAGGATCTCCCCGTCGTCCGCGATCCGCACCTCCATGTCGCGCACCGCCCGGCCGGAGGTCGTGGCGATCACCTCGGGGGCGTCGTCCGCCCGGCACATCGTGACGACGGGGGCCTCCGAGAGGCCGTACGCGGTGAGCACGCGCTCGTACAGCTCGGCGCGCATGCGCTCGATCAGGACGACGGGAATGGTGGCCGCGCCCGTGGTCGCGGCACGCAGGCTCGACAGGTCGTACCGCCCGCGGTCCGGGTGGTCGAGCAGCATCTGGTGCACGGTCGGCACGCCGGGGAGGACCGAGATCCGCTCCCGTTGAATGAGGTCGAACGCGACCAGGACGTCGAAGGTCTGCGCGGGGTGGATCGTCGCACCGGATTGGAGCGCGGCGAGCACCCCCGCCTTGTACCCGAAGATGTGGAAGAAGGGGCTCAGGATCAGGTAGCGGTCCGCGTCGGTGACGCCCACGAGTTCGGCCCAATTCGCGGCGTTCGCCAAGGTCTGAGCGTGGGTGCTCATCGCGCCCTTGCTCCGGCCGGAGGTGCCGGAGGTGAAGAAGATGTCCGACGGGTCGTCGGGTGTCACCGCAGCGGCGGCACCGTCGAGCTCGGCATCGGTGATCCGTGCGCCGCGCGCCGGGACCCCGTCCCACTCCGGAAGGCGGAGGACCGAGGCGATGTCCGCGGGGAGGCCGCCGGCGGTCTCGAGGACGAGCTCGAGCCGGTCGACGCCGAGGAACGGGCCGGCCACCACGAAGGCCCGGGCGCGGGTGCGCACGAGCAGGTCGACGATCTCCGGCCCGGTGTACCGGGTGTTGACGGGGACAAGTACCGCGCCGATGTACGCGGCGCCGAGTGCGGCCTCGATCCACTCGTGTCCGTTCGGCGCGCAGACGGCGACGCGGTCGCCCCGTCGGATCCCCTCCGCGAGGAACGCCCGGGCGACGTCGCGGGCACGACCGTGCAGATCCGCGTAGCTGATCCGCAGGTCGCCGTCAACCACGGCGGTGTGCTCGCCGAACCGCTCCGCGGCGTCGCGCAGCGCCGCTGCGATGGTGCGTGACATGCGCAAACCCTTCTGCCTAGCAAGTGCTTGGTAGAACACGTTACAGTGCGAGTCGAGTCTGTGTAACCTGATTCCACCAAGCAATTGCTTGGTGGATGGCGAAGGGAGTGCCGTGGCCACGGCGAGCGGCGAGACGGACGCGGAATTCCGGGCGCGGATCCGCGACTGGCTCGCGACCAACCTGTCCGGCGAGTTCGCCGGACTCCGCGGCGCGGGCGGCCCGGGGCGCGAGCACGAGTTCTTCGACGAGCGCATCGCCTGGGAACGCCACCTGGCCGCCGCCGGGCTGAACTGCATCGGCTGGCCGGCCGAGAACGGCGGCGGCGGGGCCAGCATCGCGCAGCAGGTGATCTTCCACGAGGAGTACGCCCGGGCGGGGGCGCCCGCCAAGGTCTCGCACCTCGGCCAGGAGCTGCTGGGCCCCACGCTCATCGCCTTCGGCACCGACGAGCAGAAGGCGCGCTTCCTGCCCGCCATCCGCGACGTCCGCGAGCTGTGGTGCCAGGGCTACTCCGAGCCCGGCGCCGGCTCCGACCTCGCCAACGTCAGCACCACCGCGCGCCTAGAGGGCGACGAATGGGTCGTCTCCGGACAGAAGGTCTGGACCTCCCTCGCACACGTCGCCGACTGGTGCTTCGTGGTCGCCCGCACCGAGCCCGGCTCCGCCCGGCACAAGGGCCTGTCCTACCTGCTCGTCCCCATGGACCAGCCCGGCGTCGAGGTCCGGCCGATCGTCCAGCTCACCGGCACCTCGGAGTTCAACGAAGTCTTCTTCGACGGTGCCCGCACCGCCGCCGCCAACGTGGTCGGCGAGCCCGGCCAGGGCTGGCGCGTCGCCATGGGGACGCTCGCCTTCGAGCGCGGCGTCGCCACCCTCGGTCAGCAGATCGGCTTCCGGCGCGAACTGCAGGCCCTCACCGACCTGGCCCTCGACACCGGCGCGGCCGACCGCCCCGAGGTGGCCGACGCCCTGCGCCGGGCCTGGACCGACCTCGACGTGATGCGGGCGCACGCCCTCCGAACCCTCGGCTCCGCCGAGACCGGCACCGCCGAGGTCGCGAAGCTGTTGTGGGCCAATTGGCACCGCCGGCTCGGCGAGATCGCGATGACAGTGCGCGGGGCCGCCGGGATGCTCGCGGACCCCGAGTTGGACGACTGGCAGCGCCTCTACCTGTTCACCCGAGCCGACACGATCTACGGCGGCTCCAACGAGATCCAGCGCAACATCATCGCCGAGCGCGTGCTCGGCCTGCCGAGAGAGGCCCGCCCGTGAGCGCCATCCCCGCACCTCCGTACCCCCAGGGACGCAACCTCGTCGAGGACAAGGTCGTCGTCGTCACCGCGGCCGCAGGCACCGGCATCGGCTCGGCGACCGCGCGGCGCTGCCTCGAGGAGGGCGCCCGCGTGGTGATCTCCGACTGGCACGAGCGCCGCCTGGGCGAGAAGCGCGACGAGCTCGCCGCCGAGTTCGGTGACCGCGTGCACGCGATCACCTGCGATGTCACCGTCGAGGAGCAGGTGCAGGCCCTGCTCGACGGCGCTGCCGAGCACTACGGCCGGATCGACGTGCTGGTCAACAACGCCGGCCTCGGCGGCAGCGTCGCCGTGCAGGACATGACCGACGAGCAGTGGTCCCGCGTGCTCGACGTGACCCTCACGGGGACCTTCCGCGCCACCCGCGCCGCCATCAACCGGTTCATCGCGCAGGGCGGGGGCGGGGTCATCGTCAACAACGCCTCCGTGATCGGCTGGCGCGCGCAGGCCGAGCAGGCGCACTACGCCGCCGCGAAGGCGGGCGTGATGGCGCTGACCCGCTGCTCCGCGGTCGACGCGGCGCCGCACGGCGTCCGGATCAACGCCGTCTCGCCCAGCATCGCGATGCACGCCTTCCTCGCGAAGGTCACCTCCGACGAGCTGCTCGACGAGCTCTCGCGCCGCGAGGTCTTCGGGCGCGCCGCCGAGCCCTGGGAGGTCGCGAACGTGATCGTGTTCCTCGCCTCCGATTACAGTTCCTATATGACCGGCGAGGTGGTCTCGGTGAGCAGTCAGCATGCGTAGATCAGTGCCGTCCCTCCATGACCGCGAGGTGGTCTCGGTGACCAGTCAATATGCCTAAGCCGGACCCTTCCGCGCGCCGCGCGGAGGTCCTGGCCCTGAGCGCGAAGCTGTTCGCGGAGAACGGCTACCGCGCGACGACCGTGCGCGACATCGCCGATGCCGCGGGCATCCTCTCGGGGAGCCTGTACCACCACTTCGACTCCAAGGAGTCGATGCTCGACGAGATCCTCCGGGACTTCCTCGACCGCCTCTTCGGCGAGTACCGCGCGGTGCTGGCGACCACCGTGGCCCCGCGGGACCAGCTGCGCGGCTGCGTCATCGCCTCCTTCGCGGCGATCGACGCGAGTCCCGACGCCGTGGCGATCTACCAGGCCGAGGCGCGCGGCCTCGCGCAGCAGGAGCGCTTCGCCTACATCGCCGACTTCCTGCAGGAGTTCCGCTCCATGTGGCGCGGCATCATCACGCGTGGTATCGAATCCGGCGACTTCCGAGCGGATCTCGACGTCGACGTCACCTACCGCTTCCTCCGCGACACCGTCTGGGTCGCGGTCCGCTGGTACCGGCCCGGCGGGCAACTGCCCGTCGGAACGGTCGCCGACCAGTACCTCACGATCCTCGAACACGGGATCGCCAGCCCCGAGAAGGAGCAGCCATGACCGACCTCGCCCCCGGCGCCTACATCCTCGACGCGGTACGCACCCCGTCCGGCAAGCGCGGCGGTTCGTTGTCGACGGTGCATTCCGCCGACCTCGGCGCGCACGTCCTGCGCGCCTCCGTCCTGCGTTCCGGCGTCGACCCGGAGCTCGTCGACGACGTGATCATGGGCTGCTGCGACACCATCGGCCCGCAGTCCGGCAACATCGCCCGCACGTCCTGGCTCGCCGCCGGACTGCCCGAGCACGTGCCCGGGGTCACCGTCGACCGGCAGTGCGGATCGAGCCAGCAGTCGGTCCACTTCGCGGCGCAGGCGATCCTGTCCGGGACCGCGGACGCGGTGGTCGCCGCCGGCGTGCAGAACATGAGCGCGGTCCCGATCAGCGCGGCCATGCTCGCCGGCCGCGAGTACGGGTTCGACGATCCGTTCTCCGGCTCGGCCGGCTGGCGCGAGCGGTACGGCGACGTCGAGGTCTCCCAATTCACCAGCGCCGACATGATCGCCACGAAGTGGGGCGTCTCCCGCGCCAGGATGGAGGAGTTCGCGCTCGCCAGCCACGAACGGGCGGTCGCGGCCACCGACGCGGGCCGGTTCGAGGCGGAGATCGCCCCGGTCGAGGATTTCGCGATAGACGAGACGCCGCGTCGGGGGACCACGCTGGAGAAGATGGCGGGTCTCGCCCCGCTCGCCGAGGGATCCGCGATCACCGCCGCCGTCGCCAGCCAGATCGCCGACGGCGCGGCCGCGGTCATGGTGGCCTCCGCGGACTTCGTCGAGCGCCACGGGCTGCGGCCGCGGGCGCGTATCCACCACATCTCGGTGCGTGCCGCGGATCCGGTGTGGATGCTCACCGGCCCGATCCCGGCCACACAGTACGCGCTGCAGAAGACGGGGCTCACCGTCGCCGACATCGATCTCTTCGAGTGCAACGAGGCCTTCGCCTCCGTGCCGCTGGCCTGGATGGACGAGCTGGGCATCCCACACGAGAAGGTCAACGTCAACGGAGGCGGCATCGCGTTGGGCCACCCCCTGGGTGCGACCGGTGCCAAGCTGATGACCACGCTGCTGCACGAACTCGAGCGGCGCGGTGGGCGCTATGGCCTGCAGACGATGTGCGAGGGCGGCGGCACCGCGAACGTCACCATCATCGAACGGATCTAGCGCAGCACGTAGCCGAACCCGCGCACGCTGTGAACATGGTGCCAGGCAGGGGTGTCGATCTTCCCGCGCAGGCGTTGGACCGCGTTGTCCACGATCCGCGATTTCCCGTGGAAGCCGTGGCCCCACGCGAGCGTCAGGAGCGATTCGCGTGACTGGGGCACTCCGCGACGCTCGGCGAGGGCGATCAGCAGCCGGAACTCGGTGGTGGTGAGGGCGATCGGCCGTCCGTCCCGCGTGACGGTCTGCCGGCGGACGTCGATGCGGAGCCCACTGGGCTCGACCACGATCTCGGAGCCGGACGCTTCGTGGGTGTCGCAACTGAGAGAGCAGACGGCACCGGCCGTCCGTGAACGGCGCAGGATCGCTCGGAGTCGCGCGTCGATCTCGCGCGCGGAGACGGGCGGCGCGACCACGTCGTCCGCGCCGACGGCGAGGTCGGCGATGGTGTCGACCTCGTCGTGCCGGGAGGCGAGGACCAGTACGGGCACCCCCGTCACGCGCCGGACTTCGCGGCACGCGTCGGTCCCCGTCGCGCCGTCCGCGGCGACGATGACGGCGTCCGTGGCTGCCAGCGCCGGGGCGGGAAGCGGCGACGTCAGCGCCGATTCCGTGACCTGATGCCCGAGTGCGCGAAGGGCGTCACCGCCTCGCCGAGCCCGATCCGCGGGCACCGGCGTGAGGTACAGGATCTGCACTCGAACACCTCCTCATTGAGTGCGGGATAGCAAAGTGACTATACCCATGTTCCCTGTTGTTTCGCGATGGTGTGGTGCTAGCGAGTGATCGTCCGAGGTCACCGGACCGAGTCGTCGTCGCCCTCTCGGGTGGCGACCAAGTAAGACAGCATTCTCTCAACATCGCCGGATCGTCCCAGCGCATGCATGTTCAGTTCGGATTCGCTCCCCCTGGTGTCGAGTTGGTGAAGATTGCTGCAGAATGGTCGCGTGGTGTCGACTTTTGTCGCAAGCGCCGGCGCGAACAACGATTCGTGTTGGTGAATAGTTCGATGGCGTGCTTCGGTGGGGCATCTCGAACGAGTGGACACGAAGGAGTCGAACAGTGAGACGTTTCAGCGTCGTCGTAGCGGGCGCGGTCACGGTGACCGCGATGATGTCGGCGGCCGCCGCCGGCCAAGCGGCAGCCCAGATCACCCCGCAGAACCCGTCCGGGCCGGTGAAGGGCGCGACCCAGAACCTGAGCTCGCCCGAGGGACTGCGCGCGAAGATCGCCCTGAAGGACCTCAAGGCGAAGCTGTTCCCGCCCCTCGCCGGCGACAACAAGTCGCGCCTCGCGTACGTGGACGGCAAGGCGGAGGCGACGGTCCTGGCGAGCGGCGCGGGCGCCGATGCGGCCTCCGTCGAGGTCGGCTACGTCGTCGCGTGCGGCGTCAAGGACGGCGGTTTCGAGTCGTGGATCGGCAGCAACCAGACCATCGGTGCCGCCGGGGCGCTCGCGGGCAGCATTCCCGCGGCGGGCGCCGCCATCGTGGGAGTCGGCGGATCGCTGGGCCTGACGCAGAACCAGGTCATCAAGACGGCGCCGGGCGCCATCGTCTACCTCCCCGTGGGTACCAAGGACATCGAGAAGCCGAAGGCTGGAGAGTCCTTCGGGGTGCGGTTCGGAGAGAAGAGGGTGAGCATCGAGGGCTGCATCGGCAGCGTCGACGCCGTCGCCTACGCGACGCTCAAGGTCTCGTCCCGGACCTTCGACGATTCCAAGACCGTCTACAGCGAGGTCATGCGCTTCGCCTGATGTCGAGACCGGACCGGCGGCGGGGTCCTCCGCAGAATCCGCCGCCGGCCCGTGTCCCTTCCCCGGCCGCGTCACCGCGGCCGGGCGGGATCAGGCGCGTAGTCGCGCGAGTTCGTCGAGCCGCGACTCCGCGTCCGCGACGATCCGGCTGATGAGGTCGGCCACCGTCGGGAGGTCGTCGATGATCCCGGCCGCCTGGCCCGAGGCGAGGACCCCCGCGTCGGTGTTTCCCTCGACGAGGCCGGCGCGCAACAGCATCGGCGTGTTCGCCGACATCATGAGCTGGCTCCACGAGCGATCACCGCTCTTCTTCATCGCGAGTCCCTCGCCGACGAGGCCCTTCCACGAAACGCCGGTCAGTGCCTGGAAGCGGACGGTGTTGAGGGCGGCGTGTGCGAGCGTCGCGACGCCGTGTGAGCGCTCGAGGGCGTCCACCAGCGCGGTGCGCAGTACTCGGTGCGGCATCCCGTCGACCTTGGTGGTGACCACGGTGTCGCCGAGTCCGCGCTGCAGGTACTCGGCCTTCACGGACTCGGGTACCCGACTGTCGCGGGTGAGCAGGAAGCGGGTGCCCATGGCGACGCCGGAGGCCCCGTAGGCGAGCGCCGCGGCCAGGCCACGGCCGTCGAAGAAGCCGCCGGCGGCGACCACCGGGATGTCCACGGCGTCGAGGACCGATGGCAGGAGCAGCGTGGTGGCGACGCCACCGGTGTGGCCGCCGCCCTCGCCGCCCTGCACGACCAAGGCGTCGGCGCCCCACGAGGCCACCTTCTCCGCATGCCGTGCCGCGCCGACAGACGGGATCACGACTAGCCCGGCATCCTTGAGCTTCGCGATCATGTCCGGCTTCGGGGCGAGCGCGAACGACGCCACCCTGACGCCCTCGCGGATGAGGAGATCCACGCGCTGCTGCGCGTCCTCCGCGTCCGCCCGCAGGTTGACGCCGAAGGGCTTCTCGGTGCGCTCCTTGGTCTTACGGATCGCGGCTTCGAGCTCGGGGTAGGTCATGGTCGCGGACGCGAGGATCCCCAGGCCGCCGGCGTTCGCGGTGGCCGCGGTCAGATGGGCCCCGGAGACCCAGCCCATGCCGGTCTGGACGACGGGGTGCTCGACGCCGACCAGCTCGGTGAACGGGGTCCGCAGCGTCATGCCGGGACCTCCTTGCTGCGCAGGTTCTTCGGGTCCACCACGGTGCGGATCAGGTCGAGCTCCTCGGCGGTGGGCACCCGGGTCTCCGGCACGTCGGAGCCGGCCAGCGCGAAGCCCGTGGCCTCGCGCACCTGGTCCTCCGTGACACCCGGGTGCACCGACAGCAGCGTCATCGCACCGTCGTCACCGAAGCCGAGGACGGCGAGATCGGTGACCACGCGGTGGATGTCGTGGAACCGCGAGGCGGACGGCCCGGCCGCGCGCGCCCGGTCGTAGCCCACTCCGCTGACGACGTCGACCGACTCCACGAAGACGCGCTTCGAGTGCTTCGGGATCCAGTACGAGGTCCGGTTGTTCACCGTGTTGCCGGGGCCGCCGCGCACGCCCAGCAACTGGCGCGACGGTGCCCGGTGCTCGCCGATCGCGGAGATGTTCTGGTTGCCGTACCGGTCGATCTGGCTTGCGCCCATGATGACGTGGCGCTTACCGTTCGGGACCACCACGTCGAGCACCTTCTTGAAGGGCTGCCAGCCCTCGATGCCGGCGGACGGGTTCGCCGCGTCGGCGACGAGGTAGGCCTCGCCGTCGGAGAGCAGAAGGTCGGGGGCGAAGGTCAGGCGTGCGAGGCGCCCGCCCAGAGAGGGGATCAGGCCCATCGGGCTGGCGGTGATCTCGCCGTCGCCGCGGAACAGGTCGGCGATCGCGGTCACGCACACCTCGGCGCGGGTGATGTCGGTCATTTGGTCGTCTCCTCCGCCGCCCACGCGGCCACTTCAGCCTGGTAGTGCGCCTCGTCGCCGGAGAGGAAGCGCTGCTCGAACGCGGCCCACGCGGCGGGATCCTTGGCGCTGGTGGCGTAGTGCCGCTGGAACTTCTCGTCGCGCCCGTAATCGGGGGCGGCGGTGGTGAAGTGCGCGCCGTTCGGCGTCTCCACCACGCCGGCAACGGCGCTGCGGTTGATGAGCAGCGACTGCACGGGCCCGCCGGCCACCAGCTCCTCGGTCGGGACGATCCGCTCGCACGAGACGTAGCAGCGATCGGCGGCCAGCGCGAAGTCGTCGTCGAAGTACGGGTCGGGGCCCAGGTACTGGGCGTTCCCCCGGGCGTCGGCGCGGTTCATGTGCACGAGCGCGGCGTCGAGCCGCAGTGCCGGAACCGCCACCAGCTCTTCGCCGTCGGCGTAGGGGGAGACGATGGTGCGCAGGTCCGGATTGACGTCCATCACCGACGAACCGAGGCCCGCGCGGATCGGCAGGAAGGGCAGGCGCTGCACCGCGGCCTTGAGGCCGGCGGCGAACATCCCCTCGTCCCACTCCGCGACCTCGAACGCGCCGGACTGGCGGGCGCGCGCGAAGTTCGGGTCGATCGGCACGGTGTCGAGGGTGACGAACCCGAACACCAGCTTCCGGATCTTCCCGGCCGCGGCGAGCAGACCCACGTCGGGCCCGCCGTAGGACACCACGGTGAGGTCCTTGAGGTCGGAGCGCAGGATCGCGCGCACCAGGGCCATCGGCTTGCGCCGCGAGCCCCAGCCGCCGATGCCCAGCGTCATGCCGTCCTCGAGTTCGGCGACCACCTGCTCGGCGGTCATGGTCTTGTCGGTCATGCGTTCTCCTGTGCTGCGTCGTCGTTCGCCTCGCCGACCGTGCGGCCGGTGGAGACGAACTCGCGGCGGTGCTCGTCCGAGTAGCCCGCGAGATTGAGTTCGAAGGTGAAGCCCTGCTCGAACCGGTAGCTGGTGTGGACGTTCACCGGGTCGATCCCGTTGATCGCCTCCTTCGCCTTGCGGATCACGCGGGTGTCCTTGGCGGCGATGGCCCGTGCCACCTCGAGGGCGGCGCCGTCGAGCTCGGCGCGGGGCACCACGCGGTACACCGAGCCGAAATGATGCAGCTGCTGGGCGGTGATCGTCCCGGCGGTGAAGTACAGGGTGCGCATCAGGTGTTGCGGCACGAGCCGGGCGAGGTGCGTCGCGGCGCCGAGCGCGCCGCGGTCCACCTCGGGCAGGCCGAAGGTCGCGTCGTCGGAGGCGACCACGACGTCCGCGTTGCCGACGAGGCCGATGCCGCCGCCGAGGCAGAAGCCGTTCACCGCGATGATCACGGGCACCGCGCAGTCGTAGACCGCGGAGAAGGCCGCGGCGCAGCCCTGGTTCGCACCGATGAGGGCGCCGTAGCCGTCGCCGGCGGCCTGCGCCGCGTCGATCTCCTTGATGTCGACGCCGGCGTTGAACCCGCGGCCCTCCGCGCGCACCACCACGACGTGGCACGACGGGTCGCGCCCGGCCTCGGTGATGGCGCTCGCGAGGTCGAACCAGCCCTGCACGGTGAGGGCGTTGACGGGCGGCGCGTCGACGGTGATCGTATGGATCCCGGGCTCGTCGACGGTGGTCGTGATCGGTGAAGGCACACCGACTCCTTCGAGGTAGACAGGTAGAACGTGATCTAAACCTAGCAATTGCTTGGTACGCTACCACCGAAGCCCGGCCGACCGGAATGGGAAGTGGTGAATCTTGTGGCGAACGCACCTGCGGGGCGCGATCTCGGACTCGACGGCGCGGTGGTGCTGGTCACCGGCGGCGTCCGGGGGATCGGCGCGGGCATCGCCCGCGTCTTCCTCCGGCAGGGCGCCACGGTGGTGGTGTGCGCCCGCAGGGAACCCGAGAGCCCGGTCGAGGCCGACGGTGCCGTCGCCGAATTCGTGGCCGCCGACGTCCGCGAGCCCGAGCAGGTCGACGCTCTGATCGCGGGCATCGTCGAGCGGCACGGCCGGCTCGACGTGCTCGTCAACAACGCCGGGGGAGCGCCCTTCTCGGACGCGGCCACGGCGTCGCCCCGGTTCCACGAGAAGGTCGTCGGGCTCAATCTGCTGTCCCCGCTGCTGGTCGCGCAGCGCGCGAACGCGGTGATGCAGGAGGCCGGCGGCGGGGCGATCGTCAACGTCTCGAGCGTCAGCGCCACGCGTCCGTCGCCCGGCACGGCCGCCTACGGGGCGGCGAAGGCCGGTCTCGACTCGCTCACCGCGAGCCTCGCGGTGGAGTGGGCGCCCGCGGTGCGCGTGAACGCGCTCGATGTGGGCATGGTGCGCACCGAGGCCGCCGAGCAGCACTACGGCGACGACGCCGGGATCGCGGCGATCGGCGCAACCGTGCCCCTGGGCCGGCTCGCCGACCCCGAGGAGGTGGGGGCGTGCGCCGCCTTCCTGGCTTCGGCGCTCGCGTCCTACGTCAGCGGCGCGACACTGCTCGTCCACGGCGGCGGCGAACGCCCCGCCTTCCTGGCCGCGGCGAACGCCGAGCGCGACGCGCGGTAGATCCGAACCACGAACGAGGAGAAGAACAATGGCAGGAATCGTCGACGGTCGCGTCGTCATCGTCACCGGCGCGGGCCGCGGCATCGGCCGCGCGCACGCGCTCGCCTACGCCGCGGAGGGCGCGGCCGTGGTGGTCAACGACTACGGCGTCGGGCTCGACGGCGCGGACGCCTCGTCGGGCCCCGCCCAGCAGGTCGTGGATGAGATCCGTGCCGCGGGCGGCCGCGCGATCGCGAACGCCTCCGACGTCGCGGACTGGGACGGCGCGCAGGCGCTGGTGCGCAGCGCGATCGACGAGTTCGGCCGGCTGGACGTGCTGGTGAACAACGCGGGCTTCCTCCGCGACCGGATGCTGGTGAACATGTCCGAGGCGGAGTGGGACGCGGTGACCCGGGTGCACCTCAAGGGGCACTTCGCCATGCTGCGCCACGCGGCGGGCTATTGGCGCGACGAGTCCAAGGCGGGGCGGCAGCCCGATGCCCGAGTCATCAACACCAGCTCCGGCGCCGGCCTGCTCGGCAGCGTGGGCCAGGGCAATTACGCCGCCGCCAAGGCGGGCATCGCCGAGATGACGATCCAGGCCGCCGCTGAGATGGGGCGCTACGGCATCACCGTCAACGCGATCGCGCCCGCCGCGCGCACCCGCATGACCGAGGTGACCTTCGCCGACGACATGGCCGCGCCCGAGGGCGGTTTCGACGCGATGGCGCCCGAGAACATCTCGCCGCTGGTGGTGTGGCTCGGCAGCGTCGAGTCCGCCGATGTCACGGGCCGGGTGTTCGAGGTCGAGGGCGGCAAGGTGTCCGTCGCGCAGGCCTGGCGGCACGGCCCGCAGCGCGACAAGGGCGCCCGCTGGGTGCCGTCGGAGCTGGGTACCGTCGTGCGCGAACTGATCGCCGAGGGGCCGGAGCCGGAGCCCGTGTACGGGGCCTGACCCCGAGACGACGATGCCGGCCGCACGGGGAGGGGATCTCCGTGCGGCCGGCCGCGTCTCGGCGAGGGGAGGTGCCGAGTCTGTGGGGGCTCAGGCCCGGGCGCCGAGGCGGCCGGACTCCGCGAAGAAGCGCACCAGCTCGGTGGCGGTGGTCGCCATCGACCGCGGGGCGTAGCCGAGCTCGTTGCGGGCCTTACTGATATCGACCAGCGGAGAGGCGAAGAGTGGCCCGAGGGCCGCCTTCGAGAGCACGTCCGACCCGAGCCGGGTGTTGATCGGCTCGAGCACGGGCATGATCGCGGCGAGCGCCCCGATCGGCACCGCCACCCGCGGTCCCGACTTCCCTGCGGCCTGCGCCGAGAGCCGCATGGCGTCGATGATCGGCGCGAATTCCCCACCGAGGAGGTAGTTCTCGCCCGTGCGCCCCTTCTCCGCCGCGAGCATGACGCCCGTCGCGACGTCGCGCACGTCGACCAGGTCGAAGCCGGCCTTGGATACGAAGGCGGGCATCCGGCCGCGGGCCGCGGTGTGCGCGAGCCGATTCAGCCGGGAGAGGGCCGCGCCGTGATCGGCCGGGCCCCACACGCCCGTGGGGTTGCAGATGGTGGCGTCGAGGCCGTCGTCGATGACCTTGCGGAGCTCCTGCTCGCCCGCCCACTTGGACCGGTCGTAGACGGGGATCTCGGGTCGCTCGGAGCGCGGCGCGGTCTCGTCGATGACGTCGACGAGGTCCTGATCGAAGGCGTGGATGGAGCTGAGGTGCACCATTTTCCGCACGCCCGCGTCCAGCGCCGCGCGCGCGACCACGCGCACGCCCTCCGTGTTCAGTCGCCACGCGGCCTCGTCCTGCATCCGCAGGGTGATCATGGCGACCAGGTGGTAGACCACCTCCACGCCCTCGAACGCCGCACGCATCTCCGCGGGCTCGAGCACGCTGGCCTGCACCCAGCGCACACCATCCGGGGCGTGCGGCGAGCTGGTGCGGTCGATCGCGACCACCTCGTGCCCCTGCTCGACGAGCTGCTGCAGGAGGTTTCCGCCCACGAATCCGGCCGCGCCGGTGACTGCTACGCGCATCGGCTCAGATCCGCTCGATGATGGTGCCGGTCGCCATCGCGCCGCCGCAGCACATCGCGATGAGAGCGGTCGACGCGTCGCGACGCTCCAGCTCGTGCAGAGCGGTGGTGATGAGCCGCGCGCCGGTGGAGCCGACCGGATGACCGAGCGCGATGGCGCCGCCGTTGACGTTGACCTTGTCCGGGTCGGGGCCGATCACCTGCTGCCAGGACAGCACGACGGAGGCGAAGGCCTCGTTGACCTCGAACAGGTCGATGTCGCTCAGCGAGCGGCCGGAGCGCTCGAGCACGCGCTCGGTGGCGCGGATCGGGCCGTCGAGGTGGTAGTACGGCTCTCCGCCGACGAGGGCCTGCGAGACGATCCGGGCGCGCGGCTTCAGGCCGAGCGCGGCGGCGCGGTCGGAGTCCATGAGCAGGACAGCGGCGGCACCGTCGGACACCTGGGAGGAGGTTCCCGCGGTGTGCCGGCCCCCGTCGAGCATGGGCTTGAGCTTGGCGAGCCCCTCCGCGGTGCTCTCGCGCGGGCCCTGGTCGCGGGAGACCTCGATCGTCTCGCCGGTGGGCGCACCGTCGGCCATGGCGGGCGCCTTGAGCGAGACGACCTCGCGGTCGAACCGACCCTCCTGCCAGGCCTGCAGGGCCTTGCGCTGGGAGGCGAGGCCGAAGGCGTCGATGTCCTCGCGGGTGAGGCCGCGGCGCTCGGCGATCCGCTCTGCGGCGAGGAACTGGTTGGGCATGTCGACGGTCCACGACGGGGGCCGGGAGGTGCCGAGGCCCTCCGGCCGGTTCGCGCCCAGCGGGATGCGGCTCATGGATTCGACGCCGCACGAGACGCCGACCTCGATCGCGTCGGTCGCGATGAGGCCCGCGATCAGGCCGGTGGCCTGCTGCGCGGAGCCGCACTGCGCGTCGATCGTGGTGGCGCCGGTCAGCTCGGGCAGGCCGGCGTTGAGCCAGGCCGTGCGTGTGATGTTGCCGGCCTGCTCGCCGGCCTGGGTGACGTTGCCGCCGATGATCTGCTCGACCTGTGCCGGATCGACGCCGGCGTGCTCGAGGAGGGCGGTGACGGTGCCGCCGAGGAGTTCGGCGGGGTGCAGTCCGCTCAGCCAGCCAC
This sequence comes from Tsukamurella hominis, assembly GCF_965137015.1. Classification (NCBI taxonomy): domain Bacteria; kingdom Bacillati; phylum Actinomycetota; class Actinomycetes; order Mycobacteriales; family Tsukamurellaceae; genus Tsukamurella; species Tsukamurella hominis. The sequence continues at coordinate 383,316 of NZ_CBCRZG010000003.1, read as the reverse complement.
CCCGCTTGCCGATGGGGCTGCGGACGGCGTCGACGATGACGGGGATGCCCATATCGATCGTTCCTCACATTCTCGGCTCGACCCGAGCGGGTAGAGCACGTTCTCGATTGTTGCGCCGATCTCCGGCTCTGTCGAGCCTCCTGTGGTGGCGCTGCAACGGGTTCGTCCCTGTGTAACTGCTGTGCAACCAGCGTCCTTCGCAATCTAGCTCACGAGCGGAGCGTCTGTGCTTCAATGAGTAGAACATGTTTCAGATACGCCTGGCCAGAGACCGGGTGGAGACGCTTGAGGAGGCGGCGTGAGCGTGCACTTCCCCGCGGGGTTCGATTTCACCAGCCCCGACCTGTGGTCGGAGCGGCGGCCCGAGGCCGAGTTCGCCGAGCTGCGGCGTTCGGCGCCGGTGTGGTGGCAGGACATCCCGCCCGGGACCACCGGGTTCGATGACGGTGGCTTCTGGGTGGTGTCCAAGCTGGAGGACATCAAGGCCATCTCGCGGAACCCGAAGCAGTACTCGAACTGGGAGAACGGCGCGATCGTCCGATTCGGACCGGAGATCGAGCGCGAGCAGATCGACATGCAGCGGATGCTGCTGCTCAACATGGACCCGCCGCAGCACACCAAGACGCGGCGCATCATCTCGCGCGGATTCACGCCGAAGGCGGTGCAGTCCCTGCACGACGCGCTGGCGGAGCGGGCCGAGCAGATCGTGCACGAGGCGCGTAAGGCCGGCGGCGGCGACTTCGTCGAGCAGGTGGCCTCGGAGCTCCCCCTGCAGGCGATCGCCGAGCTGCTGGGCGTGCCGCAGGAGGACCGCAAGAAGCTCTTCGACTGGTCCAACTCGATGATGGCCTACGACGACCCCGAGTTCGAGGGCGACTACCTCACCGCCATGACCGAGTTCACCGGCTACTCGTGGAACCTCGCCGAGGAGCGCCGCAAGTGTCCGATGGACGACATCGTGACCACCCTGGTGCAGGCGGACATCGACGGCGACGGGCTCGGCAGTGACGAGTTCGCGTTCTTCGTGCTGCTGCTCGCGGTCGCCGGCAACGAGACCACCCGCAACGCCATCAGCCACGGCATGAAGGCGTTCGTCGACTACCCCGACCAATGGGAGATCTACAAGGAGCAGCGGCCGCGCACCGCGCCCGACGAGATCGTGCGCTGGGCGACGCCCGTCTCAGTGTTCCAGCGGACCGCGCTCGAGGACGTCCAGCTCGGCGAGCAGACGATCAAGAAGGGCCAGCGTGTCGCGCTGTTCTACGCCTCGGCCAACTTCGACGAGGACGCCTTCGAGGATCCCTACACCTTCAACATCCTGCGCGACCCGAACCCACACGTCGGCTTCGGCGGCTCGGGCACCCACCACTGCGTGGGCGCGAACCTCGCCCGCCTCGAGATGGACCTGATGTTCAAGGCCATCGCGGACGTCATGCCGAACCTGCGTGAGCTGGAGCCCCCGCAGCGCCTGCGGTCGGGCTGGCTCAACGGCATCAAGCACTGGAAGGTCGCCTACGAGTAGGCACGGAACTCACTGACGAGGCCCCCGGGATTCTCCCGGGGGCCTCGTCGTGGTGCGGTCCGGAAACCCGGTGGCCCCGGGACGGTAGTGGCGTTAGCGTGGTCGGGTGAGCACGCCGGAATCGCATGAGGAAGGGGTCGCCGGTCCCGCCGCCGACCCCGTGCAGAACCGCGCCGTCATGCGCTGATCCGCGGGCCCGAGTCGGCCGCGGCGACCGGAGACGATCCCACGTTTCCCGTCGTCCCAGGAGTGCTCCGTGCCTCGACTCGTCCTGTTCCTCGCCCTCGCCGTCTTCGCGATGGGCACCTCCGAATTCATGCTCGCCGGCGTGCTGCTGGCCCTCGCCGACGACCTCGCCGTCGCCCCGTCCGCCGCGGGAAGCCTCGTCTCCGCGTTCGCGGTCGGGATGGTCGTCGGTGCCCCGGTCACCGCAGCCCTCGCCCGACGGTGGGCGCCCCGCTCGGCCCTGCTCGGCTTCCTCGCACTGTTCGCGGCGGCGCACGTCGTCGGCGCGTTGACCGTCTCCCTTCCGGTGCTGGTCGGGACCCGCGTGGTGGCCGCCTTCGCCAATGCGGGCTTCCTCGCCGTCGCGTTCACCGTGGCGGCCGCGGCGGTCGGCCCCGACCGTCGGGCGCGGGCGCTGTCGATGCTGCTCGCGGGGACCACCGTCGCCATGGTCGCGGGCGTTCCGGCAGGCGCCGTCGTGGGCGCCGCCGCGGGATGGCGCGCCCTGTTCTGGGCGGTCGCGATGGTGTGCGTGCCGCCCTTCCTCGCGATCCTCGGCGCGGCTCCCCTCGATCCCGTCGACAGCAGGCGCCGCTCACTCCGAACGGAACTCGCCGCGCTGTGGGACGGTCGGACGGCGGCCGTGCTCATACTCACCGCGCTGGTGAACGCGGGCACCTTCGGCGTCCTGACCTACCTCGCGGTCCCGGTGGCGGAAGTGCTGTCGGCGGCGTGGATCCCGCTGGTGCTGATGCTCTTCGGGGCGGGTGCGTGCGCCGGCGTCGCGCTCGTCGGCCGCGTCGCCGACGCCCGACCGCGAGCCCTCCTCGCCGCGGGAGCGCCGCTCCTGGTGGGCGTGTGGGTGATGCTCGCTTCCGGCGGACGGGACCCGCTCCTCCTGCTGGCGATCGTGCCCCTGTCGGGCCTCCTCGCATTCGCCGTCGGCGGGACGCTGATCGCTCTCTCGATCGGGTCCGCTTCGGAGACTGCACCCACGATGGCAGGTTCGTACGCCACCGCCGCGCTCAACGTGGGCGCGGTGGCGGGCCCCATCGGCGCGGGCGCCGCCCTCGACCGCCTCGGCGGGATCGCGGGGCCGGCCGGATTCGCCGCGGCCGTCGTGGCCGCGGCGATCGTGGGAGGTGTGATGTTCAGATCAACGCTGGGGTGACCCCAGGGGAGGAGTCGCGCGTTATCCCGTCGACGGCCGCGCCGATGGGATGTACTCAGGGCATGACGACGTCCATCCGCCGGCTTCTCCCCGAGGACCGTGCACCGTTGGCGGCCTTCCCGGACCGGGTGTCGGCTGAGACGGCGCGGACGCGGTTCCACGGTCCGATGAAGCTGTTGACCGCTCCCACGCTGGACCTGCTGCTGAACCTGGAACCCGGTTGCCGGGAGGCGCTGGTGGCGGTCGACGACCGAGGTCTCGCCGCGGTGGCCCGCTTCGCCCGGGACGCCTGTGGAGATCCGTCGAGCGACACCGCGGAGGTGGCGATCATCGTCGCCGATGACCGACAACGCGGAGGTCTGGGACGTGACCTGATGGCGCGCCTGGCAGTCCTCGCGGGCGAAGCCGGGATCCGTTCATTCCGAGCGACGGTGCAGGAGGACAACGATGGAGCGCGCAGTTTCGTCGCATCCCTGGACCGCGGCACGGTGGGCAGGTTCGTCGGGAACACGGTGGTGTTCGTGCTCGATGTAGACGCAGTGGCCGGGCGTTGCTAGCTCGGCTTGTCCGCGCCCACCAGCCACATGGAGAAGTACTGCGAACCGCCGCCGTAGGCGTGCCCGAGTGCCTTGCGGGCACCGTCGACCTGGTAGTCCCCGGCCCGCCCCATGACCTGCTTCGCGGCCTCGGCGAACCGGATCATGCCGGACGCGCCGATCGGGTTGGAGGAGAGCACGCCGCCGGACGGATTCACGGGCAGTTCCCCGCCGATCTCGGTGCCCCCGGATTCCGTGAGCTTCCAGCCCTGCCCCTCGGGGACGAACCCCAGGTTCTCCAGCCACATCGGCTCGAACCAGGAGAAGGGCACGTAGATCTCGGCGGCATCCACTTCCCGCAGCGGGTCGGTGATGCCGGCGTCGCGCCACAGCGCGGCCGCGGCGTCCTGACCCGCGCGGGGGCTGACGTGCTCGCGGCCCGCGTAGGCCAGCGGCTCGGTGCGCATCGCGGTCGCGAGCACCCAACCGACGCGGTTGCCGGTGGCCGCCTCCGATGCCGCGGCGGCCTCCTCGTCGCCGAGCACGATGGCGCAGGCGCCGTCGGACGACGGGCAGGTCTCGTCGAAGCGGATGGGGTCCCACAGCATCTGGGACGCCTGCACCGATTCGAGGGTGATGTCGGGCTGGTGCAGGTGCGCCAGCGGGTTACGGGCGCCGTTGCGGCGGTCCTTGACCGCCACCATCGCGCCGACGTGGTCCGGCGCGCCGGAGCGCCGGATGTAGGAGCGGACGTGCGGTGCGAAGTAGCCGCCGGCGCCGGCGCCGACGGGCACCGTGAACGGGACCGGGATCGACAGCGCCCACATGGCGTTCGACTCCGACTGCTTCTCCCACGCCACCGTGAGCACCCGCTTGTGCACGCCCGACTTGATCAGGGCGGCGGCGACGGCGGCGGTGGACCCGCCGACCGAGCCCGCGGTGTGCACGCGCAGCAGCGGCTTGCCGACAGCACCCAGCGCGTCGGCGAGGAACAGCTCGGGCATCATGACGCCCTCGAACATGTCGGGCGCCTTGCCGATCACGATGGCGTCGATGTCGGCCATCGTGGCGCCGGAATCGAGCAGCGCGGCGTCGACGGCCTCGCGGATCATGCCGGCCATCGAGACGTCGGTGCGCTTGGCGCGGTGGCGGGTCTGGCCCGTCCCGAGTACTGCGGTGGGCTTGCCCATCACTTGGCCTCCATCACGGCGATCAGGTTCTGCTGCAGGGCGTGTCCGCCGGTGGCGTGGGCGAGGACGCGTTCCGCGTCGCCGTTCCACACGGCGCGGGCGGCCTCGCCGATCCGGGCGAGACCCGCGGAGAACATGGGATTCCCCACGAGCGCACCGCCGGACGGGTTGATCCGTACGTCGTCGCCGAGGCCGATCGCGGTGCGCAGGATCAGTTCCTGGTGGGTGAAGGGCGCGTGGAGCTCGGCGAGCTGCACGCCGTCCGCTCCGGCGGCGCGGGCCGCGGCGGTGGTCGACGGTGACAGGGTGAGGTCGCGCGAGCCCAGTGCGGGTGAGTCGATCCGGTGCTCGAGGCCGGTGATGAACGCGGGGTTCTCCCGGATCTCGCGGGCGCGCTCGGCGGAGGCGAGGATCGCGACGGCGGCACCGTCGGTGACGGGCGCGATGTCGTGCCGGCGCAGGGGATCCGCCCACAGCGGCTCGCCCAGGAGCGTCTCCGCGTCGACGGTGCGCGACACCTGCGCCGCCGGGTTCGCCGTCGCGTCGGTGAGGCTGCGCGCGGCGACCGCGGCCATGTCGGCCTCGGTCCACGCGCCGGAGTCGATGCCCGCGCGGGCCTGCAGCGCGGCGACCGACACCGAATCGGGCCACAGCGGCGCGACGATGTACGGGTCGAGCTGCATGGTCAGCGTGCGGCGCAGCACGCCGGCGGAGGACTTGCCGAAGCCGTACACGAGTGCGGTGTCGATCTCGCCGGTGCGGATCTTCACCCAGGCTTCGTACAGCGCCCACGCGGCGTCCATCTCCACGTGCGACTCGTTGATCGGCGGCACGGCGCCGATGGAGTCGATCGCGGCGATGAACGAGAAGGCCCGTCCCGCCAGGTAGTCCGACGAACCGGAGCACCAGAATCCGATGTCGGACTTGGTGAGGCCCGTCTGGGCGAAGACGTCGGCGAACAGCGGGATCAGCATCTCCACGCCGTTGGTGGTGGTCTCGGCGGCGCGCAGCCACGGGGTGGCGGCGTAGCCGACGACGGCGACGGAGCCGTCCGGATCGGTGCAGGTGCGTGTGCTCACAGGTGCTTCTCGTAACTGGAGTAGGGGGCGTCCGGCTCACCGGTCGGTTCGAAATGCGAGATGTTGCCGGGACTCTCGGTCCATTCCTCGCGCGGCTTCCACACGGCCCGCACCCGCATGCCCATCCGCACCTCGGACGGGTCGCAGCCGAGCACGAGGTGGAGGAACGGGATGTCGGCGCCGTCGATCAGCACGTAGGCGGCGACGTACGGGGGCTTGATCCGCTGCCCCTGGAAGGGCACGTTGACCACGCAGAAGGTGGTGACCACGCCGGTGTCCGGCAGATCGACCTCCTCGGTCGTGGGGATGCCGTCGATCGGGCAGGCATTGCGCGGCGGGACGTAAACGTTGCCGCACGTCCCGCACCGCTGGCCCAGCAGCCGTCCCTCGGCCAGGGCCTGCAGGTAGCGGGTCTCCGGCACGGAGGCGGAGTGCTCGAGCCGCAGCGCGACCGGGGTGACGAGGACCTCGATCGGGTCGCCCGCCGGTGCGGCGACCGCAGGGACGCCGTCGCCTTCGCCGGGGACGAAGTGCGTGATGTCGCCGATCGCGCCGGTCGTCTCGGCGGCCCAGCGGGCGTGCACCCGCATGCCGGTCGAGATGTCCTCGGGGCCCTCGACGTCGACGGCGTGCAGGAGGGAGGTGTCGGCACCGTCGAGCTTGATGAGGGCGTAGGCGAAGGGCCGGTCGAAGGGCTGCCCGTCGACGGGGTGCGCGTTCCAGCTCCAGCTGGTCACCGTGCCGGTGTCCGAGACCGGAACGATCTCGCTGAGGGCGGCCGTGGTGTCGGGATCGAACTCCAGCGGGGGCACGTGCACCCGCCCGGCCGCGTCGCGGGTGCCGACGATGCGGCGCTCGCGGAGGTTCGTCATGAACGCGCCCAGGACCGGTCCGAGCGACCGGGTGTAGTCGAAGGACAGGTGCATCGGCGCCGAGAGGGTCTGCGTTTCTGCGGTCACCTCACGAGTGAAACATGTTCTAACTTTTTGGCGCAAGGGTATCCCGGAAACGGCGATCAGCCCTTACCGTGGAAAAAGTTCCTACCGCGTTCCGCGCCGGTATTCCCGCAACGATCCACGAGGTGTTCCATGGACGATCTGCACCGCGAGCCGCTGGCCGGCGACATCCTGCTCGGCTCCCTCGCCGCCTTTCCCGACCGCGTCGCCGTCCACGTCACCGGAGCCGACGGTGACTCCGTGCTGACCTACGCGCAGGTGCGCGACGAGGTCAGTCGCTACGCGCAGGCGTACGCCTCCGTCGGGCTCGGCGTGGGCAGCCCCGTCGCGATGCTCTCGGGCAATCGGCACGAGGTGCTGATCGCCCAGTCCACCAACCTGATCACCGGCGTCCGCTTCGCCGCGCTGCACCCGATGGGCTCGCTCGACGATCACGTCTACGTCATGGAGGATGCGGGGATCGAGACCCTCGTCTACGACCCGCGCCTGTACGAGCAGCGCGCCGCGGACCTGCGGGATCGGGTGCCGGGACTGAAGACACTGCTCTCCCTCGGGCCCACGGACGCGGGCGTCGACCTCACCGCCGTCGCGGCCGGCTTCGAGCCCGGACCGCTCGCCGCGCACACCGCCGACCCGTCGTCGACCGCGAGCCTCGCGTACACCGGCGGCACCACCGGCAAGAGCAAGGGCGTCATGCTCAGCTACTCCGGCGGCGCGGCGCTGCTGCGCATCCAGCGCACGGAATGGGAATGGCCGGAGGAGATCCGGTTCCTCGTGTGCGCGCCGCTCAGCCACGCCGGTGGCGCCTTCTGGAACCCGACGTCGATGACCGGCGGGTCGATGGTCGTGCTGCCCCGGTTCGAGCCCGAGGCCGTGCTCGCGGCGATCGAGAAGTACCGGATCACCGCGACGATGCTGGTGCCCACCATGATCTACGCGCTGCTCGATCACCCGAAGTTCGACGACTACGACCTCTCCAGCCTGGAGACCGTCTTCTACGGCGCGTCCGCGATCTCGCCCACCCGGCTGACGGAGGCGATCGAGCGCATCGGGCCCGTGTTCTTCCAGTTCTACGGCCAGGCCGAGTGCCCCATGACCATCTCCGTGCTGCGCCGCGGCGACCACGACCCGTCGAAGCCGGAGCGATTGGCGAGCTGCGGCAAGCCCGTCCCGTGGGTGAACGTCGCCCTACTCGACGATGCCGGGCGCCCTGTCGAACCCGGTGCGCCGGGGGAGATCTGCGTGCGCGGGCCGCTGGTGATGCAGGGTTATCTGAACAAGCCGGAGCAGACCGCCGAGGCCACCGAGCACGGCTGGCTGCACACCGGCGACGTGGGCCGGTTCGACGACGAGGGCTACCTCTACATCGTCGATCGGAAGAAGGACATGGTGGTCACCGGCGGCTTCAACGTCTTCCCGCGCGAGGTCGAGGACGTCATCTCGACGCACCCGTCCGTCGCGTCCGTCGCGGTGATCGGCGTGCCCGACGAGAAGTGGGGCGAGGCCGTGAAGGCCGTGGTGGTGCCTCGCGCCGGCGCGACCGTCGACGTCGAGGAGCTCCGCGACCTGGTCCGCGACCGCAAGGGCGCCGTCTACACACCCAAGACCGTCGACCTCGTCGAGTCCATCCCCGTCAGCCCGCTCGGCAAGCCGGACAAGAAGGCCCTCCGCGCCCAGTACGCCTGACTGCCTGAATTGAACGACGTTCCGGAGAGCAAACCCGCAGGTCGGATTCTCCAGAACGTCGTTCAATTGCAGGGTCAGCGGCCTTCGAAGACCGGGGTGCGCTTCTCGGCGAAGGCGCGCGGGCCCTCTTTGGCGTCGCGGGAGAGGAAGACGGGCAGGCCCTCCTTCGCGTCGACCTTGAAGGCCTCCTCCTCGTGCATGCCCTCGGTGGCGCGCATGGTGCGCAGCATCGCCTGCACGGCCAGTGGGCCGTTCGCGTTGATCAGCTCGGCCAGCTCCAGCGCCTTGTCCAGCGCGCCGCCGTCGGGCACGACGTGGCCGATCAGCCCGTACTCCTTGGCCTCCGCCGCGGTGATGTGCCGGCCGGTGAGCAGCAGGTCCGCCGCCACCGTGTACGGGATCTGGCGCGGCAGCCGGACGGCGGAGCCGCCCATGGGGTAGAGGCTCCACTTCGCCTCGGAGACGCCGAACTTCGCGCTCTCGCCCGCGACGCGGATGTCGGTGCCCTGCAGGATCTCCGTGCCGCCGGCGATGGCGGCGCCCTCGACCGCGGCGATGAGCGGCTTGCCCGGGCGGCGGCCCTTGATCAGGCCGGGGATCCGGGCCGGATCGAAGGCGCTGCCCTCCTTCATCGCCTCGCCGGGGTTCGACTTCGCCATGTTCTTCAGGTCCGCGCCGGCGCAGAAGGCGCCGCCCGCGCCGGTGAGCACGGCGCTGCGGATCTCGGGGTCGGCGTCGATGCGGTCCCAGGCGTCGCTGAGGATCTGCAGCATCTCGCCGGTGAGCGCGTTCTTGCGCTCGGGCCGGTTCATGGTGATGAGCAGCGTGTGGCCGCGCTGCTCGACGAGGGCGTGCGGGGCGTCTGTCATGACTGAGGCTCCTGGGTCGAGGACCCTCGCCGAGACGAGGATCGGCAATTGCGGGAATCCGCCTCCCCGGACAGTAACAGGTTCTAGTTTGGAGGAAAGAAGTCTTCAGGAGGATTCATGCGCACACCCCTGTGCGAGGACCTGGGCATCCAGTACCCGGTCATCGCCTTCACCCCGTCGGAGCACGTGGCCGCGGCCGTCTCCCGGGCCGGCGGCCTCGGCGTCCTCGGCTGCGTCCGGTTCAACGATCCCGCGGAGCTCGACGCCGTCCTCGACTGGATGGACGCCAACACCGACGGCCGGCCCTACGGCGTGGACATCGTCATGCCCAACAAGGTGCCCACCGAGGGCAGCGCTGGCGACCTCACCGAGCTCATCCCCGCGGAGCATCGGGCCTTCGTCGAGCGGACCCTCCGCGAGCTCGGCGTGCCCGAGCTGCCCGACGGTGCCGCCGGCGCGGGCGTGCTCGGCTGGCTGCACTCGGTGGCCCGCTCGCACGTCGACGTCGCACTCAAGCATCGGATCGCGTTGATCGCCAACGCCCTCGGCTCGCCGCCGAAGGACGTCATCGACGCAGCGCACGAGCACGGCGTCAAGGTCGCCGCGCTCGCCGGCCGCGCCAAGCACGCCCGCGCCCACGTCGACAACGGCGTCGACATCGTCATCGCGCAGGGCTACGAGGCGGGCGGCCACACCGGCGAGATCGGCTCCATGGTGCTGCTCCCCGAGATCGTCGACGAGGTGGGCGACGACGGGACGGTCGTCGCCGCGGGTGGCATCGGCTCCGGCCGGCAGATCGCCGCGGCCCTGACCCTCGGCGCCGAGGGGGTGTGGATGGGCTCCTACTGGCTCACCACCACCGAGTACCTCGAGACGCACACGAAATCGCAGACCATGCAGGACGCCCTGGTCGCCGCGACGAGCGCCGACACCGTGCGCACGCGGATCTTCTCCGGCAAGCCCGCTCGCCTGCTCAAGACCCGGTGGACGGAGGCTTGGGAGCAGCCCGGCGCACCGTCGGCCCTGCCCATGCCCCTGCAGAACCTGCTGGTGGGGGAGGCGCACAGCCGGATCCACGCCTCGGGCGACCCCTCGGTCGTCGCGATGCCGGTCGGCCAGATCGTGGGCCGGATGAACGCGGTGCGGCCCGTCGCCGAGATCATGGCCGAGCTGGTCGGCGAGTTCGAGGATGCCGTCGACCGCCTGAACCTGGCACGCTGACCTCATGGGAACGAATCAGCGCGGCACGATCCAGATGACCGAGGCGGAGATCGGGGACTTCCTCGAGCGCAGCCGGACCGCCACCATCGCCACCCTGGGCGCGAGCGGGGCGCCGCACCTCGTCGCCATGTGGTACGCCGTGATCGACGGCGACCTGTGGATCGAGACGAAGGCCAAGTCGCAGAAGGTCGTGAACCTGCGCCGTAATCCGCTCATGAGCGCGTCGATCGAGGCCGGGCAGTCGTACGACCAGTTGCGCGGCGTCACCATCGAGGGCACCGCCGAGATCGTCGAGGACGAGGCGACGGTGCGCGCGGTCTGCGAGCAGGTCTACGAGCGCTACTTCGGTCCGTACTCCGAGGAGCTCAGGCCCGCGATCGACGAGATGATGAAGAAGCGCGTCGCCGTGCGCCTGCGCGGAGGCCGCGTGCGCTCCTGGGACCACCGCAAGCTCGGCATGCCCGAGCTGCCGGTCGGCGGAAGCACCGCGGCGTACCTGTAGGGGCGGACGATGCCCGGATCGCATGCGCAGTCGGAGGATTCCGAGGGGTTCGTCGAGATCAGCCCCTGCGTCGGGGGCCTCGTCCGGACCTGGTCGGACGACGGTGCCTCCCGCCTCTGGGCGGTGCCCGACGACGCCTGGCTCCGCGAGGTCCAGGCGACGGGCCGTGTCGGCCGCGTCTCCCGGAAGGAGGGTCGGTACCGCGAGGCGGCGCGGCTGTCCGAGGCCGATGGTGCGCTCCTCGTGCGGCCCCGCGTCCCGCTCCGGGCGATCGACGGGAGCCTCACGATGGAGGCGCAGTCCATCGCCCTCGCGCCGGAGAAGCGGCCCTCCCGCTCGACCTTCGAGGACTTCCGTGAGGTGCTGACCCGGGCGGTCGAGCACTGCGCCGCCACCGACGAGTACCTCGTGGTGGAACGGGGCGCGCGCGACGCGAAGCGCGAGCCCTTCTGCCTCTTCGCGGTGCTCCCGGCGGGCGCCGAGCCCGGCGTCTTCGTCACCGTCGTCGAGACGGCGCCGCCGCCGCGGGACTCCGACCTCTGGGCGCCCTACATCGACGACTGGGACCGGACCGCCACCATCAGCGCACCGTCGAATCCCGAGACCGTGTCGACCGCCCCGACCGTGATGATCGAGGCGATCAGCCGCTGGGACGCCGATCCGTGGGACCTCGCCTTCACCTTCGGCCGGCGCTGACGCTCAGCCCCGGGCCGCCTCGGCCAGCGCGCGCAGCGTGGGCTCGTCGCGCACGCCGCTGAACAGCACCGTCGTCACGGGGGAGTCCCGCCAGAGTGCGAGGCGCTCGGCGATCCGGTCGATCGGCCCGAGCAGGGCGATGGAATCGGCGAGCTCGTCGGGGACGGCGGCGATGGCGCCCGCGCGGTCGCCCGCGAGGAACTTCTCCTGCACCGCGACCGCGGCGTCGGCGAAACCGAGCCGCCCGATGAGGTCGAGATGGAAGTTCGTCGACTTGTGGCCCATGCCGCCGATGTAGAAGGCGAGCGGGACCTTCGCCTGGGTGAGCGCGGCGTCGAGGTCGTCGGAGACGATCACCGAGACGGTCGCGGCGATCTCGAAGTCCGCGGAGCGACCGGCCAGGGACTCGCCGAAGACCGACTCGACCTGCTGCGGATCGACGAACAGCGGCAGCCAGCCGTCGGCGATCTCGGTCGACAGCGCGACGTTCTTCGGTCCCTCCGCGCCGAGGAAGATCGGGATCCGCGGCCGCACGGGCAGGGCGATGGACTTGAGTGGCTTGCCCAGTCCGGTGCCGCCCGGCAGCGGCAGCGGGTAGTGCGGGCCCGCGCTGGTCACGGGCTCCTCGCGGGCGATCACCTGGCGCACGATGTCGACGTACTCGCGGGTGCGGGCGAGCGGCTTGGGGAACGGGTTCCCGTACCAGCCCTCGGCGACCTGCGGCCCCGAGGCGCCGAGGCCGAGAACCATGCGGCCGCCGGACAGGCCGTCGATCGTCAGGGCGTGCATGGCGGTCGCGGTGGGCGTGCGCGCGGGGATCTGCGCGACGGCGGTGCCGAGCTTGATCCGCTTCGTGCGCGATCCGTACCAGGCGAGCGTCGAGAAGGCGTCGGAGCCGTAGGCCTCGGCGGTGAAGGCGTAGTCGTAGCCGAGCTCGTCGGCGGCGACCACGGCCGCGGTGTGGTCCTCCGGCCCACGGGTCCAGTAGCCGAGGTTGATGCCCAGATTGAGATCGTTGACCATTCCTCAAATCTAGAACAAGTTCTAGGGTTTGGGTTACAGTTCGGTATGGCTTCGCCCACGCAGATCGACAGCACCCTGCCCGCGCGCATCACCGACGAGCTGATCGAGCGCCTCACCGCGCTGGTGGTGGCCGACGGCAGTCGCGAACCGTTCACCATGAGCGAGGTGTTCACGGGCGCGGCCATCGGCGCGCTCCCGCAGTCCACCCCGAGCGACGTGGTCGCGGCCTTCGCCACCGCACGGGAGGCGCAGCGGCAGTGGGCGCAGCGCTCCCTCGAGGAGCGCCTCGCCGTGTTCCGGCGGCTGCACGAGCTGATCCTCGAGAACAACGAGTTGCTCGTCGACCTCATCCAGAGCGGCACCGGCAAGAACCGGCGGATGGCCTTCGAGGAGTCCTGCGACGTCCCGATGGTGATCAGCCACTACCTCAAGTCCGCGCCCAAGCTGCTCCGCTCGCGTCGCCGCGGCGGACCCGTCCCCGTGGTGAGCAACTCCGTGGAGCTGCACCGGCCCAAGGGCGTCATCGGCGTGATCGCGCCGTGGAACTTCCCGTTCGCGATGGCGCTCTCGGACGCGATCCCCGCCCTCATCGCCGGCAACGGCGTCGTCCTCAAGCCGGACAACAAGACCGCGCTGGCCGCCCTCTACGGCGTGGAGCTGCTGCGCCGCGCCGGCGCGCCGGAGGGCCTGTTCCAGGTGGTCTGTGGGCAGGGGCCGGACGTGGGCCCCGCGCTCATCGACGAGTCAGACTTCGTCATGTTCACCGGCTCGTCCGCCACCGGCGTCACCGTCGGCGAGCGGGCCGGGCGCAACCTCATCGGCTGCAGCCTCGAGCTGGGCGGCAAGAACCCGATGATCGTGCTCGACGACGTCGACCTCGACGAGGCCATCCCGTCGGCGATCTTCGCGGTCTTCGCCAACGCCGGCCAGGCGTGCATGCACATCGAGCGGATGTACGTGCACGAGAAGATCTACGACGAGTTCTCCCGCCGGTTCGTCGCCGCCGCGGGAGCGCTCAAGCTCGGCGCCACCTACGACTACGAGCCCGACATGGGCTCGCTGGCCTCGCCCGACCAGCTGCGCCGCGTCTCCGCACACGTCGAGGACGCGCGGGCCAAGGGAGCCACCGTGCTGTGCGGCGGGCGGGAACGCACCGACGTCGGCCCCGCCTTCTACGCGCCGACGATCCTCACCGGCGTCACCCCGGACATGCACCTCGCCTCTGCCGAGACCTTCGGCCCCGTCGTCGCCCTGTTCCGGTACTCGAGCGACGACGAGGCGATCCGCCTCGCCAACGACACCCGCTACGGCCTCAACGCCAGCGTGTGGGGCAAGGACCTGCGCCGAGCGGCGCGGATCGGCGCGCAGCTCGAGGCGGGCAACGTCAACGTCAACGACGGCTTCGCGGCCTCCTTCGCGAGCAAGGGCACCCCGTCGGGCGGCTGGAAGGCGTCGGGCGTCGGCGTGCGCCACGGCGACGCTGGCCTGCTCAAGTACACCGACACCACCAACCTCGCGACCCTGAAGCAGCAGGTGTACAACCCGCGCCCGGGGCAGAGCTACGAGCAGTACGCCCAGCAGACGAAGCAGGTCCTGCGCTGGATGCGCAAGCTGCGCATCCGCTGATCGGGCCACCGCGACCGCGGACCGGCGGACCGTCCGCGACTACGCTGGCCGGGTGCACGACGGCAGCGCCCCCGACGACGCGGCGATGATCGGCGTCCTCGGACCGGTCGTCGCCGGCGGTCGGCCCGTGCCCGGCGTGCGGGCCCGGCGGCTCCTCGTCGCCCTGGTGCTCGCCGACGGTCGCCCGGTCAGTGCCGACCGTCTCGTCGACGAGGTGTGGGGAGACGAGCCGCCCAAGTCGCCGAACGCCGCGTTGCACACGCAGATCTCGCGCGTCCGTGCGCTCATCCGGCCCGCCGTCCTCGAGGCCGTGGCCGGCGGCTACCGCCTCGACGCGGACACCGACCTCGCCCGGGCCGAGACCGCTCTCCGCGATTCGGGCGACGAGGCGGACGCGCTGCGGTTGTGGCGCGGCGCCCCCGGAGTCGACCTCGACGACGGTGGGCCCGCGGACGAGCTGGCGCGGCGGGCGGCCGGCGTCTTCGACCGGCTCGAGGCGCGGCGGGCCGCCGGGGCGCTGGCCGCCGGCGATTTCGACGCGGCGCACGCGATCGCCCAGCGGCGCATCGCCGCCGACCCGCTCGACGAGCCCGCGCGGGTGGTGCTCATGCGGGCGCTCGCCGGATCGGGGCGGACCGCCGAGGCCCTCGCCGCCTACGCGGACCTGCGGCGGACGTCGATCACCGAGCTGGGCACCGAGCCCGGCGACGAGGCGACGCGCCTGCACTGCGAGCTGCTGGCGGGCACGGGGCCGGCGCCGGCGAAGCCCGCTCGTGCCGCGGCCGTGGGACTTCCGGCCGAGGTGACGCCGCTCATCGGGCGCGCTGCGGAGGTCGCCGACCTGGTGCGCCTGGTCGACGAGGCGCGGGTCGTGACCGTGCTCGGGCCCGGCGGAGTGGGGAAGACCCGCATCGCCGAGGCGGTCGGCGCCGCCGTTGCGGACGCCGGCACGCCGGTCTACTACGTACCCCTCGCGGCGGTCCGATCCGCGGCGGGCGTGCTGCCCGCGATCTCCCGCGGCCTCGGCCTGGCGGAGTCGGACCTCGGCGCGGACGGCATGCCGCGCAGGGTGATCCGGGACCTGGGCGCCCGCGTACTGGAGGCGCTGGGGCGGCGCCGCTGCCTCGTCGTCCTGGACAACTGCGAGCAGGTCGTGGACGCCTGCGCCGACGTGGTGGCCGACCTCGTGGCCGGGGCGCCCGGGGTCACGGTGCTCGCGACGAGCCGCTCGCCCCTGCAGATCCGGGCGGAGCGGGTGCACCCGCTGCCCGTCCTGGCGACCGACGGCGCGAGTTCCGCCGCTGTCGAACTGTTCGTGCAGCGCGCCCGCGCCGTGCGTCCCGGCGTGGCGCTGCCGGAGGACGCCGTCGCGGAGCTGTGCCGGCGGCTCGACGGCCTGCCGCTCGCGATCGAGCTGGCCGCCGCCCGCGTGCGCACCCTCAGCGTGGAGGAGATCACCGACCGGCTGGAACAGCGGTTCGCCCTGCTGCGCTCCGCCGACCGGTCCGCACCCGACCGCCACCGCACGCTGCACGCGGTGATCGAATGGAGCTGGGACCTCCTGGAACCCGACGCGCAGCTCGCCCTGCGCCGGCTCTGCCGCTTCCCCGCGGGTTTCGACACCGGGGCCGCGGCCGCGACCACGGGGCTGGATCCGGTCGCGCTCGACGACGCGCTGATCTCGCTCGCGAACCAGTCCCTCGTGCACGTCGCCGAGAGCGCGGGCCGCACCCGCTACCGGATGCTCGAGACGGTCCGCGAGTTCGGCGAGGAGCGGCTCACGGAGGCGCCGACGTCCGCCGGCGGGACGCCCGAGAGCTGTTTCGTGGACTCGGCCATGGCGTCCTGGGCCGCCGATCTCGCTTCCGCGATGTGGCGCGAATACCGTTCCGTCGGTGGTTATGCGGTGATCGGGCGCCTTGCGGAGGACCTCGAGAACCTGGCGTTCGTGCTCCGCGGCGCCGTCGACGCGCTCGTCGCCGGCGACCGCGACGCGGCGTGGACGGTGATCCGGGTCTTCCCACTGCTCGCGGGCCTCTGGTCCATGCGGAGCCTGCATGCGCAGGTGCAGGAGATCGGCATTCGGATCGTCCACGCCCTGCCCGACCCGCGCGAGGCGCTGGCCGCGGGGCTCGCCGACGAGGATCGCGAGCTGTGGCAGGGCACGGTGCTCGCGGCGTGCGCCGCGCCCGGGGCGGATCCGACGTCGCGCCACGTCGCGCGCGGTCGCACCATGATCCGCCGGCTGCACCGACCCGAGCGGACGCTGCTCGAGCCGGCCGACTACTTCAGCGCCTTCTTCCTCCAGCGTTCGGTGTACGGACTCCTCCGTCTCGTGCTCGCCGGGGTGAGCTCGCCCGCGGACGACGTCCGCCTGCACGCGCTGGCGGCGCGGATGAACTTGCGGGAGAACTGCGGTGATCTGGCGGGCGCCCTGGAGGACTCCGCCGCGATCGGCGCGATCGGTGAACCGGGCGACGCCTGGACGGAGGCGATGCTCGCCATGAGCACGGCGAGCATCTTCGGCCAGCAGGCCCGGTGGGAGGAGGCGGAGCGGCGCTATCGGACGGCCACGGAGAAGCTGGCTTCGATCGGCGCCGACGAGGACGCGAAGCAGGCGATGGCGTACCTCGTCGCGAGCCTGTGCTCGCTCGGCCGGATCGACGAGGCGGAGGCGCTGCAACGCACCCTCCAGGAGGCGTGGCTGCCCACGGACCCCGATCCCGACGGCGGGCCCGAGGTCGTGGCCGCGATGATGATCGGGGCGGCCGAGCTGGCACGGCTGCGGGGCGCCCCCGACGCGGCCCTGTACCGGCGGGCGGGCGAGCTGCTGGTGCGCCGGATCCCTAACGGCAGCAGGGATCCCGGCGGCGAGATGCTCGTCGCGATCGCGCTGCTCGGTGTCGTGGCGTGCGGTGCCCCCGAGACGGGCGGCGAGCTCGTGTCCGCGTTGATCGCCGGCGACGAGGCCATGTTCGGGATCACCGGCTACTGGGACCTGCCCCAGGCGGCGACGATGGCCCTCGCCGTCGGGGCACAGTTGGCGGCCGTCGACCCCGCCTCCGAGGAGGCCTCGATCATGGTGGGGCTCGCCCGCAGGCTCGGCGCGCGCCAGGACTATCCGGTGATGTTCGAGACGATGCGACGGCTCGCCGCTCCGCCGGAGGGCGCCCCGGAGGCGGCGTGGCGCGATCAGGGCGAACGCATCGCCGGCCTATCCCGATCGCTTGCGGTGAGTCTGCTCCGCGACACCACCGCCGCGCTCCGCCGGAGGGCGTAGCGCGGCGGGCGGGTGCCGGCGGCTGCTGCGGGCGGTCCCGTCAGCGGGCGTTGCGGATGTAGGCCCGAACGGCGAGCGGCGCGAAGATCGCGATGATCACCAGCGCGCCGACGAGGCTCCACACGACGTGGATGCCCGCGTGGCCGGTGTTGCACAGCTCGCGGATCGCGGAGACCAGGTGGCTGATCGGGTTCACGTTCACGAAGGCCTGCAGCCAGCCCGGCATGGTCTCGACCGGGACGAAGGCGTTGGACAGGAAGGTGAGCGGGAACATGATCATCATCGAGACGCCCTGCACGGCGGTGGCCTTCTGCATGAGGCAGCCCATGAGCGCGAAGATCCACGACACGGCGAAGCTGCAGAACAGGATCAGCCCGGTTGAGGCGAGGACGCCCACCGGATCCGGGCGCCAGCCCATCGCGATGCCCACGATGAACGTGATGACCGTGGCGATGAGGTAGCGCACGACGTCCGCGAGCAGTGCGCCGGCGAGGGGACTGATCCGGGCGATCGGCAGCGACCGGAACCGGTCGAAGACGCCCTTGTTCATGTCCTCGCGGAGCTGGGTGCCCGTGACGATCGACGCGACGATCACGGTCTGCACGAGGATGCCGGGGATGATGACCGGCAGGTAGCTGTGCACGTCGCCGCTGATCGCGCCGCCGAAGATGTACGTGAACATCAGCGTGAAGACGACGGGCTGTAGCACGACGTCGAAGAGCTGCTCCGGGTTGTGCCGGATCTTGAGCACGCCGCGCCAGCCCATCGTGAAGGACTGCCGGACGGTCTCGGCGAGGCCGATGTGGTTCGGAGCCGCGCGGTCCGGCGTGCGGCCGGGGGCGCGGGTGAGGGTGGTGGTCATGACGCCTCCTGGGCGGAATCGGTGGCGGCCGCGTCATCGGGGCGGCCGGTGAGGGTGAGGAAGACCTCGTCGAGGCTGGGCTTGGAGACCGTGATCTCCTCGATGGCGACGCCCTGCTCGCGCAGCGCGATGAGCAGGTCGGGCACCAGGTCGGGCCGGTGCAGCGGGGCGGTCACGCGGGCCGCCTCGGGGCTGAACGCCGCCGTCTCGGTGAGGATCTTCTCGACGGTGCGCGCGACGACCGGCGCGTCGGCGCGGTCGGCCGGGGTGAGCTGCAGCGTCGAGGAGCCGACCGAGGCCTTGAGCTCGTCGGCGGTGCCGTCGGCGATGACGAGGCCGTGGTCGATCACCGCGATGCGGTCGGCCAGCTGGTCGGCCTCGTCGAGGTACTGCGTGGTGAGCAGCACCGTCGAGCCCTGGGCGACGAGCTCACGGATGGTGTCCCACATCTGCGAGCGCGTGCGCGGGTCGAGGCCCGTGGTCGGCTCGTCGAGGAACAGCAGCGGCGGGGTGTCGATGAGGCTGGCGGCCAGGTCGAGCCGCCGCCGCATGCCGCCGGAGAACTCCTTGAGCGGGCGGTTCGCCGCGTCCTCCAGGCCGAAGGCGCCGAGGAGCTCCTCGGCGCGCGACCGGGACTCGGCGCGGCTCTTGCCGAGCAGCCGGCCGAAGAGCACGAGGTTCTGCCGCGCCGTGAGGTCCTCGTCGACGGAGGCGTACTGGCCGGTGACGCCGATGAGCGAGCGCACCGTGGTGGACTCGGCGACGACGTCGTGCCCGAAGACGCGGGCGCTGCCCGCATCCGGCTTGAGCAGCGTCGCGAGCATGCTGATGGTGGTCGTCTTGCCGGCGCCGTTGGGGCCGAGGACGCCGTAGACGGTGCCGGTGGGCACCTGGAGGTCGACGCCGTTGACCGCGCGGGTCGCACCGAAGTGCTTGACCAGGCCGCGGGCGTCGATCGCGAGGTCGGTGGGGGAGGACGGGCTCTGGCCGGTCCTCATCTGTGTGATCGTCATGGCCATCACGATGCATCGCCCCGCTGTCGTGGGACTGTCGTGACGCTGACGTGGACCGTCGCGCTCGGTCGCGCCGCGCTTGTCAGGGGTCTGCGCCACAATGACGGGGTGCTGTTCGCCGAGGCCGTCGCCGTGTCCACCGAGGTCGCGGGCACGCGCTCGCGCACCGCGAAGATCGCCGCGCTGGCCGCGGTGATCCGCGCCGCCGGCGCTGCGGACGTGCGGCCCGTCGTCGCGTGGCTGTCGGGGGAGTTGCTGCAGGGCCGCCTGGGCGCGGGATGGCGCACGGTCGCGCGGACCGTCGACGGGCTCGCCCCGGCGGCGGACCCGGCGCTGACGGTCGAGGAGGTGACCGCTGCGCTCGACGAGCTGGCCGGCACCTCGGGCGCCGGCTCCGTCGCCCGACGGGACGCCGCCCTCACCGGCCTGTTCGGTCGGGCGACGGCGGCGGAACAGCGGTTCCTCGTCGGACTCATCACGGGCGAGCTGCGCCAGGGCGCCCTCGCGGGCGTCGTGACCGACGCGGTCGCCCGCGCCGCCGATGTCCCGCTCGAGACGGTGCGGCGCGCGGCGATGCTCTCCGGCTCGCTGCCCGACACCGCCGCCGCGGCCCTGCGCGGCGGCGCCGACGAGCTCGCGGGCTTCGGCCTCGAGGTGCTGCGCGGCGTCTCGCCGATGCTCGCCTCGCCGTCGGAGGGCGTGGACGCCGCGCTCGCCGACCTGGGCACCGACGTGAGCGTCGAGTTCAAGCTCGACGGCGCCCGGATTCAGGTGCACCGCCTCGGCGACGAGGTCCGCGTCTACACCCGCACGCTCCGCGACATCACCGACGCGGTGCCCGAGATCGTCGCACTGGCACGGGAACTGCCGTGCCGGTCCGTCGTGCTCGACGGGGAGTCGCTCGCCCTCACGGATGCGGGGCGGCCGCGGCCCTTCCAGGAGACGATGAGCCGGTTCGGGTCGACCGAGTCCGGAGAGACGGTGCTGCGCCCGTACTTCTTCGACTGCCTGCACCTCGACGGCCGCGACCTGCTCGACGAGCCGCTGTCCGTCCGGCTCGACGCGCTCCGGACGGTGGCCGCGGAGCTGCGCATTCCCGCGCTGGCCCGGCCCACCCCGGACGAGGCCGTCGCCCACTACGAGGCCGCCCTCGCAGCAGGACACGAGGGCGTCATGGTCAAGGCGCTCGCCTCGCCCTACGCCGCGGGCCGCCGCGGCCGCGCGTGGCAGAAGGTCAAACAGACCCACACCCTGGACCTGGTGGTGCTCGGTGCCGAGTGGGGCTACGGCCGCCGCACGGGGATGCTGTCGAATCTGCACCTCGGTGCCCGGGACCCGGACGGCGGCGCTCCGGTCATGGTGGGCAAGACCTTCAAGGGGCTCACGGACGCGCTGCTGCGGTGGCAGACCGACGAGTTCCCGCTGCACGAGCGTGCTCGTGACGAGCACACCGTCTACCTGCGGCCCGAGATCGTCGTCGAGATCGAGCTGGACGGCGCGCAGGTCTCGCGCCGCTACCCCGGTGGTGTCGCGCGGCGCTTCGCCCGCGTGCTGCGCTACCGTCCGGACAAATCCGCGGCGGACGCGGACACGATCGACGCGGTCCGGGCCCTACTGCCCGGGTAGCGGTGCGGTGGCGTCGATCCCGTCGGCGACGAGGGCGCGCCGGAGGACCTTGAAGGACGGGGTCCGAGGCAGCTCGTCCACGACGCGCCAGCGGCGCGGGTACTGTCGCGGGCCGAGATCGGGCTGTGCGCTCAGGAACGCCGCGAAGTCCGCCGGGTCGAGGTCCGCGCCGGGCGCGAGGACGAGCGCCGCCGCCACCTGGTCGCCGACGCGGTCCGGCAGTCCGTACACCGCGGCCTCCGCGACCGCGGGGTGACGCAGGAGCGCGCGCTCGATCGGCGCGACGCCCAGGTTCTCGCCGCCCACCCGCATCCAGTCGCCGGTGCGGCCGGCGAAGTGGACGTAGCCCGCCGCGTCGACGTACGCCAGATCGCCGGTGCGGTAGACGCCACCGTCGGAGCGCGCGGCGTCCGCGGCGGGATCGTTGTAGTAGCCAGAGAACCCGCCGGTGCCGCCGGTGTTCACCAGCTCGCCGATCGCCTCGTCGGCGTTGCGGACCGTCCCGTCCGGAGCGGTCTCGGCACGCGGGCATTCGATCGAGGTGCCGGGTTTCCAGACGGCGACCCCGTCGGGCAGCGGGCCGAGCGCGTCGGGCGGGGTGTCCGGGGTGCGGGCGATGGCGACGCCGTTCTCCGATGAGCCGTAGCCGTCCTGGACGTGGCAGCCGAAGCGCCGGGCGAAGGCGGCGACGTCCTCGGCGCGTCCCTCGTTCCCGTACAGGACGCGCAGCGGGTTGTCGGCGTCGTCGGGGCGTTCCTCGGTAGCGAGGATGTAGGAGAGCGGCGTTCCCACGTAGTTCGCGTAGGTGGCGCCGTACCGGCGCACGTCGGCGAGGAAGCCGGACGCCGAGAAGCGTTCGGCCAGGGCGATGGTCGCGCCCGCGGCCACGGCCACCGCCCAGCCCGCGAGGAGCGCGTTGGAATGGAAGAGCGGCATCGCGACGTAGGCGGTGTCGGCACCGCCCAGCCCGAACCGCTGCGCCAGCATCATTCCCGCGCCGGTGAACTTGCCGTGGGTGGCCTGCACGGCCTTGGGCTCGCCGCTGGTCCCGGACGTGAAGACGAGGGCGAGCAGGCTGTCGGCGGTCACGTCGGCGGTCGGCAGCGGTGCGCCCGCGTGGGCGTCGAGGAGCGCGGCCCACCGCGGACCGTCGAGATCGATGACCGGGACGCCCAGGTCGAGGCCGTCGAGGAGCGCGGCGTGCCGGCCCTGCGCGAGGACGACGCCGCAGTCGGCGAGCGCGACGTCCCGGGCGAGGGCGTCGCCGCGGCGGGTCGGGTTGAGCCCCACCACGACCGCGCCCGACAGCGCCGCCGCTCCGAGCAGCAGCGAGAACTCGGGGACGTTGTCGGCGAGCACGCCGGCGTGCTGCGGCGCGCCGTCGGGGAGGAGCTCCCGCAGGGCGGACGCGCGGACCGCGGACGCCGCGACGTGCTCCGCCCAGCTCCACGTGCGGTCGCCGGCCCGCAGGCCCGCGCCGGGATCGTCGGCGCGGGCACGGAGCAGGTCGGCGACCGTGGGGAGCGGAGCCGTCATCTCAGGCGCCGAGGAACCGCGCGCACATCTCGCCGATCATGTACGACGGTGCGTTCGTGTTGCCGCCCGTGATCGACGGCATGATCGAGGCGTCCGCGACGCGCAGACCCTCGACGCCGATGACCTTGAGCTCGGGGTCGACGACCGCGCGTTCGTCGGTGCCCATCCGGCAGGTGCCCACCGGGTGGTACACCGAGTGCACGCGGTTCGGCAGCTCGCGGCGCAGCGCCGTCTCGTCCATGAGCGAGGCGCCGGGCGTGAACTCCTCGCTGACCTTGCCGCGCACGGCGGGGTGCTGCATCACCTCGCGGATCATGCCGATGCCCTCCATGAGGACCTCGGTGTCCTGCGGGTCGCTGAGGTAGCCGGGATCGATCGACGGCTGCTCCAGCGGGTTCGCGGAGTTCAGCCGCAGCTCGCCGCGGCTCTGCGGGTAGATCAGCGTGGGCAGGATGGTCAGGCCCGGGCGGGGGTCGACCATGTGCAGCTTGTCGGCGTCCTGGTTGGGCACCGGGTAGTTCCACGGCAGACAGTGGATCTGCAGGTCCGGGATGTCCTTGGCGTAGGACGTGCGCACGAACGCGGCCGCGTCGAAGACGGTGCGCGCCATCCACGTGGTTCCGGGCTTCCGGACCTCGGCAGCCACGCCCTTCGCGAAGTAGGCGGGGGTGCCCTTGTTCACCGCGTCCTTCATGAGGAAGGTCATCGGGACGAACAGGTGGTCGTGCAGGTTCTGGCCGACGGGCAGGTCGGCGGCGACGTCGATCCCCTTCTCGCGCAGGTGCGCCGCGGGACCGACGCCCGAGAGCATGAGGATCTGCGGGGTGCCGATGACGCCGGCGGAGACGATGACCTCGCGGTTGGCGCGGATCGTGGTGACGGAGTTCCCGTCGAGCACCTCGACGCCCGTGGCGCGGCCGTTCTCGATGACGACGCGCTTGACGTGGGCGTTGACGTGCACGCGCAGGTTGGGGCGGGCCTCGCGGAGGTAGCCCTGCGCGGAGCTGTAGCGGGTGCCGCCCGCGGCGCTCTGCTGGAAGACGCTGACGCCCTCCTGCGACGGGCCGTTGTAGTCGTCGATGATCGGCGTGTTCAGCGTGCCGGACAGGGCGTCCATGTAGGACTTCGTGGCCTCGGTGAGGTCGCGCTGGCGGGTCACCTCGATCGGACCGCCCGTGCCGCGCAGGTCGTTCGCGCCGTCCTCCCAGTTCTCGAGGCGCTTGAACGCGGGCAGCACGCCCTCGTAGTCCCAGCCGGTGGCGCCCTCGGCGGCCCACGAGTCGTAGTTGGCGCGGTTGCCGCGCACGAAGAGCATGCCGTTGATCGAGCTGGAGCCGCCGAGGATCTTGCCGCGGGTCATCGGGATCTTGCGGTCGTTGGCGAACTTCTGCGGCACGGAGTACTGCTTCCACGCCACTCGCGACTTCATCTGCGGCACCGTGTGCACCATCGTGATCATGCCCGGCACCTGCGTCATCCGGGTGTTGTCGGCCTTGCCGGCCTCGAGCAGCGCGACGGTGGCGCCGGTGTCGGCCAGCCGGCCCGCCACGACGGAACCCGCGCTGCCCGAGCCGATCACGACGTAGTCGACGGCCTCGTTCGGCGACAGCGGGGTGGTCGCGGTCTTGTACAGCTTGCGGATCATGCGGGGTTCCTTCCGGCGAGGGTCGCGCCGAGGGCGCGGAGATGGGCCGTCGCGCCGCCGAGCGCGAACTCCGCGCGCTTGGCCGCCACGAAGTAGCGATGGGTGGGGTGATCGGTGTCGATGCCGACGCCGCCGTGCACGTGGACGGTGGTGTGCGCCACCCGATGTCCGGCCTCGGCGGCCCAGAACTTGGCGGTGGCGATCTCGGCGGTCGCGTCGAGTCCCTCGGACTCGCGCCAGGCCGCCTCGAGCACGGTGAGGCGGACGGCCTCGACGTCGATGTAGGCGTCGGCGAGGCGCTGCCGCACCGCCTGGAAGCTGCCGATCTGCTTGCCGAACTGCTCCCGGGTGCGGGCGTAGTCGGCGGTCAGTTCGAGTGCCCGCTCGGTGATGCCGGCCTGCAGGGCGCACCAGCCGATGGTCGCGAGGCGGCGGGCCCGGGCGGGGGCGCCGTCGCCGAGGAGACGGGCCCCGCGCGGGAGCGGTACGGCCGCGGCCTCCACGAGCGCGGCGTCGGAGCCGTTCACCACGTGCTGCCGGGTGATGCTGATGCCCTTGGCGTCCCGGGGCAGCAGGAACAGCGCGGGCCCCTCCGGCGTGGTCGCCTCGATCAGCAGGGTGTCGGCGAAGGCCGCCGACGAGACCGCGGTCTGGGCGCCGTTGAGTCGCCACCCGTCGGGGGAGACGGTCGCCGTGAAGCCGGTGTGGTCGTCGCCGAAGACGACGGCGACGGTGTCCTCGCCCCGCAGCACCGGGACGAGCCACGTCTCGATCTGCTCGGGCGTGCCGTACTCGGCGAGGATCTCGGCGCCGACGAGGACGGTGTCCAGGTACGGGGCGGGGGCGACGGTGCGGCCGAGCTCGGCCAGCACCGCGGCGTGGGCGGTGACGCCGAGACCGCCGCCGCCGACCGACGCGGGCAGCGCGGCGTCGAGGACGCCGGACCGGGCCAGCGCGGCCCACAAGTCGCGGGACAGGCCCGAATCGCCGGGCTTGGGATTCTTCTCAGCCCAGTCCTCGGCGATCCGGCGCGTGAGCGAGGCGAGGTCGGTCTGTGCCTCGGGAACGGTGAAGTCCATGGGTGCCTCTCCTTCGCTCAGCGGCTCACGGGCAGGTGCAGTCCGGCACCCGCGATCAGGTCGCGCTGGATCTCGTTGGTGCCGCCGCCGAACGTGAGGATCAGCGAACTGCGATGCAGCCGCTCGATCCGCCCGCGCAGCAGCGTGCCCGGCGACTTGGCGCGGATGATCCCCGCGCTGCCCAGCACCTCCATCAATAGGCGGTACCCCTCGGTGGCGTACTCGGTGCCGAAGACCTTGGTGGCGGAGGCGTCGGCGGGGCCGAGCTCGCTGTGGTCGGCGGCCCAGGCGATCTTCCAGTTCCGCAGCTTGAGGTACTGGGCGTGGGCGTACACGCGGGCCAGGTGGGTCTGCACCCACTCGGCGTCGATCACGCGAGAGCCGTCGGCCAGCCTGGTGTTCTGCGCCCAGTGCCGCACCTGCCGCTCCGAGTCGAGCAGGGGCGCCGCGGACGTGAGGGCCACGCGCTCGTGGTTGAGCTGGTTGGTGATGAGCTTCCAGCCGCCGTGCAGGTCGCCGACGACCGAGGTCACCGGGACCCGGACGTCCTGGTAGTACGTGGCGGAGGTGCCCGGCCCGGCGACGGTGTGCACCTTCGTCCAGGAGAAGCCCTCGGCATCGGTGGGCACCACGAGGATTGAGACGCCGCGATGGCGCTGCGCCTCGGGATCCGTCCGCGCCGCGAGCCAGATGTAGTCCGCGTACTCGATGAGCGAGGTCCACATCTTCTGGCCGTTGATGACGAAGTCGTCGCCGTCGCGGACCGCGCGCGTGCGCAGCGCCGCGAGGTCGGTGCCCGCCTCCGGCTCGGAGTAGCCGATCGAGAAGTGGGTCTCGCCGGCGGCGATGCCCGGCAGCAACTCGGCCTTCTGCTCCGCGGTGCCGCCCGCCATGATGGCGGGGCCCACGGTGTTCACCGTGAGGAAGGGGACGGGCACGCCGGCGACGGCGGCCTCGTCGGTGAAGATGAGCTGGTCGAGCATGGGCCGGGCCTGGCCGCCGAACTCCTCGGGCCAGCCGATGGCGAGCCAGCCGTCTTTGCCGAGAGTGCGGGTGATCTCCTTGTACACCTCCCCGTCGCCGTACTCGCCGCCCGGCCCGAGCAGGGCCTCGCGGCGCTCGGGCGTCATCAGCTGGGCGAAGTACGCGCGCAGCTCGGCCCGCAGCTCCTGCTGTTCCGGCGCATAGTCGATCCGCATGGCGCCACTGTAGAACAAGTTCTAGAAAAGCGGAACGAAACCGCGGTCTCGGCAGTATTTTCCTTGAAGGAGGGAGCGCGCGCTCCCCGGTGGAACAGGTTCCTACATCGAAGGGTGGCACATGACGCGGGCAGAGACGGAGAGCCTGGACGGCAAGGTCGCGATCGTGACCGGTGCGGGGGCCGGCCTGGGCCGGGCCGAGGCGTTGGCGCTCGCCCGCGGCGGCGCCGCCGTCGTGGTGGGCGACGTCTCGCCCGCGGCCGAGGAGGTCGTCGCGCAGATCCGGTCCAACGGGGGCCGCGCCGAGCTCGTGCTCGGCGACTCCGGCGACCGGGAGACGGCCGACGCGCTGATGGCCGCCGCCGAGGGTCTGGGCGGCCTGCACATCGTGGTCAACAATGCCGGCTTCTGCCGGGACAAGATGATCTTCTCGATGACCGACGAGGAGTTCGACTCGGTGGTCCGGGTGCACCTGCGCGGGCACTTCCTGCTCTCCCGGAACGCGTCGGCGTACTGGCGCGACGCGGCCAAGGCGTCGGGCGGAGAGGTCTACGGCCGCGTGATCAACACGTCCTCGGAGGCGTTCCTGCTCGGCTCCGTCGGGCAGCCCAACTACGCCGCCGCGAAGGCCGGCATCGCCGCGCTCACCATCGCCACGGCGCGCGGCCTCGGCCGCTACGGCGTCCGCGCCAACGCCATCTGCCCGCGTGCACGGACCGCCATGACGGAGGGCGTCTTCGGCGACGCGCCCGACGGTGCCGTCGACCCGCTGTCCGTCGACCACGTCGCGCGCTTCGTGCGGTTCCTTGCCGGGCCGGAAGCCGCGAAGGTCAACGGGCAGGTCTTCGTCGTGCACGGCGGCATGGTCGCGCTGATGGCGCCGCCGAGCCTGGAGGCACGCTTCGACGCCGACGGCGGCCAGTGGGACGACGCCGGGCTCGCCGCCGCCGTCGGCGACTACTTCGCGGACCGCGACGACCGCATGTTCGTCGCAGCACAGCTGGAGGGCTGATCATGACGAGCACGACCGGGAGACTCAGTGGGAAGCGGGCGCTCGTCACGGGCGCCGCACGCGGACAGGGCGCCGCCGTCGCGCGACGGTTCGTCGCGGAGGGCGCGCAGGTGCTGCTCGGCGACGTGCTGGACGAGCAGGGTGAGGCCCTCGCCACCGAGCTCGGCGACGCGGCCGTCTACCGCCACCTCGACGTGACGAGCGAGGACGACTGGGCCGCCGCGGTCGCCGAGGTGCAGGAGCGCTTCGGCGGCCTCGACGTGCTGGTCAACAACGCCGGCGTGCTCTTCTTCTCGGCCCTGGAGCAGACCGCCCTCGCCGACTACGAGCGCGTGATCCGGATCAACCAGTTCGGCTGCTTCCTCGGCATGCGCGCCGCCGTCGAGCCGATGAAGGCCGCGGGCGGCGGGTCGATCGTCAACACGTCGTCGGTGGAGGGGCTGGGCGGCATGCCGTACCTGACCGCATACACCGCCAGCAAGTTCGCGATCCGCGGCATGACCAAGTCGGCCGCGATGGAGCTGGGGCAGTACGGTATCCGCGTCAACTCGGTGCACCCCGGCATGATCGACACCGCGATGGTCGCCGACGCCCTGGGCGGCAACGAGCCGCCCACCGATTGGCTCAAGCAGCGCCTGCCCATCGGGCGGCAGGGCAGCGCCGACGAGATCGCGGCGCTGGTGCTCTTCGTCGCGTCCGACGAGGCGAGCTACAGCACCGGCGCAGAATTCGTGGCCGACGGCGGCGCCACCGCGACGCACGCGCTGAAGCTGTAAATGCCGGGCACCGAGGACATCCGGCGGGTGGTGGAGGCGTCCCCCGCCGCGGTCGCCGCGCACGACAAGGACGCCTGGACAGCGCTGTTCGCGCCGGAAGGCGCGGTGCACGACCCAGTGGGCCCGCCGCCGCAGACGAATCCGGCCGCGATCGCGCGGTTCTACGACATGTTCATCGCGCCCAACCGGATCGTCTTCGACGTCGAGCACGACCTGATCGTCCCGGGCGAGGGCACCGGCCTCATGATCCGCGACCTCACGGTGCACACGACGATGAGCACGGGCGTCACGCTGCACATCCCGATGCACCTGCGCTACACCGTGACCGACGGGCCCGAGGGCGCCACGATCACCGGGCTGTACGCGCACTGGGAGCTGCGGGGGATGATCGCCGCGCTGCTGCTCTCCGGTCCGCGTGGGCTCGCCGCGGGCGCGCTCCTCGGTCCCAGGCTGTTCCGCACCCTCGGGACGCGCGCCGCCCTCGGCTTCCTCGGCGGGATCCGTGGCGTCGGCGGCAGGGGCCGCCGCCGGGCCGCCGACCTGCTGCACGTGCGAGGGCTGCAAGTGGGCAAGGTGCTCGCCTCGGGCCGGACCGTCACCGCCACCGTCTACGACGGTGACCGCCGCGGCCTCGCCGTCGTCGACCTCACCGGCACCGAACCGGCACTCACCCTCCACCTCCCCGATTGAACGATGTTTTGGAGAACGCGACCTGCGGAAATGCTCTCCAAAACATCGTTCAATTGGGGGCGGTGACACGGGAGAGGGTGAGGGCGGCGGCGCGGACGGCGGGGCCGACGCGCTCCGGGCGCATGCGGTTGCTCCAGCCCGCCACGGAGATCGCGGCGACGGGAGCACCGTCGGCGTCGAGGATGGGGCAGGCCACGCAGACGGTGCCGTTGCCGGACTCCTCCCGCTCGTAGGCCACGCCCTCGTCGCGGACCCGCTGCAGCTGGCGGCGCAGGATCGCGGGGGACGTGATGGTGCGGGTGCTCAGCCGCGGCAGGCCCGTGGCGATGACGCCCTCGACGACGGCATCGTCGGCGAACGCGAGGATCGCCTTGCCCACGCCCGTGGCGTGCGCCGGCATGCGGCCACCCACACGCGACGGGAGGTCCGGCGCGTCCGGGCCGGGCAGTACCTCGAAGTAGACGACCTCCGTGCCCTCGAGGCGCGCGAGGTGGACGGTGTTGCGGGTCGCGGAGCGCAGATCCGCGAGCACCGGTCGCGCCGCGTCGACGAGATCGCGGTGGCCCGTGGCGAGCTGGCCGATCTCGAACAGGCGCACGCCCAGCCGCAGGTCGGTCCCCGACCGCTCGAGCAGGCCCGCGGCAACGAGGTGCCCCGTGAGGCGGTGCACCGTCGACTTGGGCAGGTCCGTGCGCCGCGCCAGCTCGGACACCCCGAGCCCGCCGTCGCCGGGACGGTACGCGGAGAGCAGCGCGGAGATCCGGTCGACGGTGGCGCCGTCGTTCCGCTCAGCGGGACACATGCGCCCAGTGTGCCAGGCCTCGGCTAACCGTGGTCGGCGATCGGCCCGACGAACCGGACGAGGAGTTCGTGTTCGTACGCGGCGCTCGCCCCGGGGTGCCCTAGGAGCCCGACGATGACCCGGACGACCCAGTCGAAGACCTGCGGATCGCCGAGCGCGGGCAGGTCCGCGGCGACGCGGGAGCGCGACGCCGCCGCGGCGAGCGCTCCGGCGTTCTCGGCGAGGACGGGACCCACGGCGAAGTCCTCCGAGGAGAACCATGCGAGCAGCTCCGGCCGGTCCCGCACGTAGGCGACCGCTGATTCGATCACGGCGACAAGCCGCTCCGGGGCGGATCCCGAGGGCGGTGCGGTCGACGCGAGGTGGTCGAGGGCCCGGGACATCTCGCGGAGCACGTACGCGGACCGCAGCAGCTCGCGGTTGGCGAAGTACCGGTAGAGCGTGGCGCGCGAGCAGCCCGCGGCCCGCGCGATGTCGTCCATGCCCACCGCGGCGACGCCGTGCTCGGCGAACAGTGCGGCCGCGGCGTCGAGGATGCGCTCCGCCGCGCCGGACCGGGCGGCGGCGGCCCAGCTGTTCGGCGTCGTGGGGGTCATGGCGGTCATCGTACGGAGATCGGCACCGTCGTCGGGCGGCGCACGTACGCGCCGGGCGCCCAGCGCACCCCGTCGAGGTCGACGGCGAACTCCGGGATGCGGGCCAGCAGCTCCTCGAGCGCGACGCGCGACTGCATGCGCGCGGCCGCGGCGCCCAGGCAGTGGTGCGGCCCCTGCGCGAAGGTGAGGATGTTGCGCGGGTTCCGCGCGACGTCGAGTTCGTCGGCGTCCGCGCCGAAGACCCGCTCGTCGCGATTCGCCGAGCCGTAGAGCAGGAGCACGCGACGGTCCGCGGGGATCGTGGTCCCGTCGACGTCCACCGGGCGGGTGGTGGTACGCCCGAGCCCCTGCACCGGCGAGGTGAGCCGGAGGAACTCCTCGACGGCGCCGGGGATCAGCGTCGAGTCCTCGATCAGGCGTCGCCGCTGGTCGGGGTGCCGGTGCAGGAGCTGGACGGCGCCGCCGAGCAGACCCGTGGTGGTGTCGTTGCCGCCCGCGACCATGGTGAACGTGAAGCCGAGGATGGAGACCACGCCCGCCGGATCCCCGTCCGCGCCGACGCCGGCCGCGACCAGGTGCGAGACCACGTCGTCCTCGGGCTCGGCGCGCCGCCGCTCGATCAGCGCCGCGAAGTAGGCCATGAGCTCGCCGACGGCGTCGGCGGCGGAGGCGACCACGGAGGCGAGGTCTCCGCCGCCGGAGTTCGCGGCGACGATGCTCTCGGTCCATCCGTCGAACCGCCCGCGGTCCGCGGCGGGGACGCCGAGGTAGTGCGCGACGACCATGGACGGGAGCGGCTTGAACAGCTCCTGCACGATGTCGCCGGCGCCCTGCGCGCGCAGGCGCTCGATCCGCTCCACGACGAAGGCGCGGACATCGGGCTCGATCGCGGCGACCTGTCGCGGCGTGAAGCCGCGCGCGACGAGGCGGCGGAACTCCGTGTGCACCGGCGGATCCTGCATCACCATGGGCGGGTTCTCCTGCAGGCCGATCTTCTCCAACTCGCCGTAGTGCAGCGTGAGCCCCTGCGCGGACGAGAAGTCGCCGGGCTCCCGCAGCGCGCGCCACACATCGGCGTGGCGGGGCAGGACGTAGTACTCGAGCTCCTCGCCGTCCAGCGGCTCGGCCCGGTGCACCGCGCCCGCAGCGCGGAGGTCGCGGTACAGGGCGAACGGGTCCGCCCAGGTGTCGGCGGAGCGGGGAGCGAAGGCGACTGCGGGCATGGAAGCTCCTGATGAGACAAAAGAAATAGAACGTCTCGAATCTAAGACCAACAACGCAAATCGTCAATGGGGTGAAGCCACCGCCTCGGTGTCCCGCTGAGCGGAACGCGGGCGTGGACGTGGCCGCGCCCCGCGGCCGACGATGGCGGCATGACGGAGAAAGTGATTGCGGCGATCGTCGGGCCCGGCAACATCGGCACCGACCTGCTGGCGAAACTGCGACGGAGCGAGCACGTGGACGTGCGCTACATGGTGGGCGTCGACCCGGAATCGGACGGCCTCAAGCGCGCCGCCGAGCTCGGGCTCGAGACCTCGGCGGAGGGCGTGGACTGGCTGCTCGCCCGGCCCGAGCCGCCGCAGCTGGTCTTCGAAGCGACGTCGGCGAAGGCGCACCGCGCCAACGCCCCCCGGTACGCGGAGGCGGGCATCGCCGCCGTCGATCTCACTCCCGCGGCCGTCGGCCCGCTGGCGTGCCCGGTGGTGAACCTGGAGTCCCAGCTGGACGCGCCCAACGTCAACATGATCACCTGCGGCGGGCAGGCGACGCTCCCGATCGTGCACGCGGTCAGCCGCGTGACGCCGGTGAGCTACGCGGAGATCGTCGCGTCGGTGTCCTCGCGCTCGGCCGGACCCGGCACGCGCGCCAACATCGACGAGTTCACGGAGACCACCGCTCGCGCGATCGAGGAGGTCGGCGGCGCCGCCAAGGGCAAGGCGATCATCATCATCAACCCGGTCGAGCCGCCGATGATCATGCGTGACACCGTGTTCTGCGCCATCGACCCCGACGCCGATCGCGACGCGATCACCGCCTCGATCGAGAAGATGGTGGCCGATGTGCAGGCGTACGTCCCGGGCTACACGCTCAAGGCTCCACCGCAGTACGACGAGCCCCGGCCCGGCTGGGAGGGCAAGGCGCGCGTCGCGGTCTTCCTGGAGGTCGCGGGCAACGGCGACTACCTGCCCACCTACGCGGGCAACCTCGACATCATGACCGCCGCCGCCGCGCGCGCCGGCGAGCTGCTCGCGCAGCGCATCCTGGCAGGAGTGAACGCATGACCGGCATCAACGGCGACCTCTGGAGCGATCCGAACCGGGATGTGCGCATCGTCGACACGTCGCTGCGCGACGGCAGCCACGCGATGGCGCACCAGTTCACCGAGCAGAACGTGCGCGACACTGTGCGCGCGCTGGACGACGCGGGAGTCTCGCTCATCGAGGTGACCCACGGCGACGGCCTCGGCGGCAGCACCTTCAACTACGGCTTCTCCCTGGTCGACGAGCGCAAGCTCATCGCCGCCGCGGTCGACGAGGCGCAGCAGGCGAAGATCGCCGTGCTCATGCTCCCCGGCCTGGGCACCGTCGAGGACATCCGCGTGGCGGCCGACCTCGGCGCGGGCGCGCTGCGCATCGCGACGCACTGCACCGAGGCGGACGTCTCGATCCAGCACTTCGGCGCCGCACGGGAACTCGGCCTCGAGACCGTCGGCTTCCTCATGCTCTCGCACATGTCCACGCCCGAGGCGCTGGCGAAGCAGGCGCGGATCATGGCCGACGCGGGCTGTCAGTGCGTCTACGTCGTCGACTCGGCCGGCGCGCTGATCCTCGAGGACGCCGGCGATCGCGTCGCAGCGCTCGTGGCCGAGCTGGGCGAGGATGCGCAGGTGGGCTACCACGGCCACCAGAACCTCAGCTTCGGCGTCGCCAACTCGGTGCTCGCCTACCGCGCCGGCGCGAAGCAGATCGACGGTTCCCTGCTCGCCCTCGGCGCGGGCGCGGGCAATTCGCCGACGGAGGTCCTCTCCGCCGCCTTCGAGAAGCTCGGCGTGCGGACCGGCACCGACAAGGACGCCCTCATGGCCGCCGCCGAGGACGTGGTGAAGCCGTACATCACGCGCCTGCCGGTGATGGACCGCAGCTCGATCGTCCAGGGCGCCGCGGGTGTGTACTCCAGCTTCCTGCTGCACGCGGAGCGGGCCGCGGAGCGCTACGGCGTGCCCGCGTACGAGATCCTCTACGAGTGCGGCCGCCGCGGCTACGTGGGCGGCCAGGAGGACATGATCATCGCCATCGCGGTGGAGATGTCCGCGGCGCAGAAGGTCTGACAGGCGGTCCGACGGTGCCGGAGCGGCACCGTCGGACCCTCCCTAGCGGGACGTGCAGCGCCGCCGCGTGGCGTGCACTCCCCAGGTCCATGGACCTGGGGAGGTGGCCGTCCCGCTAGGGAGCGCGGTCGAGCGAAGCGAGGCGTCGATGGTGCGGCAGCGCAGTCAGTTCTCGATGCGGATGGCCTGCGTGGGGCACTGGCTGGCCGCGTATTCGATGTCCTCGCGGTCGGCGTCGGTGAGGCCCTCGTCGGTGGCCTCGGCGAAGCCCTCGTCGTTGACCTCGAAGACGTCGGGGCGGATGCCCTCGCAGACACCGAAGCCGGTGCAGGCGTCGCCGATGATGATCTTCATGATGTTCTCCGTTCGGGGTCGGTCAGGGGGCGAGGACGGCCGTTACGGAGCCGAGCGGCCCCATGTCGGCGACGACGATGTCTCCGGCGCGCACCGGTTCGGCGCGCGTCATGGAGCCGGGCAGCACGACGTGGCCGGGCTCGAGCGTGGTGCCGAGCGGGCCGACGGTGTTCGCGAGCCAGACCAGCGCGTTGATCGGCGAACCGAGGACGGCGCCGCCGGCGCCCGTGCCCACCTGTTCGCCGCTGATCCGGAACGTGCACCCGACGGGGCGCAGGTCGACGTCGGTGAGGCGGGTGGGGCGGCTGCCCAGGACGACCCCGCCGGACGAGGCGTTATCGGCGACCGTGTCGACGATGGAGATGTTCCAGTCCTTGATCCGCGAGTCCACCACCTCGAGCGCCGGGACCACGAAGTCGACGGCGCGGATCGCGTCGGCCACCGTGACGCCGGGGCCGCGGAGCTCGCGGCCGAGGACGAAGGCGATCTCCGGTTCGATCCGCGGCTGCATCCACGACGAGGTGTCGATCGGCATCTGCTCCAGGTGGAACATCGACGCGGTGAGGTGCCCGAAATCGGGCTCGTAGACGTTCATCTGCCGCTGCATCGCGAGCGAGGCGAGCCCCACCTTGTGGCCTTTCACGGCGTCGCCCGAGGCCTCCCAGCGGCGCACCTGCTCCTGCTGGATCCGGTAGGCGTCGGTGATCGTGGCGTCGGGGAACATGCCGATGATCGGGTCGATCGGCGCGCACGCGGCGTACGCGCCGAGCAGCGCGTCGGCGGCGGCGGAGACAGCGGAATCGTCCATGCTCGAATACTAGAACAGGTTTCAGTCCTGCGGTAGCGAACGGCTCAGGAGCGGGGGAGCCCGAGGAGCTGCTCCGCGGCGACGTTCCGGAGGATCTGTGACGTCCCGCCCGCGATCGACAGGCACCGGGTGAGCAGGAACTCGTACCGCGCGTCGGCCGGGTCCTCCGGGCCGGCGACGGCACCGTCGGGCCCGAGGCGCCGCAGGCAGGCCTCCGCGACCGCCTGACGGTGCTGCACGCCGACCAGCTTGCGCACGCTGGACGCCGCGCCCGGGTCCTGGCCGCCGACGCTCGCGATGACGGCGCGCAGGTCGAGCAGGGTGCACGACGCGGCCTCGGCGACGAGGCCGCCGAGAGCCGCCAGATCGGGATCGGGGCCGGGGTCGGCGAGGAGGCCCTCGAGGCGAGCCCCGAGGCCGGAGCCGCTCATCGCGACCCGCTCGTTCGCGAGCGTGGTGCGGGCCAGGCGCCAGCCGCCGTTGATCGCGCCCACGACGCAGTCGTCGGGCACGAAGACGTCCTCGAGGAAGACCTCGTTGAACCGCACGTCGCCGGTGATCTCGCGGAGCGGCCGCACGTCGATGCCGTCGGAGAGCATGTCGACGAGGAAGTACGTGATGCCCTTGTGCTTCGGCGCGTCCGGGTCGGTGCGGGCCAGACAGATGGCCCAGTCGGCCTCGTGCGCGAGCGATGTCCACACCTTCTGGCCGGTGAGCGACCACCCTCCCTCCGCGCGCGTCGCCTTCGTGCGCAGCGAGGCCAGGTCGGATCCGGCCTCGGGCTCGCTGAACAGCTGGCACCAGGTGATCTCGCCGAGCAGGGTGGGCCAGACGAAGCGCTCGGCCTGCTCGGGCGTCCCGTGCTCCAGGATCGTGGGAGCGGCCCACGCGCCGATCACCAGCGTCGGGCGCTCGACGCCCGCCGCCTCCAGGGCGCCGTCGAGGATGAGCTGATCCGCGGGGCCGGCGCCCCGGCCGTAGGGCGGATCCCAGTGCGGCACGAGGAGACCGGACTCCGCGAGCGCGCGGCGCTGCTCGTCCGCCGTCATCGCGGCGATCCGCGCCGCCTCCGCCGCGGCCGCGCCGTGGTCGCCCTCCACCTCGTAGTCGAGCCCGCGGCGTACGCCGGCCAGGGCGAGTTCCGCGGCGCGCGTGCGCCATCCGGAGGCGTCGCCGAGCAGCAGTCGCAGCGCGGTGGCGCGCCGCAGGTACAGGTGCGCGTCGTGCTCGAAGGTGAAGCCGATGCCGCCCAGCACCTGGATCGCGTCCTTCGCGTTCTCCACGGCGGCGTCGAGTGCGCAGGCCGCGGCGACCGCGGCCGCCAGGTGGTGCTCCGCGCCGGACCCGACGGACCGGGCCGCGTCCCACGCGAGCGCCGCGGACTGCTCGGCGCGGCACAGCATGTCGGCGACGATCTGCTTGATCGCCTGGAAGGAGCCGATCGGCTTACCGAACTGCACGCGCACCTTCGCGTACTCGGCGGCGGTGCGCAGCGTCCACGCCGCGACGCCGGCGGCCTCGGCCGCGGCGAAGGTCGCCAGCGCGGCGCGGGCGTCGTCGCCGGTCACCCCCGGAACTTCGGTATCAGCGTCGAAGTCGGCCTCCGCCAGGTGGATCCGGGCGAGCGGCCGCGAGGTGTCCAGGCCGGGCAGCGGCTCGATCGTCACGCCGGGGTGCCCCGGAGGGAGCAGGTGCCAGGCGCCCGAGGGGGACTCGACGAGCAGGTGCGACTGCGGGGTGGCGTCCGGGGCGAGGGAGCCGTCACCGGCGACGACGAGCGCGGCCCGCGCCTCGCCGCTGGCGAGTTCCGCCCGCACCGCGGCGAGCCGGTCCGTCCCGCCCAGGTACCGCTCGAGCAGGACGCCCACGGCGACGGTACCCGCCACGGGGCCGGGGGCGAGGACGGCGGTCGCCGCCTCGACGGCGGCCGCGGCGTCGTCCGGGCTGCCGCCGAAGCCGCCGAGGTCCTCACTCAGCGTGATGCCGAAGACGCCGATCTCCGCCAGGCCGCGCCAGGCCTTCTCGACCGCGCCGGTGTCGCCGGAGCGGACCGCGTCGACGGGGTGCGCGCGCTCGGCCCAGTCCCGGATCGACTCGGCGAGGGCGGTCTGGACATCGGTGATCGCGAGGGCCACGGTTCTCCTTCGGCCCGCGTCAGCGGGGCTGCGCGGGGGTACTGGACGGTGCGGTGCTGCTGGACGGAGCCGCGGGCTTCGAGCTCGACGACGGTGCGCCCGAGGGCTTGGCGGACGGCTTCGCCGACGACGGGCCCGCGGGACGGGTGTCGGACGGCGCCAGGCGCAGGGTGACGGCGCCGGAGCGGCCGCGGACCGAGGCGAGCGCGGTGTCGAGCAGCTGGCCGCCGTTGATGGTGGACAGCGGATCGGCGATCGCCCGGACCGACGGGAGCATCAGCTCGGACAGGTACTGCACGCTCGGCGCGGCACCGTCCTCGAAGCCCTGGATCACCTTGAACAGCTCCAGCATGCCGTCCTTGATGACGTTCGGATAGTCGCCCTTGCTGATGTACGAGACGGAGTGGGGCGCCATCTCGCCATAGCCCTTGCCGAACGTGCGGAGCGGCTGGTCGAGGCTGAGCAGCAGCGCGCCGACGTCGCCCGCGCGCGGCGTGATCGAGTTGAAGGACTGCAAGAGATCGCTGATGTCGGGCAGCTGGCGCAGGATCGACGTCGCGGTGAGGACCGCGCCGGCGTCGATCGTCGGCACCGTCCGCTCGCCGTCCGGCAGGGCGTCGTCGGCGCGGGCGAGCAGGCGCTGCACCGTCGCGGGATCGAGCTGCTTCATCAGGCGGGACAGGGAACTCGACAGTGCGCCGACCGTGGAGTCGGCGGTGTCGACGACGCCCTCGAGGCGCGCACCGTCGGGGACGGCGGCACCGTCGCCCTGGGCGATGGTCAGATAGGTCTCGCCGAGGCCCGAGAGGTTCTGCACGCGGACCTTGGCGCCCTGGGTGATCCGGGTGTCCTTGGCGTAGCCGACCTCGACCTCGACGCGGTCCGCGTCGACGGTGAGCCCGCGGACCTTGCCGACCTCGACGCCGCGGTCGAGGACGCGCGAGCCCTCCTGCAGGCCGTTGGCGTCGGTGAGGCGGATGTACGCGGTGCGCTCGTCCGAGGGCGAGAACCACTGCACGCCCTGGTTGCCCAGGAGCAGCACGGAGACCACGACCAGCGCGATGAGGCCGAGGGTGGAGGCCAGTCCGGAGCGGGTCATCGTGCCTGTCCGATCAGTCGCAGCACCTTGAGTGCGCCGGGGGAGACGTCCTGCCCGGCGGTGTTGGTCACCGAGTCGACCTTCACCACAGGCTTCTTCACGAAGGGGGCGAGGTTCTTGTTCACCAGGATCGAGCCGCCGTGGATGGCGGAGCCCAGCGAGACCATGTCGGCGGTGAGCAGCTCGAAGAGGTCGGAGGACGAGTTCATCAACGGGATCAGCCAGGAGCCCTGCTGCAGCATACCGCCGACGGCCGGCAGCAGCACGCCGATGTTCGACATCAGCTTGCCCTGGTTCGACCAGTACTTGAGGTGGTACGGCGAGAGCGTGTCCTTGAAGTTCTTCTCCTGCTTGGCGATCCGATCGGCCATCTCGGTCGCGGAGTCGAGCAGGCGGTTGACCTCCGCGGTGCTGGCGCCGATGCCGGTGACGTCGCGGTTCAGCTGCGCGGAGAGCAGGTCGAACTGCGGACGGTCCTTGGGCAGCGCGGTGTTCAGGCGCGTGATCGTCTTGCTGACGTCCTGCACCGATCCGCTGCCGAAGTAGTCGGCGAGGATGGTGAGCGTGCTCTCCACCGACCGGGGCGGGCTCGTCTGGCTCAGCGGCAGCACCGAACCGGCGCGCAACGGTGCCGCGGTGCCGGTGGACTTCTCGGGCGTCTCCAGCCGGACGTAGGCCTCGCCGAGGAGGGTGTCCTGCAGGACGGAGGCGTGGATGTCCGAGGGCAGCGAGACGGTCTTGTCGACGCGGACGGTCACCGTCGCTGCGTCCTCGCCGAGGTCCACGGCCTTCACCCGGCCGACGGTCAGGCCGCCGAGCGAGATGCGTGCGCCGATGGGCAGGTTCAGCACGTCGGCGAACTGGAGCTGCACGTCGTACTGGTCGCCGTCGCCGAGCGGGTTGCGCATGTCCATATTGGCGGGGCTGACGCCGCAGCCGGCGAGGACGACGGCCGCGCCGATCACGATCGCGGTGGACACGCGCCGGGGGAGCCAGCGCACGGCGCTGCGGGTGCGGGTCATCAGCGGCCTCCCTGGAAGGGCAGTTGCGCGAGGTCGACGGTGGCGGTCTGGGCCTTGCCCGCGACCACGGAGCAGGAGCCGGGTGCCTGCGCATTGATCTGCGCGCACAGGGCGTTCGGATCGCGGGTCGCGACGGTCGTGACGGGCACGCCCGCGACGGCGGCCGGCGCCTCGTCACCGCCGCGGGGGAGGTACGGAGCGATCTGCGAGCCGAAGACCGGCAGCATGCGCGCGAGCGCCTCGTTGGACTTCACGCCGGTCGCTGCGAGCTTGACCGCGTCTGCCGCCATCGTGCCGCCGGGCCGCAGGATGTGGCCGTAGCGGCGCATCATGTCGTCGCCGACGAGGAAGAACACGGGCAGCGTCTGGAAGATCTCGGAGACGGCGGGGAAGGTGATCTTGCCGTACTGGTCGAGGACGTTGCCCACGTGCTGCAGGGTGAGCAGCAGCTCTCCCCATTGCTGATCCATGCTCTGCATCAGCGGGCGGACGTTGCTCACCACCGTGGTCACGTCGCCGAGGAAGCCGGCCGGATCACTGAGCACGGTGGAGAGGTTCGTCAGCGAGCGGGCGGCCTGCGGCGGCACCGACGGGCCGACCTCGGTATCGAGGCGGGTGAGGAGCCGACCGAGGTCGGCGGATGCCCCGCCCTCGGTGACGGAGTCGACCAGGCGGGTCGCGGCGGAGGTGGTCTCGGAGATCGACTTCGGCGTCGCCGAGTTCTCGCGGGTGATGCAGGTGCCCGGGTTGAGCGTCGCCCCCGACGAGTAGTTGCCGACGAGCTCCAGCGAGCGGTCAGCGAGGATCGACGTCGAGCGGGTCACGGCCTTCACCGTGGCGGGCAGGGTGCGGCCGGAGACGTCGAAGGTGACCTTCACCCCGTCGCCGGAGGGCTCCACCTTCCGGACGGCGCCGATCTTGACGCCCATCTGGGTCACGTCGTTGTCGGGGTACAGGCCGATGCCGTCGGCGAGGTACGCGCACTGGGTGCTGGCGGCGGCCGCGGCCGTGCCGATCCCGGCGGGCACGAGCGGCGCCAGCAGGGCCGCGGCGGCGGCGAGCAGGGAGATCCTCATCGGGCGCATCAGCAGCTCACCGTCGCCGTCGGGAAGCAGAGGCGGCTGGCGAGCACGGTATCGGCGGGCATGGGCTTGCCCTGCTTCTCCAGGCTCTTCTGCATGGTGTCGATCGCCTTCTGGAGTTCGCCGATCATGGCCGGGATGGTGACATTGGTCGTCTGCAGCGCCGTCTCCATCTTCGCGAAGGCGTCGCCGAGGGTGTCGCGGTACTTCCAATACAGATCGAGGAAGGGCTTGATCTTGCCGAACATCCCGGCGAGGCCCTGGTAGGCGATGCCGAAGTTGGTGGCGGTCTGGTCGAGCGTGACGATCGCCAGCGACGCCTTGTGGATCATGTTCATGATCGTCTCGCGCTGCTCGGCGAAGCCGGTCGCGTACTGGGTGCTGACGTTGATGATGCGGCCGATCTGGTCCCGCTGCTCCGTGAGCTGGCCGAGGAGCGAGTTCACGCCCTCCACGATGTTGTCCACCGAGCCGGGGTTCGCATCGAGCCCGGTGCTCAGCGCCTTGATCGAGGACGCGAGCTGCGTGCGGTCGACGGGCTCGAGCTTCTCCGGGGTGTCCTGCAGCAGGTCGCCGATGCTGTACGGCAGGCTCACCCGGTTCCGCGGGATCGGCTTGTCGCCCAGGGCGGCCCGTCCGGCCGAGGACACCGCCACGTAGAAGCCGCCGGCGACCGTGAGCATGCGGACCGCGACGGAGGTCTGGTCGCCGACGAAGACCGAGTCGTCGATGCGGGTGGTCACCTGCACGTCGTCCTTGCGGAGCTCGACCGAGGAGACGGAGCCGATGCGCACGCCCGAGGCGCGCACCTCCACGCCCGGCTTGATCAGCGCGGCGTCCTGCGTGACGAAGGTCAGTTCCTTCTGGCCCGGCGGGCGCAGGTAGACGAAGGCCAGTACGGCCGTGATGAGCAGCGCCACCGCGACGGCGATCGCGCCGAGCTTGGTGCTGCGGTTGATGAGTCCGCGCCAGGGCGGGCGTCCGGTGAAGATCATTTCAGGCACACCGTCACATTCGTTCCGCCGGTCAGCACGGTCACCTTGTTCGGCAGCGGCGCCGATCCCTTCGAGCAGGGCGCGGGCGGCGCGCCCAGCAGCGCGGCGACGCCGGTGAACAGGCCGGGCAGCTTGCCCATCGCCTGCACCGCGGCGCCCGGGTCCTGGAAGGCGGTGCGCATGAGCTTCTCCACGTCGAGGTCCTTGGACAGGCCGAGGGCGGTGAGCACCCGGTTGGTCGCGGCGCCGAATCCGGGGCCGTAGGTGGCGGTGCGCCGGAACTCGTCGAGGTTCTCCAGCACCTTCGTCAGCAGCAGGTCGAAGTTGAGGATGAACTCCACGACCTGCGGCGAGTAGTCGTTGATCATGTTGGCGACGCGCGTGACGTTGTCGATGAGCGTCTTGATGACGGTCTGCCGGTCGGCCAGATTCGCCGTGATCCTGTCGATCGATCCGAAGGTCTGCGCGGCGGTCGTGTCGTCGCCCTGCAACAGCCCCAACAGGTTCCGCGTCAGCTCGTTGACGTCCTCGGGGCTCAGGGTGCGGAGCACCGGCGCGAGCCCGTTGAACAGGGTCGTGATGTCGAACGACGGGGTGGTGCGCGACATCGGGATCGACGTGGTGGGTGCACCGCCCGCGGAGCTGCCGGGCTGGACCTCGATGAACCGCTCACCGGTGAGGTTGCGGTACTTCACCGCGAGCCGCGTGGTCGACGTGACGGGGTGGTCGTCCTGCGCGGAGAAGCCGATCACGGCCTCGTTGCCGTTCCCGTCCGCGGTGCCGCGGACCTCGACGGCCGTGACCTTCCCGATGAGCACGCCGCGCAGCCGCACGTCGCTGCCCACCCGCAGGCCGGAGGCGTCGGAGAGGTGCGCCTCGTAGTCGCGGGTCTCGCCGCCGGCCGGGTTGCGCAGCGCGGCGAAGATGCCCGCCGCGATGACGAGCGTGATGATCAGGGCGACTGCGAGGGTGATGGTGGCGCGAGTGTTCTTGGCGCGCATGTCATCGCCCCCCCTCGAGGACCGAGGCGGCGCCCGGGAGTCGATCGGCGACGACGTTCATGCGCAGTGCGGTGCCCTCCGGGACGGTGATGAAGGCGCTGTTGACGCCGGTGATCAGCGGGACGATCTGGCGCGGGACGCTCACGGTGCGCATCACCTTGGTGGTGCTGTCCATGATGACCCGCAGCATGACGGTGCCCGGCGTGAACTCGGTCTCGTGCGAGCCGAACATGTCGGCCAGCGGCGTGAAGAACCCGGTGCCGAGGAGCGTGGTCGTCTTGTCGATCTTGTCGTAGTTGTTGACCGTGTAGTCGAGCGTGCCCGCGACCTCGCCGCCCCGCATCTGCGGCACGAACCAGCCCTCGAAGGCCCCCTCGACCAGGCCCGGCGCACCGTCGAGCGTGGTGCGGACGGTGCGCAGCGTGGTCCCGATCGGCACCTTCACCGACCGCGCGTTCTGCTGCTCGACGGAGAACGCCACCTGCAGCAGCGGCGTGATCGCCTGGGTGTACTGGGTGGCCTTCCGGGTCACCTCGATCAGCTTGGGCGTCATCACGCCCGACACCGACACCGCACTGCGCGTGAGCAGGTCGGAGATCGTGTCGTTGCTGGAGCGGGGGCGCAGCGTGCTGCCCGAGCGGAGGTCGGCGCCGCCCTGGCCGGGCACCAGCGCCATCTCGGTGACGCCGAAGTAGTTGCCGGGCTGGTACCGCACCGACAGCGCGTCGGTGAGGCCGCGGAGGCTCCCGCGGTCCAGGCGGACCGCCACGCGGGCCTGGCCCGCGCGCGGGATGACGACGGACTCGACCTCGCCGACGGGCACGCCGCGCAGCGTGACCCGGGTGCCGGTTTTGACGCCGGGCCCGACGTCGGCGGATTCGACGGTGAGCGCGAGCCGCGGGTCGGACGCGGGGATGCGGGAGGAGACGACGCCCGCGAGGACGGCGATCAGGACGACGGCGATCGCCGCGACGCCGACGGTGAAGAAGACGCGTTGTTGGCGACCGGGTGTGCCGCCGAGCAGTTCGTACATCGGTCTCCCCCTAACCCTTGAAGATGATCGTGGGAGTGATGCCCCAGAACATGATGGTCAGGATGAAGTCCAGCGTGAGCACCGTGACCAGGCTGGCGCGCACGGCGCGACCGCTGGCGAGACCCACGCCCTCAGGGCCGCCCTTGGCGAAGAACCCGTAGTAGCAGTGGATGATCGTGACGGCGGCGCAGAAGACCACGGCCTTGAGCGTCGACAGCGCGATGTCGCCCGGGCTGAGGAACTGCTCGAAGTAGTGGTTGTACGTGCCCAGTGCCTGCCCGTGGAAGACGACAACGATGAGCTTGCAGGTGAGGAAGGCGAGCAGCAGCGTGAGCATGTACGCCGGGATCACCACGACGATGCCGGCGATGAGGCGGGTGCTGACGACGTAGGGGATCGAGCGGATGCCGAGGGCCTCGACGGCGTCGATCTCCTCCGCGATCCGCATCGAGCCGATCTGCGCGGTCATGCGGCAGCCGGCCTGCGCGGCGAAGCCGATGCCCGCCGAGATCGGGATCATCTCCCGGATGTTCGCGAGTCCGCCGATGACGCCGGTGAGCGGACCGAAGCCGATGAGGTTGAGGCCCGCGTAGGCCTCGATGGCGACGGCCGCACCGCTCGCCGCGCCCAGGATGACCATCATGACGACCACGCCACCGTCGACCACGACGGACCCGCGGCCCCACGCCAATTGTTTGAGCACCCGCGAGGTCTCGCCGCGGTACTTCATCAGCGCGACGGGCACGAGGTAGATGGACTGGGCGACGAAGACGACGGCCTCGCCGATCCGCGCGATGAGGCTCGCGGGCTTCGAGTCCAGGGTGGAGCTCTTCTTCTTCGGCGGCGCCGGCGCGGGCGGGTTCGTGGTGGTCATCAGGCCACCTGACTCGGGAAGAACATCGTCTGCAGCTGCGTGAGGCCGAGGAAGGACAGGAAGATCAGGGTGATCGAGAGGACCACCGAGGAGTTCACGCCGTCCGCAACGCCGCGCGGGCCGCCCGAGGCCTCGAGGCCGCGCAGGCCGGCGACGAGGCCGACGATCATCGCGCCGGTCTCGGCCTTGAGCACGGCGAAGGCCAGGTCCGACGGTGCCGAGAAGGCGCCGAAGGAGGACCAGAAGCCGCCGGAGCTGAGCCCGAACTGCCACACGGAGACGGTGAGGGCGACGATCATCGCGACAGCCACGATCGCGACGAGCAGCATGGGCGCGATGATCA
This sequence comes from Tsukamurella hominis, assembly GCF_965137015.1. NCBI lineage: Bacteria > Bacillati > Actinomycetota > Actinomycetes > Mycobacteriales > Tsukamurellaceae > Tsukamurella > Tsukamurella hominis. Next base: position 338,824 of record NZ_CBCRZG010000003.1, on the reverse strand, counting down.
TCAGCGCGAGCATGCGGGGCGCGATGAGGCGGGCGATCGGGTCGACGCCCATGACCTGCATGGCCTGCAGCTCCTCGCGGACCGTCCGGGAGCCGAGGTCGGCGGCGATGGCCGAGGCGCAGACCCCGCCGAGCAGCACGCCCGTGGCCAGGGGGGCGCCCTGCCGGATGATGCCGATGCCCGACGCGGCGCCGACGAGCGAGTTCGCGCCGACCGTGTCGACGAGGGCGCCGACCTGGACGGAGACGACCGCGCCGAACGGGATCGCCACCAGGATGGCCGGCAGCGTGGTGACCCGCAGCAGCGTCACCGACTGGGTGATCATCTCGCCGACCGCGAAGTTCCGCTTCAGGATCCCGCGAACGGTCCACGAGATGATCTCTCCGGCGAGCACCACCGAGCGTCCGATCGTGGACAGGCTCTTGGTGAAGATCGCGGCCAACCGGTACAACCGGTACAGCGCCGCGGCCCTCACGCCGGGCCTCCGAATACCACCATCGGGTGTCCTCTCCTCATTTTCGAGAGGAGCGTATCAACTGTCGGGGCAAAACTAGTACGTGTTTCAGTTTTTCCCTGATGTACCCGATGTGACCTGCGGGGTTGTCAGTCCTTGATGAGGAGGTCGACGGCCACGGAGAGGCGCTTCTGCACCTCGGTGGCCGACGCGCGATGGGTGACCCAGGCGACCAGGTTCGCCATCCACACATCGGCGATCAGGTGGAACGTATCGCGCTGACGCTCGTCCGGATCGGCCACGCCGAGCGCGTGCGCGAACATGTCCTCGAGGAGGCGGCCCACCCGCTCGACCTCGGCCGCCGCCGTGGCGTCGGCGAACATGAACGCGCGCACCATGGCCTCGGTGAGCAACGGCGCGCGCTGCAGCGCCTCGGTGTTGCGGTCCAGGACGAACATCAGGCGCTCCGCCGCGGTGTCGCCCGGGATCTGCGCCTTCCCGATCCGCTCGCCCGCGCGCTCGAACTGGCTGACGAGGCCGGCGACCAGCAGGTGCACCTTCGACGGGAAGTACCGGTACAGGGTCCCCAGCGCGACGTCGGCCTTCTTCGCCACCGCGCGCATCTGCACCGCGTCGTAGCCGCCCTTGCGGGCGAGCGCCAGCGTGGCGTCGATGATGCGCTTGCGCCGCTCGCGCTGGCCCGCGGTGTCGAGGTCCTCCCGCGACGGGGCGGGAGCGGTGGCGGTAGCGGCGGGGGTGCCTTCGGGCGGCATGGGTGGTCACCTCGGAATCTCTTCGGCCGCCGGCAGGTGTCCGGACGGTCGGTCGCATGTGATGTCGCGACAATTGAAACAGGTTTTCGTGCCGGACCAGTGCGTTCTACGCCGGTTCGGTCGAAGATCACACGATCCGCGGCGTCAGGAGGTGGCTTCGCGCCGCGCGTAGGTCGCCTCGACCCCCGCCTTGCCGGGCTCCCACCACGCCCGGTTCTCCCGGTACCAGTCGACGGTGGCGCGCAGGCCCGCGTCGAGGTCGGCGTGCGCCGGCGCCCAGCCCAACTCGCGGCGGAGCTTGCTCGAGTCGATGGCGTAGCGCAGGTCGTGCCCGGGCCGGTCGGGGACGGTGTCGAAGTCGTCGGCCGGGCGGCCCATGACGGCGAGCAGGGTGCGGAGCACCTCGCGGTTGGACCGCTCGCCGTCGGCGCCGATCAGGTAGGTCTCGCCGATCGCGCCCCGTTCCAGGATCGCCCACACCGCGTCGTTGTGATCGTCGACGTGGATCCAGTCGCGCACGTTGGCGCCCGCGCCGTAGAGCTTCGGCCGCTCGCCCGCGAGGATGTTCGTGATCTGCCGCGGGATGAACTTCTCGACGTGCTGGTACGGGCCGTAGTTGTTGGAGCAGTTGGAGATCGTCGCCCGCACGCCGAAGCTGCGGACCCACGCCCGCACCAGGTGATCCGACGACGCCTTGGACGCCGAGTACGGGCTCGACGGCCGGTAAGGGGTGTCCTCGGTGAACCGCTCGGGCGTGTCCAACGGCAGGTCGCCGAAGACCTCGTCGGTCGAGATGTGGTGCAGCCGGACGTCGTGCCGGCGGACCGCGTCGAGGAGCACGGCCGTGCCGCGGATGTTGGTGTCCAGGAAGGGCCACGGGTCGCTGAGCGAGTTGTCGTTGTGCGTGTCGGCGGCGAAGTTCACCACCGCGTCGGCGCCGGCGACCACCTCGTCGACGACGGAGGGGTCCGCGATCGAGCCCTTGACGAAGTCGATCCGCTCGCGCAGGTCGTCGAGCGAGGACTCGTTCGCGGCGTACGTCAGGGCGTCGAGCACGGTGATCCGCACGTCCGGACGGGTCCGGGCGGTGCGCCGGACGAAGTTCGCGCCGATGAAGCCGGCGCCGCCGGTGACCACGATGTGCATGGGATCAGGTTAGTGGGGTTGCAAGGGCGCGTCGAACCAGCGTAGGAGACGCAGGGACGAATCGGCCTCCGCGGCCGCGAGCGCCGCCCACGCGCGCGCGGCGCTGTCGCGGGCCCGCGCCCCGATCCAGTTCGGCGGCAGCAGCTCCGGCGGTAGCAGGGGATCGGGCTCGTGCGCGCGGGTGAATTCGGCGACGAGGCCGACCGTCAGCGCGAGCCGCTCGGCGTGCGTCGCGTCGGGGGTCCGGTCGAGGGCCTCGGTCGCCCGGTCCGCGAGCCGACGGTGCCCGTCGGCCAGCTCGTCGAGGGGCCACAGGCGGGCCGCGGCGGCGGCGCCGCGGGCGCCACCCACGTCGAGGTCGGTGCTGCTCAGGGTGGTGAGGTAGGTCGCAGCGCCGGCGTCGCGGGCGGTCTCCCGCAGCGCTTCCTCCCAGGCGTGGGCGGAGGCGTACAGGCCGCCCTGCACGGGCGCGCCGCCGAGGGCGACGATGGCGTCGCGGAGCGCGCCGCGCGCCTCCCGTTCCGCCTCGGGCACGGCGAAGCCGGCCAGGTGCCAGACGCCGTCCCACGGCGCCTCCCCGCGGTCCTGCGCATACATCAGCCGGACGTGCTCGCGGTCCGGTTCGATCCCGGCGCGGGTGGCGTCGGTCGCGGTGAGGACAGCGGTGCGGCCCCGCCCGGCGACGGTGAACCGGCCCTCCGCCACGAGCCGCTTGATCGCGAGGCGCACCTGCTGATCGCCCATGCCGAGCGCGTCGGCGACCGCGTACAGTTCGCCCGCGTCGATCGTCGCGTCCTCGCGGAGCATCGCCTCGATGAGCGCGCGGGTGGAGATCAGTCCGTCAGCCATCCCGCCTCCTCCTCGACGATCACGCGCGTGCCCGGAAACGCTACCGCGAGGTCGGCGAACAGCCGCGGACCGTCGAGGACGGCGTCCGGCGGGTGCACGCCGGGCCGTCGGACGGTCGAGAGCTGCACCGTGGCCAGCGCCGCGGGGACGCCGGTGACGGCGGCCATGTCGTGCAGCAGCGCACCGTCGGTCTCGAGGCGCGCGCAGACCCGGACGGGCCGCCCCGCGACGGTGCCGTCCGCGGCGGCGAAGAAGGCCGGAAGGTCACCCGGGCCGGGGCGGGTGAACGCCCCGCAGAGCGAGCGGAGCACGCGCGACCGGGAGGGTGGTTCCAGCATGCCCGCGGCATCGTCGGGGGTGAGTCGCCCGGCGTCGATGTCGCGCCGGAGCACGTCGAGGTAGGCGGCCGTGGCGGGCCGGAGCAGCATGAGGCAGGCCGACTCGCCCGACGGTGCCACCGTCCGGCGCAGCGTGACGGGCTCGGGATGCCCGACGGTCCAGCCGGTGCCGCGGCGCCCGCCGGGGAGCCGCAGGGCGACCGGGCGCAGCGGGGCCCGGCGGGCGACGGCGCCGCCGGAGAGCTCGGCGACCGCGCCGCTGCACTGGTGCATCCAGTGCACGCCCGCGGCGCCCGCCATGGACTCGGCCGGGGCGTCGCAGGAGGAGGGCCGTCCGACAGCGTCCACGGGCCAGGCGGTGTAGAGGTCGCGCACCCGGTCCAGGCGGCCGGCGGCGGCGCCGGCGAGCAGGGTGCTCAGGCCCGGGCTGGCGCCGGCGCCGACCATCGCGCAGACCCCGGCCGCGCGGGCGGCACCGTCGAGCTCGAGCAACTGCAGCGTGGGCTCCCAGTCGTCGCAGATGTCGACGTAGTCCGTCCCGGTCTCGATCGCGGCGCGCAGGACGCCGGCGCCGAACCGGTAGAAGGGCCCGACGGTGGTGAGCACGGTGTCGACGCCCGCGAGCGCGCCGCGCAGGGCCGGCCCGTCGGTGACGTCGATCCGCCGGGCGGTGGCCCCGGGGAGGAGCCCCGCCGCCACCCGCGCAGCCGCGTCCCCGTCGAGGTCGCCCACCACGAGCGCCTCCACGCCGGGCAGGCCGGCCAAGGTCCGGGCGGCGCGGGCCCCCATCGCGCCCGCGCCCAGGACGGCGACCCTCATCGCGCGGCCGCCTGCCGGGACGCGAAGTCGGTGAGCGCGTCGAGGTAGCCGGGCGCGTAGATGTCGCGCGGCGCCAGGACCGCCCGGGCGATGACCCGGGGGTCGTCCGGGCGGTACTCGATGTCGTCGCGGGTCAGGCTGTGCGTGGCGCCCGGGAACGTGTGCTCGGTGAGCAGGCCGGGGCGCATCCGCGCGGCGTAGACGCGTGCGGTCTCGGTGGTGTCCACGTTGCGGTCAGCGCTGCCGAGGAGCAGCAGGGTGGTCACGGCGATGCGTCCCAGGTCGGGCGTGACGTCGGCGCGGAAGTTGCGCAGGACGAAGCCGTAGCGCTCCTCGGTCATCGGCTTCTCGTCCACCTTCGCCGCGAGGTACTCCTGGTAGGTGGCGCCGCGCTCGAGCAGCGCGATGTTCGCGGTGCGGCGGGCGAAGGCGCGCTGCTTCTCCTCGTCGGAGGCGTCGCGCAGGTCCGACCGGAGGTTGTACTCGCCCTGGCGGAGCCAGTTGATCGCCGCGCCGACGAGGACGAGGAAGCGGAGATCCGGGCGGCGTGCCGCCAGGGGCGGCAGCACCCAGCCGCCCTGGCTGACGCCCCACGCGCCCATGCGGCCGGTGTCGATCTCGGGCCGCGTGCGGGCCCAGTCCAGTGCTGCGGCGACCTCGGCCCCGCGGTCGGCGAGGGACTGGTCGAGCCAGTTGCCCGGCGCGCCGCCGACCCCGGCCTTGTTCCACGACAGGGTGGCGTAGCCGGCGCGGGCGAACGCCTCCCAGATCGGGCGGTAGGCGTCGTCTCGGGAAGCGTTCGCGGGTCCGTCGCCGTGGACGAAGACGACGAGGCCGTGGCGGCCGGTGCTCCCCTTCGGGGTGGTGAGCACGCCGTCGAGGCGGCCGCCGGTGTGCGCGTCGGGCGCGGTTCCGCCGGCCGCGACGGCGTCGGTGACGGGGATGCTCACCGCGTGCTCGTCGACGGCGAAGGTGTTCGCCACCGCGATGCGGACGCCCAGGGGCACCACGAGGGCGGCGACGAGTGCGACGGCCGCGAGGGCCCAGGTCTTCTTGCTCATAAAACTATCGTAGCAAGAACGACCGTTATTGAAAAGATAGTTATGTGATCCGATAGAGTCGCAGCATGCGAGGGATCATCCTGGCCGGCGGCACGGGCAGCAGGCTCCACCCGATCACCGTCGGCGTCAGCAAGCAGTTGCTCCCCGTCTACGACAAGCCGATGGTCTACTACCCGCTCTCGACCCTGATGCTCGCTGGCATCCGCGAGGTGCTGGTCGTGACCACGCCGGGCGACGCCGACCAGTTCCGGCGGCTCCTCGGCGACGGCTCGCAGTTCGGGATCCGGATCGAGTACGTGGTGCAGCCGCGCCCCGAGGGGCTGGCGCAGGCCTTCGTCCTCGGCGCGGACTTCATTGGGGACCAGACGGTCTCGCTGATCCTGGGCGACAACATCTTCTACGGCCCGGGGCTCGGCACCCAGCTGCGCCGTTTCGACGGGATCGACGGCGGCGCGGTCTTCGCGTACCGGGTCGCCGATCCGCGCGCCTACGGCGTCATCGAGTTCGACGGTGCCGGGCGTGCCGTGGGCTTCGAGGAGAAGCCGGAGTACCCGCGGTCCCCGTACGCGGTGCCCGGCCTGTACTTCTACGACCCGTCGGTGGTCGAGGTCGCGCGGAATCTGAAGCCCTCGCCGCGTGGCGAACTCGAGATCACCGACGTCAACCGGCACTACCTGGAGGAGGGGCGGCTGACGGTCGAGGTGCTGCCGCGCGGCACCGCCTGGCTCGACACCGGGACCTTCGACGCCCTCGCCGACGCCACCGGCTACGTGCGCGCCGTGGAACAGCGGCAGGGCACCAAGATCGGCGCCCCCGAGGAGGTGGCGTGGCGCAGCGGCTTCATCGACGACGCGCAGCTGCGCGACCATGCGGATCGCCTCGTCAAGTCGGGCTACGGCACCTACCTGCACGGACTGCTCGAGGAGGGCCGATGAACGTCGCGCCGCTGCCCATCGCCGGCGCCTTCGTCCTGGACCCGATCGTCCGGCCGGACACGCGCGGCGAGTTCTTCGAGCTGTTCAAGGCGTCCGCGTTCCGCGAGGCCACGGGCCACGAGCTCGTCGTGGCGCAGACCAACGTCTCGGTGAACCGCGTGGGCGCGGTCCGCGGCGTCCACTACGCGGATGTCCCTCCCGGGCAGGCCAAGCTGGTGGCGTGCCTGCACGGCGCGATCCTCGACGTGATCGTGGACCTGCGGGTCGGCTCGCCCACCTTCGGCGCGGTCGAGACGGTGCGCCTCGACGCCGAGGGGCACCGCACGGTGTACCTCGCGGAGGGGCTGGGGCACGGATTCTGCGCCCTGACGGACGGCGCGGTCGTCGCGTATCACGTCTCGTCCGAGTACAACCCGTCCGCCGAGCACGGCGTGGACCCCCTGGATCCGGAGCTCGCGATCGCCTGGCCGGACGACGTCCCGCCGATCCTCTCCGAGAAGGACACGGCGGCCCCGTCGTTGGCGGAGGCGCTCGCCTCGGGCGCCCTGCCCGTGTGGCAAGGGCAGTGAAAGTTCGACACGTCTGACGGCCGTCGCGGCCCGCACTCGGCGTGCCGCCGCGCGGCGGTGTCGACGGTTCACCGGGTGCGGTTCGCCGCGGCCCGTCCCTGAAGGAGCGTGCGTTCGCCTTCGTTGCGGGTGCGGCGCGCGGCCTCGTCGAAGTGCGCCGCCGCCTCCACGCGCCGTCCGGCGCGCTCCAGCAGGTCGCCCCGGACGCTCGGCACGAGCGGCGCGTCGCCGAGGGCGGCCGGATCAACGGCGTCGAGCACCGCCAGGCCCGCTTCGGCGCCGAACGCCCGGCCGTGCGCCACAGCGCGATTGACCTCCACCACCGGACCGGGTGCCGCCTGCGCCAGCGCGTCGTACAGGCGGGCGATCCGCGGCCAGTCGGTGCCGGCGGGCGTCGCTGCGCGGGCGTGCTGCGCGGCGATCGCGGCCTGCAGGTAGTAGCGGCCCACCGGGATCCCGCGGGCGGCGAGTTCCTCGGCCTGGCGCAGGGCGGTCAGGCCCCGTCGGATTAGGAGCCGGTCCCAGCGCTCCCGGTCCTGGTCGTCCAGGAGGACCGGGGCGCCGTCGGCGTCGGTGCGGGCGTCGATGCGGGAGCCCTGCAGCTCGACGAGCGCCTGCAGGCCGTGGGCCTCGGGCTCGTCGGGCGCGAGTTCGGCGAGCATGCGGGCCAGCCGGATGCCCTCGCGGGCGAGGTCGGGGCGCATCCAGTCGTCGCCGGCGGCGGCGGAGTAGCCCTCGGTGAAGATCAGGTAGATCACGGCCATGACGTCGTCGAGGCGGCGGGTGCGCTCCTCGCCGACGGGTAGTTCGAACTCCGCGCGGGCGGTGGTGAGCGTCTTCTTCGCGCGGGAGATGCGCTGCCCCATGGTCTTTTCCGGTACCAGGAAGCCGCGCGCGATCTCGCCGGTGGTGAGCCCGCCGACCACGCGGAGGGTCAGCGCCGCCCGCGATTCGGGGGTGAGGGCCGGGTGGCAGGACAGGAAGATCAGGCGCAGCGCGTCGTCCTCGATGAAGTCGACCTGCGCGTCGAGGTCGGGCATACCGTCGTCCTCCCGCAGGCCGCGACCGATCTCCTCGGTCTTGCGGCGCAGGTTCTCGGCGCGGCGGATCGAGTCGACGCCGCGGCGCTTCGCGGTGGTCATGAGCCACGCGGCCGGGTTGGTGGGAACACCCGTCTCCGGCCACTGCTCCAGCGCGGCGACCAACGCGTCCTGCGCGAGGTCCTCCGCGAGCTGGATGCTGCGGGTCATGCGGGTGAGCGCGCCGACGAGGCGCGTGGATTCGGCCCGCCAGGTGGCGGTGATCGCTTCGGCGGTGGTCCCGGCTGGCACGAGCGCCAGCGTATCGCCTCCCGTCAGCGACGGGGCCGGTAGACGATGTGCGTGACCAGCGGGGTCGCGCGCACCGAGACACGGTCGAGTCGCTGCGCCGGAACCCCGTCGAAGACCCGGACGCCCGCGCCGAGGACGCAGGGTGTCACGTGCAGTCGCAATTCGTCCAGCAGACCGGCGGTGAGGAACTGGTTGACCGTGCCGGGGCCGCCCGCGACGGAGACGTCCCGATCGCCGGCCGCGGCCCGGGCGAGCTCCAGGGCTCGCCCGGCACCGTCGGTGACGAAGTGGAAGGTGGTCCCGCCCTCCATCTCGATCGGCGCGCGCGGGAAACGGGTCAGGACGAAGACGGGGTTGTGGTACGGCGGGTTCGGGCCCCACCAGCCCCGCCACTCCCTGTCCCATTCGCCCCGGACCGGCCCGAACATGTTGCGGCCCATGATGGTCGCGCCGGACGCCGTGATCGCCTCGACCTCGGCCCGATTGTCGCCGGAGTCGTCGAACATCCACCCGTGCAGCCAGGTCTCGTCGATGTCGCCGAACGGGGACTCCTCGCTCTGGTGCAGGCCGGTGGCGAACCCGTCGGCCGACACCGAGAGGTCGCTGAAAACGATGCCCATCGCGCGACCCCGGGTGTCAGTCGTCCGCCGGGGTGGGCGGCTCGTCGGCGATCTGGCGGAGCGTGGAGACCATGTTCAGCTCGGGCCAGTGGGTGGCGTGCAGCTGCGCGAACTCCTCCGACGCGACGATCGCCTCCTCGACGGTGTCGTACTGCAGCAGCGACCAGCCGCCGACGATCTCCTTCGACTCGGCGTACGGGCCGTCGACCCGCGTGATCTCGCCCTTGCGGACGACGAAGTTGATGGCGTCCTCCGAGCCGTAGAGGCCACCGCCGTCGAGGAAGTGGCCCTTCGCGGCCTGCTCGCCGATGTAGACGTCCATCGCGTCGAAGAGCGCCTTGGGCGGCGCGCCGACCTCGGGTCCTTCGGCCATCCGTACGAATCCCATGAAACGAGGCATATCGATCAGTCCTTCTTCTGTGGTGGTGAGCGTGTCTCGTACAGGCGTCGAACGGGACGACCCCGTTTCGACATCGTCCCCACAGAAAGTTTCCGCCGCCGCGCGCCCGGGCGGGCGGGATCGGGTCAGAGCGCGGTGAGCACGGGGAGCGGCGGCAGCGCCGTCTCGTACAACCAGGTGCGCCAGAGGTTGCGCAGCGGCTCCGGGCTGTGCTTCGCCGCGAGGGTGATCAGGTCCTCGGTCGTCACCGACTGGTGGGCGAACTCGGACGTCCACTCGTGGAGCATCGTGAAGAACGCGGGGTCGCCGAGCGCGACTCGCAGCGCGTGCACCGTCAGCGCGCCGCGCTTGTAGACGCGGTCGTCGAACATCAGGTCCGGGCCCGGGTCGCCGACGACGATGTCGGTCCGCGAGCCCGCGAGCTTGGCGTAATAGCGCGCCGCCATCTGCTGGGTGGTCGCCTCGCCGCACTCCTGCGCCCACAGCCACTCGGAGTAGCAGGCGAAGCCCTCGTGCAGCCAGATGTCCTTCCAGCGGGTCAGCGTCAGCGAGTTGCCGAACCACTGGTGCGCCAGCTCGTGCGCGACGAGCCGCTCGGCGTGCCGCGTCCCGTCGCAATGGTTGGCCCCGAAGATCGAGACGGTCTGGGCCTCGACGGGGATCTCCAGCGTGTCGTCGGTGACGACCACGGTGTACTCGGGGAACGGGTACGGGCCGAACCAGCGGGTGAAGGCGCGCATGATGCGCTCCTGGTTCCCGAAGCTGCGTTGGAAGTCCGACGTGAGGCGCGCGGGGACGGCGGCCCGGATCGGCACCGGCTTCTCCGCGACCTTGAGCAGGTCGTAGCTGCCGATCTGGATCGTGGCGAGGTACGAGGCCATCGGCGCCGCCTGCTCGTAGACCCAGGTGGTGTGCGCGGCCGAGACCTTGCGGGAGACGAGCCGGCCGTTGGAGACGACGCGGTACGGCGAATCGGTGGTGATCGCGATGCGGTAGGAGGCCTTCGAGGCGGGATGGTCGTCGCACGGGAACCACGACGGTGCGCCGCTCGGCTGCGAGGCGACGATGACGCCCTCGGACAGCTCCTCCCAGCCGACCTCGCCCCACGTCGAGCGGATCGGCTTCGGCGTGCCCGCGTACCGGATGGAGATCGTCATCGCCGCGCCGGCGGGGACCTCGTTCGCGAGGGTGAGCTCCAGCTTGCCGCCCCGCTGCGAGTACCGCTGCGGACGGCGGCCGTTGATCGCGATCTTGGAGGCGGTCAGCGCGTCGGAGAGGTCGATCGCGAAGCGCTTGAGCGGCTCGTTCGTCGTCGCGGTGATCTCCGCCTTGCCGTCGAGGCGGTTGCTCTCGACCTTGTACGTCAGCTCGAGGTCGTACCGCGAGACCCGGTAGCCGGGATTGCCGTGGCCGGGGATGTACGGGTCCACCGCGCGCGCGTGCTGCGGATTCGGTGCTGCGACGAGCTTCGGCCTGGCCGACTTGCGCACCACGGATCCACTTCCTTCTCGCTCAGGGGTCGGGTGATCACCTTACCGGTTTACGCAGCGTCACCGTCGCGACGCCGCCGTGCGGCGCGGGTTCGGGATCGGAGACGACGTAGCCTGCGCGCTCGTACGTCCGGATGTTGCGCGCGCTCCCCGCGCCGGTGAACATGATGAACTCCTCGGTGCCCTGCGGGGCGAGGGACTCCATGAGGGCGATGAGCTCAGTGCCGAGGCCGCGGCCCGCCAGGTCCGGCGCCACCATGATCCGCCCGATGTGCCAGCGGTGGTTCGGCTCCGCTCGGCCGCGGACGGCGCCGATCAGTCGGCCGTCGAGCCGCATCACGAAGGTGGCCCACTGTGAGGTCCACTGCAGGATGTCGTCGTGGGTCTCGGTCAGCGGCGGGATCTCGAGGCTGTCGTTCGCGATCGCCTCCTGCACCCAGCAGCAGCGCTGCAGGACGAGCAGTTCCGCCACGTCGCTCGGCTGGAACGGGGTGATCTCGAGCCCGTCGCTCACGGGTGACCTTTCGTCGGGGGGTGTCGGTGCCAACCCTAGTGGGAGTGATCGGCGTTCCCGGTCCGGAATGCGGCGATGACGGCATCGAGGGCGGCCTGCGGTGGCGCGTCGAGCCCCCGCGCCGCCTCGGCGAACCGCGCCGCGGCCGCGCGGAGGGCCTCGGCGTCGTAGGGCGGCGCCGCGTCGGGCGAGGGCAGCGCGATCACGCGGGTGCCGCCGCCCCGGCGGCTCTCGATGAGGCCGGTCGCCTCGAGCTCCCGGTACGCGTGCGCTGCGGTGCCGACCGCGATGCCCAGGTCGCGTGCCAGCTGGCGCAGCGGCGGCAGCTTCGCCCCGACCGGCAGCGCGCCCGCGGCGATGTGCCCGGTGATCTGCCGCCGGATCTGCTCGAACGCCGGGGTGGGGTCCGACTCGTCGACGCCGATGCGGGGTGCCGTCACCGTGCGGTGGCCTCGTCGCCGGAGTCGTTCAGCGGGGCGGCGACCGGGGCCGCGGCCGTGGCAAGGGCGCGCGGCACCGGCGGACGGGCGAAGATCACCAGCGCGACGACGATGCCGAGCATCAGCAGGGCGCTGATGCCGTCGGTGACGTACGGGACGGTCGTCGAGTTCAACCACGCGGGCCATCCTTCGACCGCCTCGCCGCCGGCGCGCACGTGATCGACGTAGGACATCGCCGCGTTGCGGGGAATCTCGAGGGCGTCGATGATCACGAAGACGGCCGGGATGTAGAGCAGGCACAGGGCGCGGACCGAGGTGCCGCTGCGCCCCCAGCTGTCGCTACCGGTGAGCGGGTCGATGTCCGGTCGACGGGCGGCGGCGAGGATCACGGAGAGGGCGAGGACGGCCGCGACGAGGAACGTGCCGTAGGAGATCCAGATGTCCGACGGATCCACCGAGTACTCCTGCGCGGGAGGGTTGCTCGCGCTGCGCAGGGTGCGATCGGCGCCGAGCGGGGAGAACAGGATCAACGGCGCGAGCGCGGCGGTCGCGAAGGCGGAGCCGAACGCGACGAGGAGCCAGCGCGGGAACAGCTCGCGGACGCCGCGCGGCGCGAGCGTCGCGACCCGAGGGCCCGACGGGCGGGTCGTCTTCTCGGTGAGCAGCATCGCCAACAACGGGAACAGGAAGATGCCGGGCCACCAGAGCAGACCGAGGACCACGCTCACGGGCCGGTAGGTGGGGTAGGGGTTGGTCGGATCGAGTGCCTGGGCGATGATCCCGTAGATCGTCGCCACGACCGCGGCCGCCACGGGAACGAGGAAGGCGGCCTTCAGCCGGGAGCGCATCGTCGCCCGGTAGGCACGGTAGCTCTCCGACTGCGGCGCGGAGTCGTCCGGTGTCAGGGTGCGGGTGATGACGTAGGTGATGGTCACGATCGTCGCGACGACCGTGAGGCCGATGAACGGAAGAATCAGCATCCGAACTCCTTGTGTCAGTGGACTGGCACAAGACTAGATCGCTTCTCGATCTTGTGTCAATCGACTGGTTCAAGTCATGATCGCGGCAGCGGCGGCCGCCCACAGTAGAGAACTCCGCTCGCCCCGCGGACGTGCGGGGCGAGCGGAGTTCTCAGCGGGTCGGCGGACCGTCGGGTCAGTCGCGCTTGCGCTTGCCCTCGTTGAACACCCACGGCGAGATGGGGTTGCCCTGCCACTTGGTGTTGGCGGGCACCGAGTCGCCGCGCATGACCAGCGACGCCGGGCCGACGGTGGCACCGTCTCCCACGGACGACGCCGGAAGTGCGACGCAGTGCGGGCCCAGGGTGGCGCCCTTGCCGAGCACCACGGTGTCCATCGCCATGATCCGGTCGTGGAAGAGGTGCGTCTGGACGACGCAGCCGCGCGAGACGGTGGCGGCGTCGCCGAGGGTGACGAGGTCGGCTTCGGGCAGCCAGTAGGTCTCGCACCAGACGCCGCGGCCGATCTTCGCGCCCAGCATCCGCAGCCACAGGTTGAGGATCGGGGTGCCGGTGGCGGCGTGCGCGAACCACGGCGCGGCGACGCACTCGACGAAGGCGTCGGAGAGCTCGTTGCGCCACACGAACGAGGACCACAGCGGGTGCTCCTCGCGGCCGATCCGCCCGACCACCAACCACTTCGCGGCCGCGGCGACGCAGCAGGCGATCGCGCCGGCGACGAGCAGCGTGACGCCCGACAGCAGCGCCGCGAGCCACCATCCGACGTTGATCACGAAGTAGTTCAGCGCGACCAGCGTCGCCAGGCCCAGGCCGAAGCTGACGAAGACGGCCAGCAGGCGCGCCGTCTCGACCGAGCCGCGTGCGACGCGCAGCGCGAACGACGGGTTGTAGGTGAACGTCGAGTCCGTGTTGCCGGCGGTGCGGCGCAGGCGGACCGGGGGAGAGCCGAGCCAGGAGCTGCCGCTCTTCGCCTTCGACGGGGTGGCGCTCAGCACGGCCACGAGGCCGTCCTTCGGGACGCGGCGGCCGGGCCCCGTCATCCCCGAGTTGCCGAGGAAGGCGCGCTTGCCGATCTTCGCCTCGTCGATGCGCATCCAGCCGCCGCCGAGCTCGTAGCTGCCGACCATGGTGTCGTCGGCGAGGAAGGAGCCCTCGCCGATCGTCGTGAACTTGGGGATGACCATGGCGGTGGAGATCTCGGCGTCCTTGCCCACCTTGGTGCCCAGCATGCGGAACCAGATGGGGGTCAGGAGCGAGGCGTACAGCGGGAAGAGGAAGGTGCGGGCGGCGTCCATGAGCCGCTCGGTGGCCCACACCTGCCAGCCGACGCGGCTGCGCACGGCGTGGTAGCCCGGCTTGAGGCCGATCGCGAGCAGCCGGACGGCGATGAGGGTGAGGAGCGCGTACACGGTGAGCGAGACGATCACCGCGACGGGCAGGCCCGGAAGGGCGTGCAGCGCCGCCTCCTTGAGGTTGGAGTCGTCGCGGACGATCCACCCGAGGAGGGCGAGCCCCGCTCCGATCGCGACCATCGGCAGGCCGGCCAGGAGCACCGAGCTGACGCCGTACACGAACACCCAGTAGGGCTTGCGCGGCGGATGCTCCGCGGGCCACGGGTGCTCGGCCTTGCCGATCTTCTCGGCGGGCGAGCCGGCCCAGTGCTGCTTCGCCTTGACCTTGCCGAACACGGCGGAGCCGGGGCCGACCTCGGCGCGCTTGCCGACCTTCGCGCCGGGCAGCAGCGTGGAGCGCGCCCCGATCGAGGCCTCCTCGCCGATGCTGATCGCGCCGATGTGCAGCTCGTCGCCGTCGAGGTAGTGGCCGGCTAGATCGACCTCGGGCTCCACGGAGGCGTGGTCGCCCAGCTCGAGCATGCCCGTGACCGGGGGCAGCGCGTGCAGGTCGACACCACGGCCGATGGTGGCGCCGAGGGCGCGGGCGTAGTAGATCATCCACGGTGCGCCGGAGAGGTTCTCGGCGCCCGACGCCGCGGTGAACCGCTCGGCGATCCACAGCCGCAGGTGTTCGGGGCCGCCGCGACGGTAGACGCCGGGCTTCAGCCCGCCCAGCAGCAGGCGGCACGCGATCACCGAGAGCGCCATGCGCCCGATCGGGGTGATGAACACCAGGAACAGCGCGAGGACGACCCACCAGTTCAGCGTGGGCAGCAGCGTCGAGCCGGTGGCCCAGGCGAAGACGTTGTTCGCGATCGCCATCCAGGTGAGCCACTGCAGGCCCGTGAGAGTGGTGAGTGGCACCGACAGCAGAATCTGCGCGACGCCCGTCGAGCGCGGCGTGGGCCGCACCTCGCGCGGCTCGGCGACCTCGGCCGGCCGCAGCGAATCGAGGTACGCGGCGAGCGATCCGAGGCGCGGGTGGTCGTAGAGATCGGCGACGGTGACCGACGGGTACTGCTCGCGCAGCGCCGTGACCAGCTGGGCCGCGCTGAGCGAGCCGCCGCCCTCGGCGAAGAAGTCGGCGTCCTCGCTGGTGATCGACGCGCCGAGGATGCCGGACCAGCGCTCGGCGACCCAGGCCGCGGTGCCCTCGAGATCGCCGGTGTCGGCGTCGTCGGAACCCGGCAGCGGCCACGGGAGCGCGTTCCGGTCGACCTTGCCCGACGTGCGCGTCGGCAACTCGTCCATCAGCGCGAGCCGCGGGACCAGCGCGGCCGGCAGCTGCTCGGCGAGCAGCTCGCGGGCGGCCTTGAGGTCGAAATCGGGGTCGGTGGAGGCGAGGTAGCCGACGAGCATCGACGTGCCGGCCGAGTTCTTCCGCACGGCCGCGGCCGCGCCGGAGACGCCGGGCAGGTTCTGCAGGGCGTTGTCGACCTCGCCGAGCTCGATGCGGCGGCCGCCGACCTTGACCTGGTCGTCGGCGCGGCCCTCGAAGAGCAGGCCCTCGGGCTCGAGGCGGACGAGGTCGCCGGAGCGGTAGGCGCGTTCCCAGCCGAGCGTCTCCATGGGCGCGTACTTCTCGGCGTCCTTGGCCGGGTCGAGGTAGCGGGCCAGGCCCACGCCGCCGATCACCAGCTCGCCGGACTCGCCGACCGCGACGGGCAGCGACGTGGCGGGGTCCACGACCGCGAGGTCCCAGCCCTGCAGCGGAAGCCCGATCCGGACGGGGCCCTTGCCGTCGAGCGGTGCGGCGCACGCGACGACGGTGGCCTCGGTGGGCCCGTAGGTGTTCCACACCTCGCGGCCGTCGACGGCGAGCCGCTGCGCCAGCTCGGGCGGGCAGGCCTCGCCGCCGAAGATCAGCAGGCGCACGGCCTCGAGAGCCTCGGCCGGCCACATTGCGGCCAGGGTCGGCACCGTCGACACCACGGAGATGTCGCGCGAGACCAGCCAGGGCCCGAGGTCCATGCCGGACCGCACCAGCGAGCGCGGGGCGGGCACCAGGCAGGCGCCGTGGCGCCAGGCGAGCCACATCTCCTCGCAGGAGGCGTCGAAGGCGACCGACAGGCCGGCGAGCACGCGGTCCCCGGGGCGCAGCGGCTCGTCCTGCAGGAACAGGCGCGCCTCGGCGTCGACGAACGCCGCGGAGTTACGGTGCGTGACGGCCACGCCCTTCGGGGTGCCGGTGGATCCGGAGGTGAAGATGATCCAGGAGTCGTCGTAGGGCACGGGCAGGCGGTTGCCGGGCTCGACGGTGCCGGCCTCGATCGCGGCCGCCCGCTCCTTGGTCGACGGTGCCCGCCACAGCCCGTCGCCGGTGAAGATCGCGGCGGCGTGCGCCTCGCCGAAGACGAGGTCGGCCCGCTCCTGCGGGTCGTCGGCGTCGACGGGCACGTACGCCGCGCCCGCGGCCAGCGTCGAGAGGATCGCGACGTAGAGCGAGCGGTGCCCCGACGGCATGCGGATGCCGACGCGGTCGCCGGCCTGCACGCCGCTGCGGCCGAGGAAGTCGGCGCCCTCGAGCACCTCCTCCCACAGCTCGGAGTAGGTGAGGACCACGTCGCCGTCGTCGATGGCGGGGACCTCGGGGTACGCGTCGACGGTCGCGCGGAGGATGTCGATCAGGGTCCGCGGCTCGGGCGCCTGGGCGGACAGCAGGTACTGCGGGGGGATCTCGTTCGGGACCACGATGGCCGACTTCCTCCGGTTATGCAGACGGGCACGACAGAGAACACAGAACTTCGGGTTGATTGTGTCAGGTCACGCGGATGTCGCCGCATCGACCGGCGGGGCTATCCTGGAGGCATAGATTACTGGCCAGTAACAAGGAGTGCTC
The DNA here is from genome assembly GCF_965137015.1 of Tsukamurella hominis. Taxonomy (NCBI): domain Bacteria; kingdom Bacillati; phylum Actinomycetota; class Actinomycetes; order Mycobacteriales; family Tsukamurellaceae; genus Tsukamurella; species Tsukamurella hominis. Next base: position 321,873 of record NZ_CBCRZG010000003.1, on the reverse strand, counting down.
GACATGGCCGTCATCGCCCATCGTGGCCGCAGTGCGCGCGCCCTGATCGTGCTGTGGTTCGTCCGGATCGTGATGAAGACCGTCTTCCGCGTCTTCCCGATGAGTGACCGGACTCTGCCGATCCTGCGCGCCGCGGAGCCGTACCTCAGCCGGGTGCCGCAGTCGGTGCGCGGCGTCCGGATCGAGAAGATCACCCTCGGTGGTGTGCCGACCGAGCGCATCATCCCCGACGGTGACGCCGACCCGCACCCCCGCGCGGCGCTCGTCTACTACCACGGCGGCGCCTTCATCGGCTGCAACCTCGACACCCACCGCCGCATCGCGGTGCTGCTGGCCCGCGGCCTGCGCGTGCCCGTCTACAACGTCGAGTACCGGCAGTACCCCGACGGCGGCGTGGGGACCTCCGTCGCCGACGGTTTCGCCGCGTACCGCGAGCTACTGGACTCGGGCGACTTCGACCGGATCCTCGTGGCGGGCGACTCCGCCGGCGGCTTCGTGTGCGCCAAGGTGATCCAGTACGCCGCCGAGGCCGGGATCCAGGGGCCGACGGCCTTCGCCGGCTTCTCCCCGTTCCTCGACATCAGCGCCGGGCTGCCGCGCTCCTCGCGGCACGACGCGATGCTGCCGCTCGGGAAGATCCGCAAGCTGCGGACGGTGCTGGGCCGCGGCCCGGAGGACCTGCGCGGTCCGGAGGACATGACCACCGACGCGACGGCCCGGTACTTCCCGCCGAGCATCCTGTTCGCCGCGAGCCGGGAGGCGCTCGAGCTGGATTCGCTGGAGCTGCACGCCGCGCTCGACCGCGCCGGCGTCGAGAACGAGGTGCACCTCTACGACGGCCAGGTGCACGCCTTCGTCGTCAGCGCGGGCCTGACGCCCGAGTCCTGGGCCGCGTACAAGACGGCGGTCGCCTTCCTCTCCGAGCGCCTGACCGAGGCGGAGGCGCCCCGCAGCGAAGCGGCCTGACGGCGTCCTTCAGCGGCGCCGGTCGAACTCCGCGACGACGGCGGTCTGCCCGCGCGCGACGGCGTGCTGTCGCGCGGTGACGCCCTGCCGGTCCGCGAGATCGGGCCGTGCGCCCGCGTCGAGGACCAGGCGGACCGTCTCCACGTGATTCGCGTCGCCGTTGCCCAGGATCACGGCCTCCAGTAGGCAGGTCCAGCCCGAGTTGTTGACGTGGTCCACGTCGACCCCGGCGGCGATGAGCAGCTTCACGTTCTCGACGTGCCCGTGCTCGCACGCTGGAATCAGCGCCGTCCCGCGGTAGCGGTTGAGGCTGCGCACGTCGGCGCCGTGCCGCAGGGTCGACGCGAGGATCTCCGTCATGCCCTCGGCGCCCGCGTAGAGGTACGCGGAGTCCTGGATGTCGTCCTGGGCGTTCGGGTCCGCGCCCGCGTCGAGCAGGGCCAGCGCGATCTGCGTGTGCCCGGCCTTCGTCGCCGCCACCACCGCCGTCCGGGCCCGGGTGATGCGGACCTCCAGATCGGCGCCGTCGGCGATGCCGGCGCGGGTCGCCGCGAGGTCACCGTCGGTGACGGCACGGACCAGTGCCCGGGTCGCCTCCGGCGTCGGCGCCGGGCGCACCGTCGACGACGGGGAGGCTGCCGGGACCGACGGCGCCGCCGACGTGCTCGCGGGAGCCGGCGGGAGCTGTTCGACCGAGCAACCGGCGAGCAGGATCGCGGTACCGACCGCGGCGAGGCGCTTCACGCGTCGACGCCCGCCGCGCGGGCGTGCAGGGTGCGCAGCTCGTCGGCGAGGGAGGGCTCCGGGCCGGAGACGGGCACCGTCGGCGCGACGGCGTGGATCGGCAGCGGCGCGACGGGGGACGGGGCGACGCCCCATTCCGCGTGCCAGGCGACCAGCTGCTCCGTGCTCCCGGCGTAGACGATGCGACCCAGCCCGACCCAGGCGTGCGCGGCGCTGCACATCGCGCAGTGCTCGCCCGACGTGTAGGTCACGGCCGCGGCGCGCTCCGCAGGGGTGAGGTGTACGGCCGCCCAGCGGGCGATCTCGAACTCGGGGTGCCGCGTCGCGTCGCCGCCCGACACCCGGTTGCGGTCCTCGAAGACGATCGCGCCCTCGTGGACGAGGAGCGAGCCGAAGGGCTCGTCGGCGTCGTCGAGAGCGGTGCGGGCGAGGTCGACGCAGCGGCGCAGGTACGGCAGATCGGCGGCGGTGGGCGCGGTGACGGTCATCGCTCGACCGTAGCCCGCCGCGCCGGACTTGACCCTCCCCTCGGGGGGAGACCCCATACTCGACCCGTGACCACACCGGGCCTGATGTCGATCGGGATGTTCTCGCGCGCAACCCTGCTCTCCGTCAAGCAGTTGCGGCGCTACCACGAGCAGGGCGTGCTGGTGCCCGCCGCGATCGACCCCGCGACGGGCTACCGGCACTACGACGCGGCGCAGGTGCACGACGCCGCGGTACTCACCCGGCTCCGCGACCTCGACGTGCCGCTCGCGGCCGTCGCGCGGGTGCTGGAGGCGCGCGACCCCGACGTGACCCGCGCGATCCTCGCCGAGCACGAGGCGACGTTGCGCGAGCGTCGCGCCGATCTGGAGCGGGCCATCGTCGCGCTGCAGGATGCGACGGCCCCGGTCGCGCACACGCCGACCCACCTGCGCGAGTTCGAGGCGATCGACGTGCTGGAGATCGCGGGCGCCGTCGAGCACGCGCGCCTCCCCGAGTTCCTCGACGCCGCCTACTCCGAGCTCGAGGCGTGCGCCGCGGCATCGGGCCTGACGGTGACCGGCCCCTCGCTCGCCGAATACCCGGCGCAGGTCGCCGAGGTCGAGCAGGTCGCCGCGCTGATCCCCGTCTCCGGCCCCGGCGCCGTGACCGGGCGGGTGCGCAACCGGCGGCTGGGCCGAGCGCTGTGCGCCGTCGCCGTGCACCACGGCTCGTACTCGACGTTCGACGAGACCTACGGCCAGCTCGGCGCGTGGGTGGCCCGCAACGCGACCGACGCGCGCGGGCCGATCATCGAGCGCTACCTCGTGGACCCCTGCGCCGCCGCGGATCCCGCGGACCTGCGCACCGAGATCTGGTGGCCTGTCGAGGCCGCCGCGACGAAGGAGAACTGACATGACCCTCACGCTGCAGATGATCAACCTCGACTGCGCCGACGTAGCCGGGCAGGCGGCGTTCTGGTCGCAGGCGCTCGGCGTGCCCGTCGACGAGAACGACGGCAACCCCTACATGCGCACCATCGGCTACGCGAATCCCGCTCTGCCGCGGATGATGTTCCTCGCGGTGCCCGAGGGCAAGACCGCGAAGAACCGCCTGCACCTGGACCTCGTGGCGGACGACCGCGCCGCCGAGGTCGCGCGCGTCGAGGCGCTCGGCGCGACGACGGTGCGCGAGCACGACGAGTGGGGCATCCAGTGGACCGTGCTGCAGGACCCCGAGGGCAACGAGTTCTGCATCGCCTACGCCGGCGGGCACTGAGCCCCGCCGAGGCCCCGCCTCAGGCCGCCTGGTCGGCGAACTGCGTGCGGTAGAGCTCGGCGTACCGGCCGCCGCGCGCGAGCAGCGTCTCGTGCGTCCCGCGCTCGACGATGCGGCCGGCCTCCAGCACCAGGATCTGGTCCGCCGCGCGGATCGTCGAGAGACGGTGCGCGATCACGAGCGAGGTGCGGTCCGCCAGGGCCTCGCCGAGGGCGGCCTGCACGGCGGCCTCGGACGTCGAATCCAGGTGGGCCGTGGCCTCGTCGAGGATGACGACCGAGGGCTGCGCGAGCAGGAGGCGGGCGATGGTGAGCCGCTGGCGCTCGCCGCCCGACAGGCGGTAGCCGCGCTCGCCGACGACGGTGTCCAGGCCGTCCGGCAGGTGCTCGACGAGGTCCTCGAGGCGGGCGCGCCGCAGCGCGCCCCGGACGTCGGCCTCGGTCGCGTCCGGGTTCGCGAGCAGCAGGTTCGCGTGGTTGGTGTCGTGGAAGAGATGCCCGTCCTGCGTCACCAGGCCGACGGCGGAGTGCAGGCTCCGGGCGGTGATGTCGCGCAGGTCGACGCCGTTCAGCGTGATCGCGCCCGCGTCCGGGTCGTACAGGCGGGTGGCGAGCTGCGCGATCGTCGACTTGCCCGCGCCGGAGCTGCCGACCAGCGCGACCATCGAGCCCGGAGCCGCCGTGAACTCGATCCCGTGCAGCACGGTCTCGCCGCCGCGGGTGTCGAGCTGCGCGACCTCCTCCAGCGAAGCCAGGGAGACCTTCTCCGCCGAGGGGTAGGCGAAGTCGACGCCGTCGAACCGCAGCTCGGTGGGGCCCTTCTCGACGTCGCGCGCGTCGGGGGCGTCGCGCACCATCGGCTCCAGGTCCAGCACCTCGAAGACCCGCTCGAAGGAGACCAGCGCGGTCATCACCTCGACCCGGGCGTTGGCGAGCGCGGTGAGCGGCACGTACAGGCGGGTCAGCAGCAGCGCCAGGGCGACGACGGCGCCGGCCTGCAGGTCGCCGCGGATCGCGTAGAAGCCGCCGAGGCCGTAGACCAGCGCCAGCGCGAGCGAGCTCACCAGCGTCAGCATGGTCACGAAGGTCATACGCGCCATCGCGGTGCGCACACCGATGTCGCGGACCGCCCCGGCGCGCCAGGCGAACTCGTGCGATTCGATCTCCGGCCGGCCGTACAGCTTCACGAGGGTGGCGCCGGGCGCGGAGAAGCGCTCGGTCATCTGGTCGCTCATCGACGCGTTGTGCCGGGCCGCGCGGCGCGACATCGCGGCGATCTTCCGGCCCATGGTGCGGGACGGGATGATGAAGACCGGCAGCAGCACCAGCGCGAGCAGCGTGATCTGCCACGAGATGCTGAGCATCACGCCCAGCGTGAGTGCCAGCGTCACGACGTTGGTCACCACGCCCGCGAGGGTGTCGGAGAACGCGCGCTGCGCGCCGAGCACGTCGTTGTTGAGGCGGCTGACCAGCGCGCCCGTGCGGGTGCGGGTGAAGAAGGCCACTGGCATCGTCTGGACGTGGTCGAAGACCGCGGTGCGCAGCTGGTAGATCAAGCCCTCGCCGATGCGGGAGGAGAACCAGCGGGACAGCAGGTCCACCCCGGCGCCCACGATCGCGATGGCGGCGATGAGCAGCGCGATCTGAACGACGGTGCTCGTCGGGCCGCCGCCGACGATCCGGTCGACGACCTTCCCCGCGAGGAGGGGAGTGGCGACCGCGAGCAGCGCGGAGAAGACCGAGAGCAGCAGGAACGCGGCGAGCCGCCAGCGGTGCGGCCGGGCGAACGGGCCCATGCGGCGCATCGTCTCGCTCGGGCGGCGCGACGGTGCGTCGAGCGACCGATTGGTCTGATACAGCGTGCTCCACGCGACCGATTCCATGCTCATGCATTGAAGCCTAGGACCTCAAGTTACGTTGATGTCCAGTCCGTTCGCCGTGGGCGAAGAGCGGTGTCGGCGGGCGCGCCGATGACGCCCAGCGCTTGACAACCCTCGATCTTTACTTGAGTCTCAGTAGTCACAACAGTCACGTCAGCCCCATGGGCTCGTGGCCGACGACTGAAGGAGACTCGAGGATGCCCGTGTGGATCGACGGCGGCCCGCGGCGATCGCGGCGCAGCCGTGCCGCCCGCGCCGCGCTCCTCGTGGCGGTACCCGTCCTGGCCATCGGCGGAGTTCTCGCGGGGACGGGCGCGTTGCCCGAGGCGACGCTCGTCGACGCCCCGGGCGATGTCGCTCCCGGAGCCTCCGGCGGGCACGGCCGCGGCATGAGCCAGCTCGGCGCGCTCACGTACGCCAAGCAGGGGTGGGACGCGCAGCGGATCCTCGCCTTCTACTACCCCGGCACCACGCTGGGCACCGTCCACACCGGCCTCCCCGTCACCGTCCGCCTCAGTGAGCGCAACCGCGTCGACGTGCTCGCGCCCGCCGGCGCCCTCGTCGGGGGCAAGCAGGTCGCGCCCGGCCAGGCCGTCAGCATCGACGGGACCACCGCGACGATCCGGCAGGGCTGCGGCGGGCAGGTGCTCGGCACCGTCGAGGCCGCCGACCGCACGATCAGCCCGCTCACCGCCGATCAGGGCATCGCCGCCGACCAGGTGCTGCGGTTCTGCAGCGACAACGCCCGGTACCGCGGGCGGCTCGTCGCCCGCGACGGCGCCGTGCTCAACGTGGTCGGCATCGAGGACTACGTGCGCAGTGTGGTCCCCGTCGAGAACTCGCCCGGCTGGGCCGACCAGGGCGGCGTCGCCGCGCTGCAGGCGCAGGCGATCGCGGCGCGCTCGTACGTGCTCGTCCGCGGTGCCGAGCGGGGCGAGACCTTCGACGACACGCAGGCATCCCAGGTGTACGGCGGCGTCGACAAGGAGGACCCGCGCACCGACGCCGTGATCGTCAGCACCTACGGCCTGGTGATGGCGAAGGACGGCCGCGTCTTCGAGACCGAGTACGGCGCCTCCCGCGCCGACGACCCTGCCGCCCGGTAGGCGCTCGAACGCCGTCACCGTCGGCGAACTCCCAGGCCGACGCGCACCGTCACGGGCTCCGATCGGACGCAGTAGTGTGAGTCACATGGCGAAGTTGCAGCTGGGGTACAAGGCATCGGCGGAGCAGTTCGGGCCCCGCGAGTTGGTGGAGATCGCGGTCGCGGCGGAGGCCGCGGGCATGGACTCGGTCGCGGTGAGCGATCACTTCCAGCCCTGGCGCGTGAACGGCGGCCACGCCCCGTTCTCCCTCGCCTGGATGGCCGCCGTCGGCGAGCGCACCGAGCGTGTCAAGATCGGCACGTCGGTCATGACGCCCACCTTCCGCTACAACCCCGCGGTCATCGCGCAGGCCTTCGCGAGCATGGCGTGCATGTACCCGGACCGCATCTTCCTCGGCGCCGGCACGGGCGAGGCGCTCAACGAGTACGCCACCGGTTTCCAGGGCGAGTGGCCCGAGTTCAAGGAGCGCTTCGCGCGCCTCCGGGAGTCCGTGCGGCTCATGCGCGAGCTGTGGTCCGGTGAGATCACGAACTTCGAGGGCGACTACTACCACACCAAGGACGCCGTCCTCTTCGACATCCCTGAGAAGCCGGTGCCGGTGTACATCGCCGCCGGCGGCCCGGTCGTGGCCAAGTACGCGGGCCGGGTGGGCGACGGCATGATCTGCACCTCCGGCAAGGGCATGGAGCTCTACACCGACAAGCTCATCCCCGCCGCGAAGGAGGGCTCGGATCTCGCCGGCCGCGACTTCGACGCGCTCGACAAGATGATCGAGATCAAGATCAGCTACGACCCGGATCCCGAACTGGCGCTGGAGAACACGCGCTTCTGGGCGCCGCTCTCGCTCACCGCCGAGCAGAAGCACTCGGTGAACTCGAGCGCCGAGATGGAGCGCCTCGCCGACGAGCTGCCGATCGAACAGGTCGCCAAGCGCTGGATCGTCGCCTCCGATCCCGACGAGGCGGTCGCCGCCGTCAAGCAGTACGTGGACGCCGGGCTCAACCACCTCGTCTTCCACGCCCCGGGCCACGATCAGCGCCGGTTCCTGGAGAACTTCCAGCGCGATCTCGAGCCCCGCCTGCGTTCGCTCGGCTGAGCCGCGGCTGCGATAGTAAATCCATGGCCGCGGATCGAGCACCGAAGACGACCAGCATCTACATCGCCTCCCCCGAGGGGGACACGGGTAAGTCCACCATCGCGCTCGGCGCGATGAACCTCCTCACGTCGACGGGGTGGACGATCGGTGTGTTCCGGCCGATCCCGCGTTCCACGGGCGAGCAGCGCGACTACATCCTCGAGCTGCTCATCGAGCAGGCCACGGCGGACCTCGACTACGAGGAGTGCGTCGGCGTCAGCTACGAGCAGGTCCACGAGGATCCGGACGCCGCGATCGCCGAGATCGTGAGCCGGTTCCACGCCGTCGCCGACAAGTGCGACTTCGTACTGGTCCTCGGCTCCGACTACACGGACGTGACCACGCCGACGGAACTGTCCTTCAACGCGCGGATCGCCGCCAACCTGGGTGCGTCGATCCTGCTCGCGGTCAAGGCGCTCGACCGGACGCCCGAGCAGGTGGTCGCGGTCGCCGAGCAGTCGATGGCGGAGATCAAGGCGAACCACGCCCACACCGCGTCGATCATCGCGAACCGCTGTGCGCCCCAGCAGCTCGAGGCGGTGTGCGAGGCCCTCAAGGCCGACACCGGCCTGCCCGTCTGGGTGCTCCCCGAGGAGCCCGTTCTCACCGCGCCCACCATGGGGGAGCTGATGGAGGCCATGGGCGGCAGGCTGCTCTGGGGAGACCCGGAACTCCTGTCCCGTGAGGCGATGTCCGTTCTGGTCGCGGGCATGACCGCCGAGCACAGCCTGGAGCGGATCACCGAGGGCGTCGCCGTGGTCGCCGCGGGCGACCGGTCGGAGGTACTGCTGGCCATGGTGACCGCCCACCGGGCCAACGGCTTCCCGTCGCTCGCCGGAATCATCCTCAACGGCGGGTACATGCCGCACCCGATGACCGCGGCTTTGGTCGACGGCCTCAAGCCCAACGTGCCGATCATCTCCGTCGAGCACGGCACGTACGAGACCGCCCGGCTCGCGGCGACGACCCGCGGCCGCGTCGGCCCCGGCTCCGAGCGCAAGGTGGACCTCGCGATCGCGCTCACCGAGAAGTACGTGGTCTCCGACGCGCTGCTGGAGGCCCTGCAGGTCTCCAACCCGGGCGTCGTGACCCCGCAGATGTTCGAGTACAGCCTCATCGCCCGGGCCCGCGCCGACCGCAAGCGGATCGTGCTGCCCGAAGGCGGCGACGACCGCATCCTGCGCGCCGCCGGCCGGCTGCTGCAGCGCGAGGTGGCCGACCTGACCATCCTCGGCCAGGAGTCCCGCGTGCGGGCCCGCGCCGCCGAGCTGGGCGTCGATCTCGGGAACACCGACGTGATCGACCCCAAACGCGCGACCGACCTCGTCGACAAGTTCGCACAGGCCTACTACGAGCTGCGCAAGCACAAGGGCATGACCCTCGAGCGCGCCGCCGAGACAGTGGTGGACGTCAGCTACTTCGGCACGATGATGGTGCACCTCGGCATGGCCGACGGCATGGTCTCCGGCGCCGCGCACACGACCGCGCACACCATCCGGCCGTCCTTCGAGATCATCAAGACCAAGCCGGGCGTCTCGACGGTGTCCTCGATCTTCCTGATGTGCCTGGCGGACAAGGTGCTCGCCTACGGCGACTGCGCCGTGGTGCCCGATCCGACGGAGACGCAGCTGGCCGACATCGCGATCTCCTCGGCGCAGACCGCCGCCCAGTTCGGGATTGACCCGCGGGTCGCGATGTTGTCCTACTCGACGGGCGAGTCCGGCACCGGCGCCGACGTCGACAAGGTGCGCGCCGCCACCGCCTTCGTCCGCGAGCGCGCCCCGGAACTGTTGGTGGAGGGCCCCATCCAGTACGACGCGGCCGTCGACCCCGGAGTCGCGGCATCGAAGATGCCCGACTCCGCCGTGGCGGGCAAGGCGACGGTGCTGGTCTTCCCCGACCTCAACACGGGCAACAACACCTACAAAGCCGTGCAGCGCTCCGCCGGCGCCATCGCGATCGGCCCCGTGCTGCAGGGGCTCAACGCCCCGATCAACGACCTCTCGCGCGGCGCGCTGGTCGAGGACATCGTCAACACCGTCGCCATCACCGCGATCCAGGCGCAGGCCTTCGCGGCGGAGCGCGCCGCGGGAGAGGGGCGGGCATGAGCGCCGTCGCGGGAACCGTCCTGGTCCTCAACTCCGGCTCGTCGTCGCTGAAGTACCAACTGCTGCACCCGGAGACGGGCGAGGTGGTGCACGGCGGCATCGTCGAGCGAATCGGCGAGACCGAGGTGCCGGACCACAAGGCCGCGCTCAGGCAGGTCTTCGAGGAGTTCGCCGCGCGCGGGCTCGACCTCGCCGACGGTGCCGGTTCCCCGGCGGGCATCGCCGCCGTCGGCCACCGGGTGGTGCACGGCGGCCGCTCGTTCCACTCGCCCACGCTCATCGACGACCACGTGCTCGCCGAGATCCGCCGGCTCAGTTCGCTGGCGCCGCTGCACAACCCGGCGAACGCGCAGGGCATCGAGGTGGCGCGGGAGTTGCTGCCCGGGGTGAAGCAGGTCGCGGTCTTCGACACCGCCTTCTTCTACGACCTCCCGCCCGCGGCGGCCACCTACGCGATCGACCGCGAGCTCGCGGCCGAGCACGCGTTGCGCCGCTACGGATTCCACGGCACCTCGCACGAGTACGTCTCGCAGCAGGCCGCGGCGTTCCTGGGACGCCCGAACGCCGAGGTGGACCAGATCGTGCTGCACCTGGGCAACGGCGCCTCCGCCTCGGCCGTCCGCGGCGGCCGCGCCGTCGACACGTCGATGGGCCTGACCCCGCTCGAGGGCCTCGTCATGGGCACCCGCAGCGGCGACGTCGACCCGGGCCTGGTGCTGCACCTCGGGCGCAATATCGGCATGAGCATCGACGAGATCGACGACCTGCTCAACCGCCGCTCGGGGCTCAAGGGCCTCGCCGGGGAGAACGACTTCCGCGCGCTGGGCACCCTCATCGAGCAGGGTGACGAGCACGCGAAACTCGCCTACGACGTGTACATCCACCGCCTCCGCCGGTACATCGGCGCCTACCTCGTCGACCTCGGCGGGGCCGACGCCATCACCTTCACCGCCGGGGTCGGCGAGAACGCCGCGCAGGTCCGCGCCGACGCCCTCGCGGGGCTGGAGCGGTTCGGCATCGTCGTCGATCCCGCGCGCAACGCCGGCCGTATCACCGAGCCCGCCCGGATCTCGCCGGACGAGGCACCCGTGGCCGTGCTCGTGATCCCGACCAACGAGGAACTCGCGATCGCCCGCGAAGCAGCGGCACTCTGATGCCCCTCGGGCGCGCGGTGGGGATCGAGGGCGACGGGGCCGACTACGGCTCGCCGCTCCTCGGCACCCGCACCGACGGCGCCCGCCAGCGCAGGACCCGCACCGTCGCGCTGATCGCCGCCAGCACCTCCGTCGCGACGCTTCTCGGCGGCGGGTTCGCGGCCATGCTGATCGTGGTGGGCATCCCCGAGCCCTCCGTGCAGCGGCCCGAGCTGCACACCGTCAACACCGTGGCGGTGCCGTCGTACATCGCGGCGGGCCTGGTCGTGGGCCACCTCTACACCTTCTGGCTGGTCTATCGCTCGCTGCGGTGGACCGGCGGCGACGATCCGCCGACGCAACAGGAGGCCTCCGACGCCCTGGCCCTGCCGCGCCGGCTCTACTGGTTCGAGATGATCGCCTGGCTGTGCGCCGCGATCCTGTTCGGCTGGCTGTACGGCAGGGTCGACCCGGACCTGGTGCCCAAGGTCTCGCTCGTCGTGCTCGGTGCCGGGCTGATGACCTCCGGCGTGGTGCGGGTCCTGACGGAGTTCAGCCTGCGCCCCGTCACGGCGATCGCGCTGCAGGTCACCCGGCCCGAGCCGCGGCACCAGAGCCTGCAGGGCCGCTCGCTGCGGCTGTGGCTACTGGGGTCCGGGCTGCCCTTCCTCGGCGTCATCACGGTGGCGTTGTTCGCGATGTTCGAGCCGGCGGCCACCGTACCGGGCATCGCCGTGAGCATGTGCGCCCTCGCCGCGGGCGGCTTCTTCTCCGGCATGACCTTCAACCTGCTCTCCTCCTCGCGTGTCTCCGCCCCGGTCAAGAGCGTGACCACCGGCATGCGCCGGGTGTCCGAGGGCCGGTACGACACGGAGGTCGTGGTCTACGACGGCACCTCCCTGGGGGATCTGCAATCGGGCTTCAACGCCATGGCCGCGGGGCTCCGCGAGCGGGAGCGGGTGCGGGACCTCTACGCCCGGCAGGTCGGCGAGCAGGTCGCCCGCGCCACCATCGAGAGCGAACCCGAACTGGGCGGCGTCGAGCAGACCGTCGCGGTGATCTTCATCGACCTCGTCGGATCCACGGCGCTGGCCGCCGAGCGGCCCGCCGCCGAGGTCGTCCAGATCCTCAACCGGTTCTGCGGCGTCGTCGTCGCCGAGGTGAACAGCCGCGGCGGACTGGTCAACAAGTTCGAGGGCGACGCGGTGCTCGCGATCTTCGGTGCGCCCGCCCCACTGACCGACCCCGCCGGCGCCGCGCTCTCGGCATCGCGGGCGATGATGCGGCGTCTCGCCCTCGAGGTGCCGGAGGTCCGGGCCGGCTGCGGCGTGACTTTCGGCGTCGTCGTGGCCGGGTACGTCGGCGCGGCGGACCGGTTCGAGTACACCGTGATCGGCGACCCGGTCAACGAGGCCGCCCGGCTCTCGACCTACGCCAAAGCGGACCCGACGGTGCCGTGGGCCTCAGCCCCGGCGGTCGAGACCGCCGACCCGGGGGAGTGCGCGCGGTGGCGTCCCGGCCCCATCGACGTGCTGCGGGGTCGTACCCAGGAGACCCGGATGTACGTCGCCAAGCGCTGAACCGGCCCGGCGGCGGCGGTCAGGCGAAGGCCGGGAGCCGCGGCGGCAGCTGCTGCAGCACCCACTCGATGGTCACCGGGTTCGGCATCGACATGGCGTTCCCGATGGTGCGGTCAATGGTGGTGACCCGGTTCTCGCGGCTCACGGCGAGCGAGCGGAAGGCGGTGTCCTCGGCGACCTTGGTGCCGTAGTCCAGGTAGACCAGCGCGTCGAGGTTCAGCACATCCACGCGCTCCGCGGGGATCTCGGCGAAGAACTTCCCGGCGGGGATCAGCGAGGACACCGCCTCGGGCAGCGTGAAGCCGAGCATCGTGAGCACCTGGCCGCGGCCGTCGGTGGTGGCGTAGGCGTAGAAGCCCCCGTCGGACTTGGGCAGGACGGTGGCCGCCGTCTTGCCCCGGTACTGCGGGTGCTGCTCCTGGGTGCGGCGGATCGTCTCCTGCGTCTTGGTGACCAGCGCGTCGCCCTGCGCGGCGCGGCCGACCCCGCCGGCGATGGCGCGGACCTGATCCTCCCAGGGCACGCCCCAGGCTGCGAACTGCGCGGGCCGCCGGATCACGGGCGCGATCGCCTCGAGGCGGGAGAAGGTGGCGTCGTCGAAACCGGAGTTCACGGCGACGATCACGTCGGGCTTCGAGGCGGCGAGGGTCTCGATGGCCTTGGTGTCCATTTCGGTGCCGGTGCCCAGCAGCATCTGCGGGTTCCTCCCCTGCAGCAGCGGCTTCGCCCACTCGCCGACGGGCTCCTTGGCGTCCTGCGCCCACGGCGCGACGATCACGGGCACCACGCCGAGCGCGAGGAGCGTGTCCACGTCGCCCAGGCCCAGCGAGGCCACCCGCTGGGGCGTGGCGGGTGCCTCGCTCGTCGAGCTCGAATCGGAGGCCGACCCGCACGCCGCGAGGGCGAACGAGAGGAGAACCGCGAGCACTGCCGAGACCAGACGCATACCGCCCCTTCCTTGGAATGAAGGGCAGCCTATCATTACGGTTGTGACCCTATCTGCGACTGAGGAGGCCCCCGCCGGGGGCACCCCGCCCGCACGGCCGGAGGCGACCTCCGGCGCCGCCCGGCGCAAGCGCCGCCTGTTCGGGCTGGTGCTGCTGCTCGTGCTGCTGGTGGTGACCGTGATCGCCTCGCTCGCGATCGGCTCCCGCAGCCTCGCGCCCTCACTGGTGTGGGACGGCCTGTGGCACCGGTACACGACGGGTCCGAACCCCGCCGACCCCGAGCTGAACCAGGCCGCGATCATCATCCAGACGCTGCGCGTGCCCCGCACCCTGCTGGCGCTCATCGCCGGCGCGGCGCTGGCGCTCGCCGGCGCGCTGATCCAGGGCCACACCCGCAACCCCGTCGCCGATCCCGGCTTCCTGGGCCTCACGCAGGGCGCCGCCTTCGCCGTGGTCTGCGCGACCTTCCTCGGCGGCCTCACCCAGCCGATCCAGTACGTCTGGTTCGCCTTCCTCGGAACCGCGCTGACCGCGATCCTCGTCTTCGGGCTCTCCAGCCTGGGCCGGGGCGTCGGATCCCCGCTGACCCTCGTGCTCGCGGGCATGGGCGTGGCGATGTTCCTCAGCTCGATGACCTCGGCGATCGCGCTCAGCGACAACGCCTCGCTCGACACCCTCCGGTTCTGGAACGCCGGCGCCGTGGTCGGCCGCGGCTACGACGTCATCCTCGTGGTGGTGCCGTTCATCGCTGTCGGGCTGATCCTCGCCCTGGCGAACGGCCCGGCGGTGAACCTGCTCAACATGGGCGACGACGTGGCGAAGGGCCTGGGCCTGAACATCGGGCTGGCGCGCGCTGTCGGCATCGGCGCCGTGACCCTGCTCGTCGGCGGCGCCACCGCGGCCTGCGGCAGCATCTCCTTCCTCGGGCTCATGGTCCCGCACATCGTGCGCTACTTCACCGGCCCCGATTACCGCTGGCTGCTGCCGTATTCGGCGCTCATGGGCGCCTGGCTGCTGCTGGCCGCCGACATCGTCGGCCGCGTGGTCGCCCGGCCCGGCGAACTCGAGGTCGGCATCGTCGTGGCGCTCTTCGGCGCGCCCTTCTTCGTGGCTCTCGTCTGGTGGCGGAAGGCGGTCAAGGTATGAGCACCACCCTCGACACGGTCGACGAGCAGACGAAGCCGCCGATCCGGCCCGGCCTCCGGTTCGGGAACGTCGTCTCGTTCGTGTGGCGGCCGTGGCCCGTCACCGTCACGCTCCTGCTCGCGCTGGTGGCGTTCGTCGCCTTCTGCGCGAGCATCCGCCTCGGCGCCTTCCCGATGACCTTCGGCGAGGTCCTGCAGGCTCTCCTCGGCACCGGCGATTCGACGACGCACTTCATCGTCATGGAACTGCGCATGCCGCGCGCCCTCGTCGGGCTCCTCGTCGGCGCGGCCCTCGGCATGTCCGGCGCCATCGTCCAGTCGATCGCGCGGAACCCCCTGGCCAGCCCCGACATCCTGGGCGTCACCGCGGGCGCGGGCGTGGCCGCGGTCTTCCTGGTCACTTCCACCGGCACCTTGGCCGCGACTCTCAACAACGGGTACGGCCTCTCGGTCGTCGCGGTCACCGGCGGTCTCGTCACCGGCGGCCTGGTCTACCTGCTCGCCGTGCGCGGCGGGGTCGACGGCACGCGGCTGATCCTCGTCGGCATCGCCATCACCTTCCTCATGCGCGCGCTCGTCGATTGGATGCTGGTGCGGGCCGACATCCGTGACGTGGCGCGCGCGCAGACCTGGCTCGTGGGCTCGCTCGAGAGTCGGAGCTGGTCGGACGTGCAGATCGCCTTCTTCCTCGGCGTCCCCGCAGCGCTGCTCGCGCTCGCCGCGGCCTTCCCGCTGCGGGCCGTCCAGCTCGGCGACGACGTGGCGCTGGGCCTCGGCGTCCGTCTCGGGCTCAACCGCGCCGTCCTGCTCATCGCCTCAGTGCTGCTCGCGGCCGCCGCAGTCGCCGCCGCCGGTCCGATCGGCTTCATCGCCTTCGTCTCGCCCCAACTGGCGATGCGCCTGACCCGGCTGCCCACGCCGCCGCTCATCCCGTCGGCGCTCATGGGCGCGGCGCTGCTCTCCTGCGCCGACCTCGCGGCGCGCACGATGTTCTCCGTCGCGCTGCCCGTGGGCATCATCACCGCCGCCGTGGGCGGCCCGTTCCTCGTCTATCTCCTCGTCCGCCAGAACCTCAAGGGGGCCAAGTGACCACAACAGAAACCGCGACGACGGCACCGTCGCGCCTGGGCGCCCGCAAGGTCACCTCCGGCTACGGGCAGGTGACGGTCCTCGACGACCTGGACCTCGACATCCCGTCCGGTGTGGTCACCACGATCATCGGCCCCAACGGCTGCGGCAAGTCGACGCTGCTGCGCACCCTGGCCCGGCTGATCAAGCCCTCGTCCGGGCACGTGGTGCTCGACGGGACCGACATCGCCAAGCTCAAGTCGAAGCAGATCGCCACCACCATGGGCCTGCTGCCGCAGAGCCCCCTCGCACCCGAGGGGCTCACCGTCGCCGACCTCGTGGCCCGCGGCCGGCACCCGCACCAGTCGTGGCTGCGGCAGTGGAGCTCCGACGACGCCGAGGTGGTCGACGCCGCCCTCGAGCAGACCGGCGTCCGGGATCTCGCGGACCGCGCCGTCGACTCCCTCTCCGGCGGCCAGCGGCAGCGGGTCTGGATCTCGATGACCCTCGCCCAGGGCACCGACCTGCTGCTCCTCGACGAGCCCACCACCTACCTCGACCTCTCGCACGCCCTCGACGTGCTGGACCTCGTGGACGAGCTCAGCAGCCAGGGGCGGACCGTCGTCATGGTGCTGCACGACCTGAACCTCGCCATCCGGTACAGCGACAACATCATCGCCATGAAGGACGGCGCCGTGGTCGCCCAGGGCGCGCCGGCGGACGTCATCAGCGAGGAGATGTTGCGCGAGACCTTCGGACTCCACTCCACGGTGATCGACGATCCCGTCGCCCCCGGCCGGCCGTGCATCGTGCCGATCGGCACCCGCCGCACCGGCGAGGCCTGAAGGCCCACGCCACCCGTCTTGCGATCGCAACGGTGAGCGGTCTACTCTTCGCCTGATCGATGTCCGATTCGACGCGCGAGGACGGTGCATGGGCGCCACGAGCATCTCCCGGCGGACCGCCCTGCGCGCCGCCCTGATCGCCGCGCTCGGCGGCGGTCTTGCGCGCACCGCGCGTCCCGCCGGCGCGGACCCGATCACGATCCCGCTGCCGCCCTTCCCGGGCGGCCTCGGGCCGATCCCGCAGCCGCCGTCGAACTCGCCGCTGGTCACCTCGTCGCCGCCGCTGCGCCCCTACGTCGACGACCTGTGGCTTCCGCCCGCCCACCGGTCCGGCGCCGAGCTGACCGCCCGGGCGGTGCGGCACCGGTACCACGCCGACCTGCCTCCGACGAGTGCCTTCGGCTACGGCGACCACCTGCTCGGGCCGACGATCACCGCTCGCTCCGGCGAGGAGCTCGCCTTGAGCTTCGGCAACCGGCTCGGCGCGCACCCGCTCGCGGAGTACGTCGACGAATCGATGATGGCCACCACCGGTGCCGATCGAACGGACCCGCGGACCACCGTCCACCTGCACGGCGCCCCCACCGCGCCCGAATCCGACGGCTACCCGACCATCTGCTGGCGCCGGAACGGGATGCAGCACAACCGGTACGGGAACCGTCAGGAGGCTGCGACTCTCTGGTACCACGACCACGCGGTGGGGATCACCAGGCTCAACGTGCAGGCCGGCCTCGCGGGCGTGTACCTCGTCCGCGACGACTACGACACCGGCGAGCCGGGCAACCCGCTGGGCCTGCCCGCGGGCGAGCGGGAGTTGCCGATCGTGCTGCAGGACCGCACCTTCAAACCCGACGGTTCGCTGGAGGCGCGGCAGTTCAACTTCCTGCCGCACGACATGAACCAGGCGGGCCAGCTCGGCGACGTGGCGCTGGTCAACGGTGTCGCGCGGCCGCGGCATCGGGTGGCGCGCGGGGTGTACCGGCTGCGCATCGTGCTCGGCGCGAACAGTCGGGTTTTCCGCCTGCAGTTCTCGAACTCGATGCGGTTCTGGGTGATCGGCAGTGACCAGGGCCTCCTCGACGAGCCGCAGGGGGTGCGGTCGATCACGATGTCGCCGGGCGAGCGCGCCGACCTCCTGGTCGACTTCGGTGCTGCGGACGGCGGCGGCGTGGACCTGATGAACACCGCGGAGAACTCCATCGGCAACGCGCTGTTCATGGTCCCCACACTGCACAGGATCATGCGGTTCCAGCTGTCCGGGCCCCGCGAAAGCGCGCGGATCCCCGAGACGCTGCGCGGCGGTCCCCGCCGCCCGGCCCGTCTGCCCGCTCCCGCGCGGCCGACCCGGCGGCGCACCGTCACCCTCGGCTGGGACCTCGCCACCGCGACCTCGTCGATCGTGCCGCTGCGCGCGCTCATGCTCATCAACAATCTCGACTTCATGTCCGACGACGTGGACGTGGCGCGGGCGGGCACCGTCGAACGCTGGGACATCGTCAACAGCCTGCCCATCGAACACCCGATCCACCTGCACCTGGCCGTCTTCCGGGTGATCGAGCGGCACCGCCTCGACTCCGCGCGGTACTTCCTCAGCGCGCCGCCGCCGGTGCGGGTGGGCACCCGCTGGTCGCCGGCACCGTCGCGCGACATGCTGAGCCGGCGCACCGGCCCCGAGCCCTGGGAGCTCGGCTGGAAGGACACCGTGCTCTGCCCGGAGGACAGCGTGACGAGCATCCTCGTGTACTGGCCGTCGTTGGAGCAGTTGGGATTCGATCCCGACGCACCCGTCCCGGTCCCGCACGACGCCGAGGTGGCGGGCGGCCACCACGGCTCCGCTGCGCACAGCGGGCACCACGGAGGATCGCGCCCCGAGGTGCGCGGCTACGTCTGGCACTGCCACAACCTGGACCACGAGGACCACGACATGATGCAGCGGATCCGCGTGCAGCACCACTGACTCCGTGGCCCGCTAGAACAGCGTGCGAGGGCGGATCGCGTTCGCCAGGTCCACCAGGGCGTGCCGCTGCCGCTTGCGCTCGGCGAGGGCGGCGATGTCGCGCAAGGACTTCTCCGTCGCCTTACGCAGGCCGCGCTCGGTGAGCGCGTGGTCGAGCAGCGTGCGGGTGCCGTCGAGCCGGCCGTGCTGGTTGCGGTGCTGCACCCAGCCGAGGGCCACGCCGAGGACCAGCGCGCGCAGCTGCAGCCGGCGGAACTCGGACTTGGGCAGGGTGCGCACGCGCCGCGCCGCCTCGTGCAGCTGCGCCTCCGTGACGTCGGCCAGGTCGCGGCCGTGCACCAGCGCGACCACCGACGAGCACAGCGCGTTGTGATAGTGCCGGCTGGTCGACGGCACCTGGTCGAGGATCTCGACGGTGCCCACGATGTCGCCCGCCGCGCGCCGCATCCGCGCGGCGCCGAAGGCCGCCGAGATGATGCCGCGGTCGGTGCGCCACACGTTCTCGTACCGGCACCGCGCCCGGTCCAGCCAGCCTTCGGGGTCGGATTCGCCGGAGACGTAGCAGAACTCGGCGGCCACGGCGGCGGCCAGCTTGGGCGCCGCCTCGCCGGGCGCCTGGTCGGTCACGGTCTCGAAGTAGTCGTAGGCCCCCGCGTAGTCGCCCTGCATCAGCGCCGTCTCCGCGCGGTACCAGGTGACCTGCCAGCGGTGCGGCTCGCGCGAGGCCAACGAGTCGAGCAGCGTGGTGGCCGCGTCCACCTCGCCCAGTTCCAGGTGCGCGCGGGCCTCGGCGAGGTCGATCTCGACGGTGCCCGCCATCGCTTCGCGCAGCTCCGCGAGGGAGTCGAGGATCTGGGTGGGATCGCTGCGCATGGTCAGCGCGAGCACACCGGCGGCGGGGTCGGACGGGTTGGCGATCGGGATCGGCAGCGCCGCCAGCACTTCCGGAGCGCGCAGCCGGTCGTCGTGCACCTCCGGATCGGGGTCGACCGCCCGCAGCATCAGCTCGACGCCGAAGGTCGAGCGCTGCGGCGTGAAGACCACCGACAGGCCGGGGCGCGGCTCACCGGACTTGGTGGACAGGCACTCCCGCAGCACGCCGAGCAGCTGATCGGTGAGCTCCGCCGCCGAGGAGAAGCGTTCGTCCGGGTCCTCCGCCGTCGCCTTCACCAGCAACCGGTACAGCGAGTTGTACTTCGCGAGCGTGTCGTCCTCGGTGGGGGAGGGCAGACCGTCGACGTACCGGCCCCCCTCCATCGGCACGTTGGCGACCAGGACCGCCAGGGTGCGGCCGACCGTGTACACGTCCGAGGCCACCGACGGCCCGGTCTTCGCGATCTCCGGCGCCTGGAATCCCGGTGTGCCGTAGATGTATCCGTAGCCGCCGAGCGGGGCGACGGCGCCCAGGTCGATGAGCTTGACGTCCTCCTCGCTGATCATGATGTTGTCGGGCTTGAGGTCGTTGTAGGCCAGGCCCAGACTGTGCAGGTAGCCGAGCGCGGGGAGCACCTCGAGGATGTAGGCGATGGCCTGCTCGACCTCCACCTTGGTACCCGCGCCCGCGTCGGTGCCCGCGTCGGCGGCGGCCTCGGCGAGGATGTCCTTGACCGTCTTGCCCGGCACGTACTCCATGACGATGTAGCCGATCTGGGTGCCGTCCGGATCGGGGTGCTCGACGAAGTTGTAGATCTTGACGATGGACGGATGCGTCATCTCGGCCAGGAAACGTCGCTCCGAGACCGCGACGGCCTGCGCCTGGGCGTCGCCCGAGTTGAGCAGCCCCTTGAGCACGACGGGCCGGTCGACCACGTTGAGGTCGGTGGCCAAGTAGATCCAGCCCATGCCGCCGTGGGCGATCGCGCCCTTGATCTCGTACTGGTCGGCGACGATGTCGCCCGGCTTGAGCGCGGGCTCGAACGAGAAGCGGGCCCCGCAGTGCGGGCACGAGCCGATCAGCGCGCCGGGCTCGCCGTCGTGGGCGCGGCCGACGGGCTTGCGGCAGTTCCAGCAGTACCGCTTGCCCTCGGCGATGATCGGGTTGGTGCGGATCGCCTCCGACGGGTCGACCTCGGTGATCCGGGGGATCTCGACGAGGCCGCCGCCGACGCGGCGGCGCGCCGCGACGCGGGTGGTGCTCGCGGTCCGGACGGGGCCGTTGCCGAACCGCGGCGTCGCCTCGGTCGCGACGGCCGGGGCGGGCGGCGGCACCGTCGTCACCTGGGTGCCGACGGGCGGGGGCTCGGTGTCGTCGAAGAGGTCGACCATCGGCGCGCCGACGGTGCCCTGTTCGGGGGTGTCCTCGTCATCGAAGGAGACGGCCTGGGCCTGCGTGTGTTCCTCGACGTCGTCAGTCATCGTTCATCACCCCTCGTACCTCGCCGCCGGCGCCGACCAGACCTGGCCGAGCGACGGCGCGAACCACTGGTTGTACAGGCGCATCCACGTCCCGTCGAAGGCCATCCGCAGGAGCACCCCATTGATGAAACGCACGAGGTCGGTGCGGTTCTTCCCGACGCCGACCGCGTAGTACTCGAGCCCCATCGACGGGCCGGTGATGGTGAGGTTCGGGTCCTGGTCCTCGAGTCCGGCCAGGATCGCGTCGTCGGTCGAGATCGCGTCCACCTGCGACTGCTGGAGCATCACGAGGCAATCCGACCACGAGTCCACGGCGACGACGGAGGCGCTCGGTGCCAGCCGGCGGACCCGGTCGAGCGAGGTGGTGCCCCGAACCTCGCACACCCGCCGGCTGGAGAGGTCGCCGACGGTGTTGATCGGCGCGCCCCGCGGCGCGAGGATGCGCTGCTGCGCGATGAAGTAGGTCGCGGAGAACGCCACCGACTTCGCTCGCTCGCAGGTGGCCGACATCGTCTTGACCACCACGTCGACGGTGCCCTCCTCGAGCGCCTTCTGCCGCTCGGCGGTGGACAGGATCCGGAAGTGGATGCGGTCGGGGTCGCCGAAGATCGCGGCGGCGATCTGGTGCGCGATGTCGGCGTCGAAGCCCTTGATCTCGCCCGTGATGGGATCGCGGAAGGAGAGCAGGTTCGAGCCGATGTCGATGCCGACCACGAGGCGGCCGCGGTCCTGGATGTCGGCCATCGTCGTGCCCGGCACCATCTGCCCCGGCGCGGGTAGGCCCGACGGGGACGGCGTGGCGGTGCACATCGACACCTCGGGCGGGATGGGCGCGTCGGTCGGGACGAGGGAGCCGGAGCCGGGCACCGGTTGGACGACGCCGGTCACCGCGTCGCCGGGGGCCTCGGGCGCGGTGACGACGCAGCCCGTCGACGCCAGCGCGACGGTGAGCGCGAGGGCGATCCCCTGCAGTGTGCGGCGCATCATCGGTACTCCCTGACCCGGGGGTAGAAGCCCGCGGCGACCCCGGCGGCCGCGAGCACGCAGAGGATGAACGCACCCGGTCCGGAGAAGGCGATCGCGAAGCGGGCGGTGTTGACGTTGTCGCGGTACAGGGTGCGGGCCCGGTCGATCGCGGCCGTGAGGTGCCCGTCGAGCGAACGGTAGGCGACCGCCGCGGAGCCGGGGTCGGTGCCGATGGCCAGGCGCGTCGCGCCCAGGTAATCGCCCGTCGCCTCGCGCGCCGCGATCTGCTGGTGCGCGGTGACCCAGCGCTGCGCGTCGGCCCGCGCCGCATCGACGGCGGCGGCGATCTGGGGGTCGGAGTCGCCGACGGACTCGAGGTCCTGCTCCGCGCTCTGCAGCGTCTCGGCGAAGGCCGACGCGGGCACGCCGCGGCCGGCGCCCCGCTGCACCAGCGCCATCGTCTCCATGGATCGGGCCTTCTGCGTCAGGGTGCGGGCCTGCGAGAGCGCGTCGACCGCGGCCGTCCCGCGCTGCTCGGCGCGCAGCGAGTAGGTCGACGAGGTGAAGCCCGCGACCACCACCCAGGTCATCGCGATCGTGAGGGCCGCGGCTGCGACGACCAGGCCGCGGTTGACCCGGCGCTGCGTGCGGCGCGCGAGGTACTGGTGGGTGAGCAGCACCGACGCCAGCGCGATGCCGAGGACCCCGTAGGTCGCCCACGGCGGCGAGGCGAATTGATCGTGGGTGCGGCGCAGGTTCTCGGTCTCCTCGCGGTAGAAGCTCTCCGCCGCGGGTAGCAGGGTGTCCTGCATCAGGGTCGAGGCCGTCGCCAGATAGGCGGCCGCGACCGAGTTGTCGAGCCGGTTGTTCGTCCGTGCCGTCTCGACCAACCCGGTGTAGACGGGCAGATTCATCGCGATCGTGTCGAGGTTGTCGTGGGCGCGGCCGTCGTCGGCGGGCAGGCTCGTCGCGGAGGTGATGAGCGCCTTGCCCGCCGTGGCGAGGGCGATGCTGTAGCTGCCCTGGATCTCGTCGGACGGGAGGCCGCCCGCGACGAAGGCGGCGTTGGCGGACTCGTTGGCCGCCGAGAGCGAGCTGTAGAGCACCTGCGCGGCGTGCGCGCGCGGCTCGTAGTCGGCCAGGTTCTGCTGCAGCACCTCGGTCCGGGAGAGCTGCGCCGCGGAGGTGAACCACCCGGCGAAGAGGCACATCGTGATGAGCACGAGCGCCATCGAGACGAGCTTGCCCGGGCTGGAGGTGAAGAACTCCCGCAGTTCCGCGAAAACCGAGGATTCCGGGAAGGATCGGAGGCGCAGGGACGACAGCTGCCGATTCTTCGACGCCTGGGCTGTCACCGTCTGCTCCTTCCCTCAGTTGCACCCTTCGGCCGGGGTCGGGCCACTGCGGACTTCGTGCCTCCGACCCTATCGCGCGAGCCCGTCCCGCAGACGGGATGACGCGCAGAGTCGTCGCCCCGAGTGGCTCTCGTTCGGCTACGGTGGGTGTCGTGTTGGGTGACGGGAACGGCTGGGTCCGCGACCCGGACGGCTCCCGGTTCTGGGGCCGGTTCGGCGCCGCGGGTCTGTTGGCTCTGTCGCCGGACGAGAGCCGGGTGTTACTGCAGCACCGCGCGTGGTGGAGCCACCAGGGCGGCACCTGGGCGCTGCCCGGCGGGGCCCGCGACTCGCACGAGTCCGCCGCCGACGCCGCGCTCCGCGAGGCCTTCGAGGAGACTGGACTCCCGCCCACGTCGCTCGAGGTGCTCTCCGAGGTGGTCACCGCCCGCTCGCAGGTCGGCTGGACCTATACGACGGTGCTCGCCCGTCTCGTCGAGCCGCGCGATCTCGTGCCCAACGAGGAGTCCACGGCCCTGGAGTGGGTCTCGCTGGGCTCGGTGACCGACCGCAAGCTGCACCCCGCCTTCGCCGCCGCCTGGCCGGACCTCCAGGTCCAGGTCCGCGCCCTCGCGGAGGACTGACAGCCCGTGTACGGGGTAGCGCTGTGGGCGCTGCTGCTGGTCCTCTTCGTCACCGCGGTCGTGCTCATCTTCCTCGTCCCACCGCGCTCGCGACGTCGCGGCGAGCGGCCGCGTTCGCCCCGCCGGCACTGATGCCCACACGGCTCGTGCAAGCGCCGTCGATGGCAGGCGGTACGCGACGTCACGAACGTTCGGCCACACCGAACGGGTTGTCGATGACGTACCTCCACCGCCCGTCCCGCCCGCGTCGTGCCACATCGGTGGCAGTTCCGCTGACGTCGACGTGGTCTCCCGCGGCGGTTCGCCCGACGATCTCCCAGTCGACGATCAGCAGCGCGAGTGCGTCGTCGAACACGTGCACCTGCTGCACCACGATGCGAATCGGGACGCCGAGCGACTGCAGAGCGGTGTTCGCGGACCGACGGTCGTCGCCGGTGACCGCGGTGCCCTCGCTGGTGACGAACACCGCATGCGGCTCGTACACCCGCTCCAAAGCCGCCGGATCGCCGGAGTTGAAGGCCGCGGCGAAGACGTCCGGATGCAGATGCGGCTCGGTGGTCAGCTCGATAGCGTGGGCTGTGTGGTCCATGAGCACACGCTGGCAGCCGTTTCCGTGGCTCACCAAACGGTGAGTGCGGCGGTGGTCGACGATCTCGTCCCGGACGGTGTGGGAAACCACAGCGCGCCCTCGGACGACTGCCCGGTGGAAACTGCGCTGGCGGCGATTGCCGGGAAGTGGACGACGCTCCCTGCTGCGGGAACTGAGCCGCGGCGAGCTCACCTTCGGCGGCCTGAAAGCGGCGCTCCCCGAGCTCTCCGACAAGGTGCTCGCCGAGCGCCTGGCGGCACTGGTCGACCGCGGCATAGCTGATCGGATCGCCCATCGCGGCTACCCGAATCGCGTGACGTACTCGCTGACCGAGGCGGGGAACACTCTTCGCCCCCTGCTGATCGAGCTCTACCGGACGGGAACCCGACTCCAGGAGCTGCAGCGCGGTCTGTGACTCCGGCGGCTATCCGAGGGCGGCCTTGAGGGCGCGGGCGGCGGACTCGGGATCCTCGGCGGCGGTGATGGCGCGGACGACGACGACGGCGTCCGCGCCGGCGGCGGTCACCTCGGGAACGCGGGCCAGGTCGATGCCGCCGATCGCGAACCACTTCCGAGTGGGCGCGGCCGCGGCGGTCTCGCGGACCAGCGGCAGCCCCGGCGCGGTGCGACCCGGCTTGGTGGGCGTGGGCCAGCACGGGCCGGTGCAGAAGTAGTCGACGCCCTCCTCGGCGGCGGCCGCGAGGGCCTGGGCACCGTCGTGCGTGGACCGCCCGATCACGACGTCCGGCCCGACGATCTCCCTGGCCACCGGCACCGGAAGATCGTCCTGGCCGAGGTGGAGTACGTCGGCGCGGGCGGCGAACGCGACGTCGGCGCGGTCGTTCACCGCGACCAGCGCGCCGTGCTCGTGCGCGATCTCCCGCAGCTGCGCCACGAGCTCGATCTCCTGCGCCGCCTCGAGCGCCCCGAACTCCCGTTCGCCCGCCGAGCCCTTGTCGCGCAGCTGCACGATGTCGACGCCGCCGCGCAGCGCCGCGGCGACGAATTCGGCCAGGTCGCCGCGCTCCCGGCGGGCGTCGGTGCACAGGTACAGGGAGGCGGAGGCGAGCCGCTCGCGGGGGGAGATCATGGCCCCAGCGTAGGCCCGGCGGAGTAGGCTGGGTCGCGTACACACGGGAGCTCCCGCCGCGGGGCTGAGAGTGGGGCACGTCGCGCCCCTGACCGTCAGACCTGATCCGGGTAATGCCGGCGAAGGAAGGATCCATGGGTGTGAAGAAGTCTGTGACCGTCGTGGGCGGAGGCACCGTCGGCCTCACCGTCGCCTGGACGCTGGCTCGGCGCGGAGGCACCGTCACCGTCGTCGATCCCCGGCCCGGGTCGGGCGCGTCGTGGGTGGCGGGCGGCATGATCGCGCCGTACTCGGAGGCCTGGCCCGGCGAGGAGGAGCTGTACCGGCTCGGCGTCGAATCCCTCGGCCTGTGGGAGGGTTTCGCGCGCGACCTGCAGCCCTACGCCGACGGCCCGCTCGTCACCTCCCGCGGCGCCGTGCACCTCGCCGTCGACGAGGGCGACGCGGCCGAGCTGGAGACCGTGGCCGCCGCCGTCGGCGACCCCGCGCAGTTCGCGCCGCTGCGCCCGTCGGCAGCGGCCCGCGCGGTTCCCGGTGCGGCGCCGCGCATCCGGGCCGCCGCGTCGGCGCCCGGCGAGATCTCGGTCGACAACCGTCTGCTGCACCGAGCGCTCCACGCCGCGTGCGCGGCCGAGGGCGTGGCCTTCCGTGCCGAGGAGGTCGACGGTGCCGCGGGCCTCGAGGACCTCGATGGCGATGCGGTGATCGTCTGCGCGGGTGCGGATTCCGCCGCGCTCGCCCCGGGGCTGGGGGTGCGGCCGGTGAAGGGCGAGGTGGTGCGGCTGCGGCGGGGCCCCACCTGCCTGCCGCCCCCGACGGTCACGGTGCGGGCCCGCGTCCGCGGCCGGCAGGTGTACGTCGTACCCCGCGCCGACGGCGTGGTGGTCGGCGCGACGCAGTACGAGAACGACCGCGACCTCGGCGTGCGGATCGGCCCGGTGGTGGAGCTGCTGGACGACGCCTTCGCGGTGCTGCCCTTCCTCCGCGAGTACGAGTTCGTCGAGGTCGCGGCCGGCCTGCGGCCCACGACGGCGGGCAACGTCCCGGTGATCGCGCCGCTCGGCGGCCGCGTCTTCGCGGCGACGGGGCACGGGCGTAACGGATTGCTGCTCGCGCCGGTGACCGGGGAGCGAGCGGCGGATATGGTTCTGAAGCAGGAGGTGCAGGCATGGAGCTGACGGTGAACGGCGACGACCGGCAGGTGCTCGACGGGACATCCGCGCAGACGCTGCTGGAGCAGCTGGGGCTGCCGGACAAGGGCGTCGCGATCGCGGTGAACGGCGCGGTGCACCCGCGCTCGCGGTGGGACGAGGCGCTGCCGGCCTATGCCGACATC
Source organism: Tsukamurella hominis (assembly GCF_965137015.1). Taxonomy (NCBI): domain Bacteria; kingdom Bacillati; phylum Actinomycetota; class Actinomycetes; order Mycobacteriales; family Tsukamurellaceae; genus Tsukamurella; species Tsukamurella hominis. The sequence goes on along the minus strand of NZ_CBCRZG010000003.1, from coordinate 295,203 downwards.
GAGGTGCTGACGGCGGTCCAGGGTGGCTGAGCAGTCCGATCCGCTGGTCATCGCCGGCCGGGAGTTCGGCTCGCGGCTCATCACGGGCACCGGCGGCAGCGCCAACCTCGAGCACCTGCGGGCCGCGCTCGTGGCCTCCGGCACCGAACTGACCACCGTCTCGCTGCGGCGCACCAGCCTGGCCGAGGGCGGCGGCGTCCTCGAGACCATCCGCGAGCTCGGCATCATGCCCCTGCCGAACACCGCCGGCTGCCTCGGCGCCGCGGAGGCGGTGCTCACGGCGCGACTCGCCCGCGAGGCGCTGCACACCGACTGGGTCAAGCTCGAGGTGATCGGCGACGAGCGGACCCTGCTGCCCGACGCGGTCGCCCTCGTGGAGGCCGCGGAGGAGCTGGTGGCCGACGGATTCACGGTGCTGCCCTACACGAACGACGACCCGATCCTCGCCCGCCGGCTCGCCGACGTGGGCTGCGCGGCGGTCATGCCCGCCGGTTCGCCCATCGGCACCGGGCTCGGGATCCTCAACCCGCACAACATCGAGATGATCGTGGCGCAGAGTCCGGTGCCGGTGATCCTGGACGCGGGGATCGGGACCGCGAGCGATGCCGCGCGCGCGATGGAACTCGGCTGCGACGCCGTGCTACTCGCGTCCGCCGTGACCCGCGCCGCGGACCCGGCGGCGATGGCGACCGCGATGCGGCTCGCGGTGGAGGCGGGCCGACTGGCGCGCGGCGCCGGCCGGATCCCGGAGCGCCGCTGGGCGGTGCCCTCGTCGCCGATGGACGGCCGGATGGCCGCAGCGACAGGCGCCCGTGGCGGGGCCTGAGCGGGGCCGGCGGCCGGACGGGGCGTCGGAGGCACCGTCGGGACGGATCCGCCGCAGCGCGCAGATCGGGGGCGTCGCGGTGCGCCACGCGGCCCGGACGGCGGGCACCCTGGCCGCCGGGCGGTTCCGCGACGACCGGGCGGCCCGGGAAGCCCGCGACGCGACGATCCTCGCCCTCGCCGACGACCTGGTGACGGTGCTCGGCGGGATGCGCGGCGCCGCCATGAAGCTGGGGCAGCTGATGGCCGTCATCGACATCGGGATCACCGGCGACTCGGCGCGCGAGGCCTTCGCGGAGCGCCTGCAGCCGCTGTTCCGGTCGGCGCCCCGCTGGACCGACTCGGCCATGATGACGGTGCTCGACCGGGAACTGGGGGAGCGGCGCGGGCGCATCGTCCGGCTCGACGGGCCGATCGCGTCCGCGTCGATCGGCCAGGTGTACCGCGGCGTCCTCGACGACGGCCGCGCCGTGGCGGTGAAGATCCAGTACCCGCGGATAGACGCGATGGTCCGCGCGGACCTGAAGAACATGCGGCTCCTGCTCAAGGTGTTGGGCAAGTACATCCCCGCCACCAACGCCGCCGCGCTGTCCGAGGAGATCGCCCGCCAGGTGCTCGCGGAGCTGGACTTCGTCGCCGAACTGCGCCACCACCGCTACTTCGCCGACCTCTTCGCCGGGCACCCCGGGATCGTCGTTCCGCCGCCCGTCGACGAGCTGTGCACCGGTCGCGTCCTGGTGACCGAGTTCCTCGAGGGCGAGCCCTTCGCCGCCGCCTCCGCCCTGGATCGGCCGGCGCGCGACCGGATCGGCGAGGCGGTGTACCGCTTCTATTGCGGCGAGATGTACCGCACCGGACGGTTCTGCGCCGACCCCCACCCCGGCAACGTGCTCGTGCTGCCCGACGGCCGCGCCGGATTCGTCGACTTCGGCATGACGGTGTGCCTGACGGACGAGGAGCACGCCTTCGAGCGGGACCTGTTCACGGCGCTGCTCGGCGGCGACACCGAGCGGGTGCACGACCTCGCCGTCCAGGCCGGGTTCATCGGCCGCCCCGACCTGATGGACGCCGACGACCTCGCCGAGTACATCGACCACGTCGTCGGCTGGCACCTGCACGAGGGCGCGGTGACCATCACACCCGAGACGGCGCGCGACGCCGTCATCGCGGCGACGCTCCCCGCCGGTGGCTTCTACGACAAGTTCGAGGGCCAGATGCTGCAGGCGGAGCACGCTCTCGGCCGGCGCACCGACATGTCGACCGTCGCGCTGCTCGGCGAGCTCCACGCGACCGCGCCGTGGCGGGCCATCGCCTGCGAGGTGCTGGAACTGGGGGAGCCCGCGACGCCGATGGGTGTTGAGATCGCAGAGTGGCGGGCCCGCCGAGAGGCGGACCCGGGATAGAATCTCCAACCATGTCGGTAACGGAGTCGGGCGTCGCGGAGGCCCCCAGGCCACGTCGCGGCCGCCCGCCGTCCGTCGGCCTCGCCGAGCGGCGCCGCGAGGAGCTGACGGACGCCGCCTTCACCGTCTTCGCGGAGCAGGGCTACGAGCACGCCTCGGTCGCCGACATCGCCAAGCGCGCCGGCATGGGGCAGGGCACGCTGTACCGCTACGTCGAGGGCAAGCGCGAGCTCCTCGATCTGGTCTTCGACCGCTGCGTCGACGAGCTGATGACCGCCATCGGCCCGGACCGCGTGGTCGACGTGACCGCGAGCGGCGACCTCGCCGCCGCCGAGGAGATGGTGGAGGGGGTCGCGGCCCGGCTCTTCGGGCTGCTCGACTCGCGGCCCGACATCCTCAAGGTGGTGATGGTGCAGTCCGGCACCGTCGACGAGGAGCTCCGCTTCCGGATCCAGGGCCTCTACCAGACCTTCGACTCGATGATGGGGCGCGCCCTCGGCCACGCCCGTGAGCTCGGGTGGATCGTCACCCGCACCGAGCACCCGGAGGCCGAGACCGTCCACCTGGGACGCCTGCTCCCCGCCCTCGGCGTGCCCGGCATGATGATGGCGCTGACCGACGGCGACGACCCCGAGCGGCGGGAGGCCTACGTGCGCTCCGCCGTCCGCATGTCGGCGAGCGGAATCCTGTCCGGCGATGCGCGCGAGGCGCTTCCGCCCCTGGCGCCGTCGGAGGAGGGGGACCCGGTGGAGCCGGGTGCCGAGGTGCCGGAGCCCGTCACCGGACGGTCCGCGGGGCGCTCGGCCGAGCTGCTCGACGCCGCGATCGCCGAGTTCGTCGAGAAGGGCTACGCCGCGGTCGGGGTCCGGGAGATCACCGAGCGCGCGGGGGTCAGCCACGGCACGTTCTACAACTACTTCGACAGCAAGCGGCACATGCTCTCGGTGCTCGTGGAGCGCAATCGCGAGGCCGTCCTGGGCCGCGTCGACGCCGTGGTGGCGGATCCTCCCGCGGCCACGGTCGAGGCGCTGCAGGCCGCGGTGTTCGCGCTGAATCGGGATGTGCTCCAGGGCATCGCGGAGCGCCTGGACGAGTTCCGTTTCCTCGCGCTGGAAGTGCCCGGCGTCGACGTCGAGGCCTTCGACACCTACCTCCTCCTATACCGGGAGGCGGCGTCGAGGTTCGAGGCGATCCTCGGCGGGGCGCGGGAGGCGGGCCTGCTGCACGGGAGTCTCGGCGTCGGCGACATAGCCGAGGTGTGGCTGGGGTACATGCTCGGCACCGCCGCGGCGATGGTCAGCGACGTCGACGTGACGAGCCCCGCCGAGAGCGCTCGTGTGGTCACGAATCTGCTTCTCGGCGGGGCCCGCACGCTGTGATCGGCTAGACGCTGGCGAGATCCTCGCCGGGGCGCGCGTCGTCGCGGTCGGCGGCGGCGGACTCCACGATGTCGTGGTCCTTGGTCTCCGCCATCAGGTAGCAGCAGAGCACGCTCACCGCGGAGAGGCCGGCCAGCATGAAACCCACCCACAGCTGGTTGCCGTCGGCCACCCACTTCGCGGCGATGAGCGGCGGGATGGCGCCGCCGAGGATGCCCGCGAGGTTGTAGCCCAGGCCCGCGCCGGTGTAGCGGTAGCGCTCGTGGAACATCTCGGGCAGCGCGGCGCCGGCCGGGCCGTAGGCGATGCCGAAGATGATGAGCGTTCCGATCAGACCGACGGCGTACATCGGCAGGCTCTTGGTGTCGAGGATCGGGAACAGCACGAGCGACCACACCACGGCCAGCCCGCAGGAGGTCATGATGACCTTGCGGCGGCCGATCTTGTCGGAGTAGATCGCCGATGCGGCGATGGCGAGCCCGAAGAAGACCGCGCCGGCCATGCCCATCGCCAGCACCGTGGTGCGCGGAAAGCCCAGGTTCTTGGTGGCGTAGTTCGTGAGGAACGCGGTGCCCATGTAGAACAGTGAGAACAGCGACGCCAGCGCACCGGCGGCGATGAGGATCTCCTTCCACTGGAAGCGGATCGCGTCGAGGAAGGGCAGCTTGGTGCGATGGATCTCGCTCATCGCGCGCTTACGGACCTCGGTGAAGACGGGGGTCTCCTCCACGGTCAGCCGCACCCACAGGCCCACGAGCACCAGCAGCGCCGAGAGCAGGAACGGGACGCGCCAGCCGATGGTCATGAACGCGCTGTCGGCGTTCTTGGTGTCCCCGGCCGTCAGCGTGAACAGCAGGAACGTGCCACTGGAGAGGAAGAACGCGAACGACGGCCCGAGCTGCGGGAACATCGCGTAGAGGCCGCGCTTGCCCTTCGGGGCGTACTCGGCGGTGAGCAGCGTGGCGCCGGCCCACTCGCCTCCCACGGCGAAGCCCTGGAGGAATCGCATCACCACGAGCAGCACCGGCGCGAGCGTGCCGATGCCGTTGGGGAACAGTCCGAAGACGCCGGTCTCGCTGCCGGGCAGCAGGCCGATCATCACCGTCGCCGCGCCCATGATGAGCAGCGTCCACACCAGCGTGCGCTTGCGGCCGATCCGATCGCCGAAGTGGCCGAACAGGATCGCGCCCACCGGCCGGGCGAAGAAGGCGACCGCGAAGGTGGCGAAGGACGCCAGGGTCGCGACGCCGGGGCTCATGTTCGAGAAGAAGATGGTGGGGAACACCAGGGCGGCGGCGGTGCCGTAGATGAAGAAGTCGTAGAACTCGATCGTGGTTCCGATCGAGCTGGCCATCGCCACCCGGCGGAGCCGGGCTTTCGGGACGGCGGGGAGTTCGGGTGCAGTCACGTGCGCTCCTCGGGTCGGTGGACCCCAGGAACGGTAGTGACCGCGATCACACCCCCGGTACCCCCGAAAGGGGGTAGGCCCGACGGTGCCCGGCCGTCACGGCAGGAGGCCGAGGCTGCGCGCGCGGGTGACCGCCTCGAACCGAGTGCGGGTGCCCAGCTTCTGGCCCGCGCTGCGCAGGTACGCCTTGACCGTCTCCGCGCTGATGGAGAGGCGCTGCGCGACTTCGGCGTTCGTGCAACCGAGGGCGACGTGGGCGAGGGCGTCCAACTCGCGTGCGGTGAGGGGGCGCTCCGGCCGGGCGGCACCGTCGGCCGGCCGGCCGAGATCGGTGATGCGGCCGCAGGCCGATTCCAGGCGGGAGCGGACGGCGCCGTCGGTGATCTCCCCGGCGAGGGCGCGGAGCTCGGAGAACACCTCGCGCAGGAGCTCGCGGTCGACGCCACCGAGGGCGGAGCGCTCCGCCGCCGCGGCCTCGGCGAACTGCATCCGCCGTTCGACCTCGTCGCGCACGCGCAGTTCGTAGGCGAGGTCGCGCACGGTGTGCGCGACGGCGCCGAGGATCGTGTCGCCGAACGTGGACTGGCGGCGGTCGGCGGCGTAGAAGACCGCGCGCACGATGCCGTTCACCGCGAGCGGGACCGCGACCATCGAGCGCAGCCCCTCCGCCTGCACGTGCGCGTGGTAGTGCTGGGTGATCCCGGCGGTGCCGTAGTCGGCCACGGCGGTGGGGCGCCCGGTGCGCAGGACGTGCCCGCCGAGGCCGGCGCCGCGCGCGACCGGCAGGCCGCTGAGCGCCGGGGTGCGCAAGCCGACGCCGCCGTCGAGGACCACGTGATCCTCGTCGACCAGGCCGACGAAGGCCACGGGAAGTTCTGTGCGCGTACGAATTGTTCGGAGGGCGGACCGGGTCGCATCGGCGTCGATCGTGCTGGCGGTCATCGGTCTCTCCGGGCGGTCACAGCGGGTGATTCATCATCGCATGACCGGTTCGTCCGTGTGACGGGAACCACACCCGGGGGGTGCTGGGGGACGCTCCGGCCGCGCGCGCATCACGGCGGCGCGGCCGAAGAATTGTTAGCGTGAATACATGATCGAAGTCGCGGGTTTGACCAAGACCTACGGGGCCGTGCAGGCGGTGAACGACCTGTCGTTCGCGGTGCGGCCCGGTCGGGTCACCGGGTTCCTGGGGCCGAACGGCGCGGGTAAGTCGACCACGATGCGCTGCATCCTCGGGCTCGACCGGCCCACCGCCGGCCGCGCGACGATCGGCGGCAGCGAGTACGGCGCCATCGACCGCCCGCTGACGAAGGTGGGCGCGTTGCTCGACGCGAAATGGGTGCACCCCAACCGGACCGCGCGCGACCACCTGCGGTGGCTCGCGGTGGCGAGCGGCATCCCCGTGGGGCGGGCCGACGAATGCCTCGCGGCCGTCGGCCTCACGGACGCCGCGCGGAAGAAGGCCGGCGGATTCTCCCTCGGCATGGCGCAGCGACTCGGCATCGCCGGTGCGCTGCTGGGGGATCCGGGCGTCCTGCTCTTCGACGAGCCCGTGAACGGCCTCGACCCCGAGGGCATCGTCTGGGTGCGCACCTTCATGAAATCCCTCGCGGCACAGGGGCGCACGGTCTTCGTCTCCAGTCACCTGCTCGCGGAGATGGCGCTCACCGCGGACGACGTGGTCATCGTCGGCCGCGGCCACCTCGTGTGGAACGGCACCATGGCCGACTTCATCGCGCAGAACTCGGAGCACACGGTGCGCGTGCGCAGCCCCCGCGATCGCGAGCTGGCCCAGGCGCTCACCTCGCGCGGCCTCGCGGTCGACGCGGCGGCGGAGGCCGCGCCCGGCGGCGGCGGACGCATCGTTCTGACCGTGCGCGGCGCGACGAGCGACGCCGTCGGGGAGATCGCCGCGGCGGAGGGGCTGCCGCTGGCCGAACTGGCCCCGCAGAGCAGTTCGCTGGAACAGGTGTTCATGCGCCTCACGGGGGGAGCGGTGGAGTACCGCGGGACGGGAGGCATCGGATGATCGTGCGCGCTGTGCAGGCCGAATTCGTCAAGCTCGCGACGGTCCGCGCCACCAAGTGGCTGCTGATCGGTTCGTCGGCGGCGGCGCTGGCCATCACCGTGATCGTCGCCCTGGTCGTCCGGAACATCGGGGAGACCATCGACGACATCGGCGTGGTCGCCCTCGCGCCGCTCTCGGGCTTCGCGGCCCTGCCCGGCATCGCCATCACCTTCGCCGGGGTCATCGGCGTGCTGTCGGTGACCACCGAGATCCGGTACAACACCCTGCGGACGACCTTCCTCGCCGTCCCCAACCGGTGGATCGCCCTGCTGGCCAAGACCTTCGTGGTCGCCGTGGTGTGCGCCGTGACCTACGCCGTGGCGATGGTCGTCGCGGTGCTGCTGTTCGGGGTCATCGTGGACGGCTCGCCCGGGGATGTGCTCCGCTCGGGTGCCGGTTCGTTCCTCGCCTTCCCGATCGGGACGGCCTTCGCGGCGGTCCTGGGCGTGGCGGTGGGCTGCGCGCTGCGGAACGGCGCGGGCGCCATCACCCTGCTGCTGGGCTACCTGTTCGTGGTCGACAACGTGATCACGACGATCCCGCAGACCAGGGAAGCCGGCCCCTACCTGCCGCTGTCGAACCTGCAGAACTTCATGGGCGTCCTCTTCGACGAGAGCTTCCCGTGGGGTGCTCCGGTCTCCTTCGTGTATCTGGTCGTAGTGATCGGCGCGCTGTGGGCCGGGGGCGCGGCGCTCGTCGCGCGACGTGACGCGTGACTCACTCGTCGCGCCTACCGATGCAGGTCACACCGCGGATGTAAGCATCGCGTGAACGTTCGCCGACGCCCCTTCCCGGCGATCGTTCGCAGTGCTACATAGGAAGGGTGACCGTCGAGAGCGCCGCCCCGCCGACCGCCCCGGACGCGCCCGCGCGGGACCCCGCGCCGGGGCTCGTGCGGCGCACTGTCGGGCGACGGGGCGTGCGGTACCTCGCGGTCCTCGTCGGGGCCTGGCTGTTGGCCGAGGCGATGGGCCTGTTCGGGATTCCGGCGCCCGCGCTGCTCGCGGCGCTCGTGCTGGGTGCGGTGCTGCGCATGGCGATCGGGCGGGAGGTCACCGTCCCCGCCGAGGTCAGCAGGTGGACGCAGGCGTTCATCGGCGTCATGCTGGGCGGCTATCTGAATCTGGAGGCGATGCGGGCCGTCGGACCGGTGCTCGCGCCCTTCCTCGCGATCTCGGTGCTGACCGTGTTGCTCTCCCTCGGCACCGCGTGGGTGCTGAGCCGCTGGGCCTCGGGGCTCGACCAGCGCACGGCGACACTCGGCCTGATGGCCGGGGGCTCCTCGGCGGTGGTGACCCTCTGCGACGAGCTCGGAGCGCGCAAGGACGTCGTCGGCGTGATGCAGTACTCGCGCGTGCTGCTGGTCAGCCTCACCGCGCCGTTCGTCTTGGTGGGCCTGGCCGGCGGTGCCACGGCGTCCACGCAGTCCTGGCTGCTCGACCTGCAGATCGTGGGACGCGGGGATCAGGTGGCGGGGCTGTCCACGGCGTTCGTCTTCGCCCTCGCCGGGATGTGGCTGGGGCGCAAGCTGCGCCTGCCCGGAGGCGGGCTGATCGGCCCGATGCTGGTGGCCGCGGTGATCGGCGGCGCGGAGCTCACCCGCGGCTTCGCGCCGCAGGGCGCGTTCAAGGAGCTGCTGCTCATCGTCGTCGGGCTGGAGGTGGGCCTGATGTTCGATCGCCGCCTGCTGCGCCGGCTCGCGCACCTGCTGCCGGCGATCGCGGGCGGCATCGTCGTCCTGTGCGGGCTGGTCGCCCTCCTCGCGGCCGCCGCCGCCTACCTGACCGGGGTGCCGCTGGCCGACGCCTACCTCGCCACCACCCCCGGCGGTATCAACGCGGTCGTCGCCAGCGCCGCCGGCAGCGCCGAGGCCGACATGGCACTGATCGCGACGGTCCAGAGCCTGCGGCTCGTCATCGTGGTGCTCGCGCTACCGCTGGTGGTCGCCGCGATGAACAGGTGGTCCGGCCTCAGGGACGCTCGCGCAGCCGCCACGACGCGTTGACCGGCCCGTGGCCGGCGCCGACGGGGTAGGCGGCCGCGAGCGACCGGGTGACCCACTCCTTGCCGAAGGCCACCGCCTCCGGGACGTCGTAGCCGTGCGCCAGCGCGCAGACGGTGGCCGCGCCCAGCGTGTCGCCGGCGCCGTGGTCGTGCCGGGTGCCCAGGCGCTGCGCCTCGAACTCGAGGAACTCGGCACCGTCGTACAGCACGTCCGTACTGGTGGAAGCGGTCCGCAAGTGGCCGCCCTTGACCAGCGCCCAGCGCGGGCCGAGGGCGTGCAGGGCGCGCGCGGCGTCGCGCTGCGTGGCCTCGTCGACCACGTCGATGCCCGTGATGAGCCGCACCTCGTCGAGGTTGGGGGTGACCAGGTGGGCGAGCGGGAAGAGGCGGCGCAGCAGGGTTTCCAGCGCCTCGGGCGTGAGCAGGGGGTCGCCGTGCTGCGACGCGCAGACGGGGTCGACGAGGAACGGGATCCGCGCGCCGATCCCGAGTTCCTCGGCGGTGTCGGCGATCGCGTCGATGATCCCCGCGGTCGCGAGCATGCCCGTCTTGGCCGCGCCGATCCCGATGTCCTCCACCACCGCCCGGATCTGCCCCGCGACCGTCTCGGGCGGGATCGGGTGGAATCCGGTGACGCCGAGGCTGTTCTGGACGGTGACCGCCGTGACGGCGCAGGTGCCGTGCACGCCGGCGAGCGCGAAGGTCCGCAGGTCGGACTGGAGACCGGCGGCCCCGCCCGAATCGGAGCCGGCGATCGTCATCACCCGCACGGGGGTCTCGCCGTCCGCGGGCAGGGGGAGGAACTGCATGGGCTGAGAGTACCGCCGGGAACCGGCAGGTCGGTGGGAGCGTCGGCGGCGGAAAAGGCGTTGCGGCCGCAATTGCCGGCTCCTATCGTCGTTGTGCTCGACGCGCGAGGACCGGAAGGAGGTGCGGGATGAGCACGTTCGTCTCCGCGCCGCCGGTGCGGGTGTTCAACGCCGACTACAGTCCGCTCGACGCGGTGCACTGGCAGGACGCCGTGGGCATGATGCTGCGCGAGGTGGCATTCGCCCTCGAGCCGCACGACCCGCCCCGGGTGCTGCGCTCACCGAGCACGGTGATCGAGGTGCCCAAGTCGATGCTGCTCGTGCGGTACGCGGCGGTGCCCTACCGCCGCGTCGCCGACCACGCGAGCCGGTCCGAGATTCTGCGCCGTGACGACCACGCCTGCCAGTACGTGGGCTGCGCCGCGCGGGCCACGACGATCGACCACGTCTTCCCGCGCTCCCGCGGCGGCGGCAACACGTGGACGAACCTCGTCGCGTGCTGTGCGGAGTGCAACCACCGCAAGGCCGACCGCACGCCGGCCGAGGCGGGCATGCGCCTGGTGCGTGAGCCCTTCCGCCCCGCGGCGGTCTGACCCCCTGCTCCGATTGAACGCTGTTTTGGAGATTCCGACCTGCGGTTTTCCTCTCCAAAACATCGTTCAATCGGAGGTGGCGACCGCCCAGAGGGGGTTGACGGGGCCGTGGCCCGCGCCGAGCGGGTACGCCCAGCGCAGGCCCTCGGTCACCCAGGCCTTGCCGAAGGCGACGGCGGCCGGCACCGATGCGCCGTGCGCGAGGGCCGCCGTCGTCGCCGCGGCGAGGGTGTCGCCGGCTCCGTGGTCGTGCGCCGTCGGGACCCGCGGCGCGGTGAACTCGACGGACTGGGCGCCGTCGGTGAGCAGGTCCGGGCTCTCGGGGTGATCGCGCAGGTGACCGCCCTTGACCAGCGCCCACTGCGCGCCGAGCGCCAGCAGGGCCTCGGCGGCCGCCGCTTGCGTGGCGGCGTCCACCACGTCGATCCCGGTGATCAACCGGACCTCGTCGAGGTTCGGGGTGACCAGGGTGGCGCGGGGGACGAGCACGGTGCGCAGCGCGTCGAGGGCCTCGGTCGCCAGCAGCGGGTCGCCGTGCATCGACGCGGCCACCGGGTCGACGACGAGCGGCACCGAGCGGCCTTTGCCGATGCCCTCCGCGTCGGCCGCGGCGGCGACGGCCTCGATGATCTCGGTGGATGCCAGCATGCCGGTCTTCGCGGCCTCGACGCCGATGTCGCCGGCGACGGACCGGATCTGGGCCGCGACGATCGCGGGATCGATGCCGCGGAAGTCCTGCACGCCCACACTGTTCTGCACCGTGACCGCGGTGATCGCGACGCAGGCGTGCAGGCCGAGGACGGCGAAGGTCCGCATATCGGCCTGGATGCCCGCGCCGCCACCGGAATCCGAGCCGGCGATCGTCAGCACGCGGCGCGGGGCGGTGCCCTGCGGGGCGGTGGGCAGGCGCGACGGTGCGCCGACCGCCACCGTCGAGCGGTCGGTCACCCCGCCCGTCATGCCCGCGAGGGCTCGAGCGGGATGTACACGCGCCCACCGGCGTCGGCGAACTCCTGCGACTTCGCCGCCATGTCGGCCGCCAGCTTGGCGTCGATGTCCTCCTGCGTCACGAGGTTGTGCTCCTCGGCGTAGGCGCGCACGTCGGCGCTGATCCGCATGGAGCAGAACTTCGGACCGCACATCGAGCAGAAGTGCGCCGTCTTCGCGGGCTCGGCGGGCAGCGTCTCGTCGTGGAACTCGCGCGCGGTGTCCGGGTCCAGCGACAGGTTGAACTGGTCGACCCAACGGAACTCGAAGCGCGCCTTGGACAGTTCGTCGTCGCGGGACTGGGCCCCGGGGTGCCCCTTGGCGAGGTCGGCGGCGTGCGCCGCGATCTTGTACGTGATGACGCCGGTCTTCACGTCGTCGCGGTTGGGCAGGCCCAGGTGCTCCTTGGGCGTGACGTAGCAGAGCATCGCCGTGCCCGCCTGCGCGATGATCGCGGCGCCGATGGCGGAGGTGATGTGGTCGTACGCCGGCGCGATGTCGGTGGCGAGCGGGCCGAGCGTGTAGAACGGCGCCTCCTCGCACAGCTCCTCCTCGAGCCGCACGTTCTCAACGATCTTGTGCATCGGGACGTGGCCGGGGCCCTCGATCATCACCTGCACGCCATAGGACTTCGCGATCTTCGTCAGCTCGCCCAGGGTGCGGAGCTCCGCGAACTGCGCCTCGTCGTTGGCGTCCGCGATGGAGCCGGGGCGCAGGCCGTCGCCGAGGGAGAAGGTCACGTCGTACTCGCGGAGGATCTCGCACAGCTCGCGGAAGTGGGTGTACAGGAACGACTCCTCGTGGTGCGCGAGGCACCACGCCGCCATGATCGAGCCGCCGCGGCTGACGATGCCGGTGACCCGGTTCGCGGCGAGCGGCACGTAGCGCAGCAGCACGCCGGCGTGCACGGTCATGTAGTCGACGCCCTGCTCGCACTGCTCGATCACGGTGTCCCGGAAGATCTCCCAGGTGAGCTTGGTCGGATCGCCCTTGACCTTCTCGAGCGCCTGGTAGATCGGCACGGTGCCGACAGGGACCGGCGCGTTGCGCATGATCCACTCGCGGGTCTCGTGGATGTCCTTGCCGGTCGAGAGGTCCATGATGGTGTCGCCGCCCCAGCGGGTGGCCCACACCATCTTCTCGACCTCCTCGGCGATCGAGCTGGTGACGGCCGAGTTGCCGATGTTCGCGTTGATCTTCACCGCGAAGGCCTTGCCGATGATGGCGGGTTCCAGTTCCGGGTGCTTGCGGTTGGCGGGGATCACCGCGCGGCCGGAGGCCACCTCCTCGCGCACCTTCTCCGGATCGAAGCCCTCGCGGGCGGCGACGAAGCGCATCTCATCGGTGATGATTCCCGCTCGCGCCCAAGCGAGTTGGGTGCTCGCCCCGTCGACCGGCGCGGGCGTGCTCCAGGCGTCGCGGGTCTTCGGCAGGCCCTCGGCGAGATCGTGCAGCTGGTCCTCGGCGGTGTACTGGGTGTACGGGCCGGAGGTGTCGTAGACGTCGTGGTGATCGCCGTTGGTGAGCGCGATGCGCCGGAACGGGACGTGGAGATCGGCGCCGCCGTCGGCGCCCGGGAGGGTGCGGTACTGCTTGCTCGAGCCCTCGATCGGGCCGACGGTGACGGTGCTGACAGGTGTGGACGACGAAACAGGCATGCGGGACTCCTCTTCCCTACGCCGGCATTACCCGGACAGGTTCGTACGGTCGACGCCCGCGCTAGACGTCCTCTCAGCTCACTGCGGTGAGCTCCCGTGTGGTGTGCGTTACCGAGGGTAGCGCACCTGCGCCGGAGTCTCAGGCGATCCGCACGCCCCGGGGCAGCTTCGCCGCGGGAACCCGCAGGCGGTGGGCTGCGAACGCCAGCCCGATCCCGCCCAGCGCCAGGTTCGCCAGCAGGCCCCAGTACCAGGAGTGCCCGAGGTAGCCGTCCGTCCGTCGCGGGTCGCCGAAGTCGGAGTAGTAGATGAAGTCGTCACCGGTGGAGAACCCCGGCTGCCCGCAGGTGCGGTCCTGGTTCGCCGCGGGCGGGGTGCGCATGTCGGACACCCCGTCGGCGATGCCGGCGAGGCCGGATTCGGACGGGATGCGCTGGTCGTCCGACGTGTAGCGCTTCCAGGCCCTGCGGTCCCGTTCGGCGTCGCGGCCGTAGTCCCGCTGCGCGGCGGAATCTGCTAGGACGACCGCGGGGTTCGGCGCGAGGATCCACCAGACGCGCTCGGTGTGTTCGACGGTGACGGTCGTCCGTTCGATCCGGCACGTGCCGCTCTCACCGCTCTCGGAGTACGTCCAGTTCGGCCGGTCCGCGGCGACCTCGGTCTTCGTCGCGGGGACCAGCAGGACGGCGATGATCGGCAGACCGATCAACAGGAACAGCATGGCCAGCTGCGTGACGGCGGCGGAGCCGATCGGCCGCGCGAGCAACGCGGAGAAACCGAGACCGATGCCGCAGTACGACAGGAAGATCAGCGCCGTCACCACCACGCCGAGCACGGAGAAGACGATCGGGTACTCGGCGACGGCGATGGCCCAGATCAGGTACGGCGCCGACACCACCAGCAGGGCGCAGGAGGCGATCCACGCGCCGAGCAGCTTGCCGGTCGCGAGCTGCGCGCCGCTGGCGGGCGTCGCCTGCACGACGGCGAGGGTGGCGTCCTTGCGGTCGCCGTTGATGGACGTCGCCGTCATCGTCGGGGCGATCACCAGCCCGAGGAAGCCGACGAAACCGAGGACGATGAAGTACAGGTTCTCCTCGAAGGTCTGCCCGCCGTTGTCCGGCGACGTGGCGGTGATGAACCACATGAGACCGAAGACCACTGCGGAGACCACGAGGAAGAACACGCCGAGCAGCACGCGCCAGCGGGTGGCGCGGGTGCGTTGGCGCAGTTCCAGCCCGGTGAGCACGCCGACGGTGCGCCACCACTGCGTGAAGCCGTTCATGTGCGATCAGCCTCCAGTGCGAAGTACGAGTCCTCGAGGGCGTTGGTGGCGCGGGCGAACTCGACGACCCGGGCACCGTCGGCGATGACCTGCGCGAGGTGCGCGGCCGCGTCGGCCTCCGAGCCGAAGGTGAGATACGTTCCACCGCTCGGTGGTTCACCGAGCAGCCGGATCCGCCACCGGGTGACCGCGGACTCCGGCGGCGCCTCGGTGCGGCCGCGCGCCATCATCACCACGTCGTCGACCATCTCGCCTAGCTCGGAGAGGATGTGCGAGGAGACGAGGACGGCGACGCCGCTGTCGGCGAGGGCGCGCAGCGAGTCGCGCAACTCGAATCGCGAGCGCGGGTCCATGCCGGAGGCCGGCTCGTCGAGCAGCAGAATCGGCGGGTGGTGCACCATGGCGCGGGCGAAGCCGAGTCGCTGCTTCTGACCGCGGGAGAGAACCTGGGCGGGCCGGTCTGCGAACTCCGTCAGGTGCACGCGCGCCAACAGGTCCGTCGCGCGGGCGCGTGCCTCGCCCGACGGGACGCCGTACAGTTTCGCGAAGGTGGTCAGGATCTCGGTGGGGGTCAGCGAGTCCCAGGTGCCGAAGACGTCGGGCATCCACCCGACGCGGGACCGGAGCGCCTCGGGAGCGATGGTGGCACCGTCGAGCTCGATGGCGCCCGACGACGGCCGGAGCAGGCCGGCGAGCATGAGCAGCAGCGTCGTCTTGCCCGCACCGTTCGGACCGACCAGGCCGGTGATGCGGCCCGGGGGCAGGGTGAGCGTCGCGTCGGCGACCGCGACGTGCTGATTGAAGGTGCGCGTGAGCCCGCGGGCGACCAGCGTCATGCGCTCCACAGTAGCGGCGTTTACAGATTCACGATCGAGAAATGTGACAGATGTGAAAACACCGGACGCGAGTACGCCGACTTGTCGGTGTTCCGGCGTACGGTGGGGTGATCCGCATCACATGGAGGTGTTCATGGCTGACAAGGTCGAGGTTCCCCCGCCCACGCTGGAACTGGGGGAGTCGTTGCGTCTCTTCGACAATCCGGTGCGCGACCGGTACGAACTCTGGTCGGGTGACGAGCTCATCGGGGTCGAGGGCTACGAGGTCACCGACCACGGTGACGTGATCCTGCTGCACACGGTGGTCATGGAGAAGTTCGGCAAGCAGGGCTTCGCCCGCGCCCTCGTGTCGGGGGTGCTGGACGATCTGCGCTCCCGGAACCGGCGCGTGATCCCCGTGTGCACCTACGTGCGCTCGTTCATCGCCCGCTTCCCGCAGTACCAGGACGTCGTCGCCTCGGCGGCGCACACCTAGGAGCCGGGGCGGCGCAGCGCTCGGACGTACCGGGCGCGCGCCACCCGCTGCGCGACGAGGAGTGCGGCATCACCGTCGCGGTGCACGACGAACGCCTCCTTGCCGCGTACGGGATGCCCGGTAGGCGCCGTCATCGCGCCTCGGCCCAGTAGCGGTAGTCGTGGTGGTGGGTGAAGCCGGCGGCGCGGTAGAGATCGCGGGCGCCGGTGTTCTCGAGGGTCACCTCGAGGAAGACGCGCGGCGCGCCCTCGTCCGCCGCGCGCGCCCGGAGCGCCCCGAGCAGCCGGGTCGCGAGCCCCCGTCGACGGTGCTCGGGCGCGACGGCCATCGAGCCGATCCCGCCCCACACCGTTCCCGCAGCGTCGGCGGTGACTGCGAGGCGCCCGGCCGCCACGAGGGCACCGTCGGGCCCGGCGATCGACGCGAACAGGGCTGCCCCGTCGACCGACGTCACGAGCGGTTCGACGGTGCCGGTGAGGGCGAGCCACGCGGCGGCCGGGGCCGTCGCGAAGCGGACCTGCGGGTCGACGCCGTCGCCGTCGGCCGGCGCGGTGAGCACCTCCGTCGGCTGCACGACGGGCGCGAGCCCCGATGCGCCCGGCAGCACGCGGTCGGAGAGCGTCAGGCGCAGCGGCAGGTCACGCGCGGCGTACCAGGCCCGCACCCCGTCGAGCCGGTCGAGAGCGGCGTCCGGGTGCAGGGGAGCGGCGGCGTTCGCGCGGTGCCCGGGCAGGCCCGGTGCGGCGCGGCACAGCCAGCCGTCGATCCACTCGCGCTCCACGGACCACCAGGACCGGGCCCGCGCGAGGTCGAGCGATCGGATCTCGCTCGCTCGGACCGGGCGGGGCGGCACCGTCTTCCAGCGGACGAGGTCGGCCCGCGCAACCGCGTGCTCCGCGCCGTCGCGATCGGCGCGGACGAGCAGCGGGTCACCGTCGGACAGCAGGGTCCCGATGACGTCCGAAGCCTGCCCGGACGGCAGCAGCCGCCGGACCACCACCCGGTCGCCGGGCACGGGCACGTCAGTGACCGAAGGGGTCTTCGACGGTGCCCGGCACCCAGGTCAGGCCCGGCACGTTCCAGCCCTGCTTCTTGATGAACTTCTTCGCCTGCCGCGCGTACCGGCCGGTGAGGACGTCGGTGTAGAGGAAGCCGTCGAGGTGGCCGGTCTCGTGCTGCAACATGCGCGCGAAGAACCCGGTGCCCTCGATCTCGACCTTCTCGCCGTTGCGGTCGGTGCCGACGACCTTGGCCCAGTCGGCGCGGCCCGTCGGGAAGGACTCGCCGGGGACGGAGAGGCAGCCCTCCCAGTCCTCGTCCGGGTCCGGCATGGTCTCGGGGATCTCGGACGTGGTGAGCACGGGGTTGATCACCTCGCCGCGGCGGCGCTCGCGGGTCTCCTCGTCGGGGCAGTCGTAGACGAACAGCCGCAGGTCGCGGCCCACCTGGTTACCCGCGAGGCCCACGCCGTTCGCGACGTCCATGGTCTCGTACATGTCGTCGAGCAGCGCCACGATCTCGGCCGACGGCTTGCCGTCCGCGTCCAGCTCGACGGGCGTCGTGGGGGAGTGCAGCACGGGGTCGCCGACGATGACGATGGGGAGTACGGACATGACATACACGGTAGTCGGGGGCGGTGCGGGACGCACCGGCGCACCGGGCGTCGTGGGCCCCGGCGGTGCGGGAGCTGCGCGACACGCGCCCGTAGCCCCGTGGCGCCGCCGCCGGCCGTGGTTAGATTGACGCGAACTACAGAAGTGTTATTTCGAATGCGAGGGGAACGCATGGAGGGCGCCGGTGCGGCCGCGCAGAAGACGGTCCGAACTGACGCGCAGCCCGTCGACGAGCGCGGCGAGGACGGCCTGACCAGGCGCGAGCACGACATCCTGGCCTTCGAGCGCCAGTGGTGGAAGTACGCCGGCGCCAAGGAGGACGCGATCAAGGAGCTCTTCGGGCTCTCCGCGACCCGCTACTACCAGGTGCTCAACACCCTGGTCGACACGCCGGAGGCGCTGGCCGCCGACCCGATGCTCGTCAAGCGTCTGCGCCGCGTCCGCGCCAGCCGGCAGAAGGCCCGCGCCGCCCGCAAGCTCGGCTTCGAGATCACGTGATCCGATACAGTCGGGTGTCGTGAGCACTCAGAACACCCGCGCCGTCCCGATCCGGACCATCATCATGATCCTGATCTCGGCCGCGATCATCCTCGCGGCCGTCGGGGTCCATGGGCTCGTGACCCGCAACGACGATCCGCAGGCGGCGCTCAACGCGCAGGAGGCCAAGATCAAGGCCGCTGCCACCGAGACCGCGGCTCCCGCCGCCGACCAGCCCCCGGTGTGCCTGATCTCCGTCGCCAGGGCCCCGGTCGCCGAGACGCGGGACAAGCTGAAGAAGGCCGGGTTCACCGTGCAGGGCGAGACCGCCGCACCCTGGCCCAACCGGCCCGCCGCGCCGCGCGCCACCACCGTCTACTTCGCGGACGGCGGCGAGGACACCGCCAAGACCGTCTCGACGGCGCTCCCCGGGTCCGCCACCGCGGCGCGCCCCGCCGGCCTCGAGGCGTGCGAGGGCGCGCTCGCCGTCGCCGTCGTCAAAAAGTAGGCGGCGACCGGCCGGAGCGGGTACCTGTCCCTCACCGCGAGAGCGGCCCCGATATGATTTCGGGCAACACCAGCCCCAGGGCGGCCCAGCCCCGGTAGCCGTCGCATAAGGAGTCATCGATGACGAAGCGTCAGTTCCTCGCCCCGATCGCGATCCTTCCGGTGGCGGCCATCGCCCTGGCCGGCTGCACCACCAACGAGAAGCCCTCGGACACGCCCGGAACGAACCCCGCGGTCGTCACCGGGGCGACGGTGCCCGCGCAGGGCCCCGTTCGCAGCCTGGATCCGAACGCCGCGCACGGCGAGGAGAAGCCGGGCGAGAGCTCGCCGTCGGCCGGCACCGCCGAGGCCTCGCTCGTCAAGCCCGACGGCAGCAGCGCCGGCAAGGCCTCCTTCTCCGAGAAGGACGGCGTCGTGGTGATCGACGTCCGCGTCACCGGCCTCCCCGCCGGCTTCCACGGCATGCACATCCACGAGGTCGGCAAGTGCGAGCCGAACTCGGTCGCCAAGAACGGCGCACCCGGCTCCGCCACCAACTTCGGCTCCGCCGGCGGCCACTGGCAGAAGCCCGGCGCCTCCGGCCACCCCATGACGGGCGACCTGGTCTCGGTCTACGTGAACGCCAACGGCACCGGCCAGACCGTCACCAGCACCGGCGCCTTCACCCTCGCCGACATCAAGAAGAACACCGAGGGCAACGCGCTCATGATCCACGCGGGCCCCGACAACTTCGGCAACATCCCGTCGGCGCGCTACACCAACATCGTTCCGGGCCAGCCCGTGCCGGACGAGACCACTCTCAACACCGGCGACGCCGGCGGGCGGATCGCCTGCGGCGTGATCAAGGTCGGTTAATCATCGAGCCCGTCGCCTTCGAGGCGTCGCCGCGGCCGACGATCGGCGTCGAGTGGGAATTCGCCCTCGTCGACCGGGAGACCGCGGACCTGGTCAGTAGGGCCGGGGAACTGTTCGACGGTATCCGCGCCGCCCATCCGGACATCGCGCCGCAGGTGCATTCGGAGATGCTGCGCAACACCGTCGAGGTGGTGACGGGCGTCTGCGAGAACACCGCGGAGGCGATGGCGGACCTCGCCCGCATCATCGCGGCGGTACGCGAGACGTCGGACGCGATGGGCGTCGACCTGTTCGGTGCCGGCACCCACCCGTTCGCGCAGTGGAACGCGCAGCAGCTCACCGACAATCCGCGCTACGACGAGCTGATCGCCCGCACCCAGTGGTGGGGCCGGCAGATGCTCATCTGGGGCGTGCACGTGCACGTCGGGGTGAACCACCGCGACAAGGTGCTGCCGATCATCTCGGCGTTGCTCAACCACTACCCGCACCTGCTGGCTCTGTCGGCGAGCTCCCCGATGTGGGGCGGCCACGACACCGGCTACGCCAGTACCCGCGCCATGATGTTCCAGCAGCTGCCCACCGCGGGCCTGCCCTTCCAGTTCGAGCGGTGGAGCGAGTTCGAGCGCTTCGTGCACGACCAGAAGACCACCGGGATCATCGACCACCTCAACGAGATCCGCTGGGACATCCGCCCCGCGTGCCACCTCGGCACCATCGAGGTGCGGATCTGCGACGGCATGTCGTCGTTCGCGGAGCTCGAGGCGATCGTCGCCCTCATCCACTGCCTCGTCGTGTGGCTGGACTCGCGGCTGGACGCGGGGGAAACCCTGCCGACGCTGCCGCCCTGGCACGTGCAGGAGAACAAGTGGCGCGCGGCCCGGTACGGCCTGGACGCCATCATCATTCAGGACGCGGACAACAACGAGCGCCTGGTGACGGAGGACCTCGACGACCTGCTCGAGCAGCTCGCGCCCATCGCGGTGCGCCTCGGCTGCTCCCGCGAGCTGGCGGCCGTCGCCGACATCGCCCGCCGTGGCGCTTCCTATCAGCGGCAGCGTGCCGTCGCCGGCGGCGTCTGCAACGTGGACACCTACCGCGACGTGGTGCGGTCGGTGACGAGCGAGCTCGTCCTGCCGTAGCCGCGTGTCGATGCACGCATAGCCGCATGCGTCTTTGTTAACGAAAATGATTCTCGTTAACTTTGTCGCGTGCTCACCACCTCGCTCGGCCGTCGCGCCGGCGCCTCCCCGCTGCTCCTCGCCGGAGTCCTCGCGGCGGTCCTCGTCGTGTCGATTGGCGTCGCGGTGTCGCAGGGCGCGGCGACGGTGCCGCTCGGCGACGCCCGGCGCCTGCTCTGGGCGGGCCTGACCGGCGGCACTCTCGCCCGCGAGGACCAGTCCACTTACTCGATCCTCTGGGACCTGCGCATGCCGCGGGTGCTGCTCGCGGCCCTCGTCGGCGCCGGCCTCGCCATCGCGGGGGTCGCCTGCCAAGCCCTGGTCCGGAATCCGCTCGCCGACCCCTTCATCCTCGGAATCTCCAGCGGTGCGTCCGTGGGCGCGAGCTTCGTGGTCACCACCGGCGTCGTGGCCGGCCTCGGCGTCGCCGGCACGGCCGGGGCGGCCTTCGCGACCGCGGTGCTCGCCTCGCTGCTGGTCTATCTGCTCAGCCGGACGGCCGACGGTGCCCTCAGCCCGGTCCGGCTGGTGCTCACCGGCGTGGTGCTCGCCTTCGCCTTCCAGGGCCTGGCGGGCGCGATCGTCTTCTTCGACCCCGTCGGCGACGCCGCGCGGTCCGTGATGTTCTGGCTGCTGGGCGGTCTCGGGGGAGCGCAGTGGTCCGTGCTCCCGCTGGTCGCCGCGACGGTGGCGGTGTGCGCCGCCATCACCGGGCGCCTCGCGGGCGTGCTCGACGTCCTGGCGCAGGGCGACGAGGCCGCCGCGGCGCTCGGCCTCGACCCGCACCGCGCGCGCCGAATCCTGTTCCTGGTCATCGTGGTCATGACCTCGGTCCTCGTCGCCGTCGCGGGCACCGTCGGCTTCGTCGGGCTCGTCGTCCCGCACGCGGTCCGCATGATCGTCGGCCCGGCGCACAAGGCGGTGCTCCTGCTCGCCCCGCTCGTCGGTGCGCTGCTGCTGGTGTGGGTGGACCTGCTCAGCCGCCTGGTGGTGGCGCCGCGCGAGCTGCCGCTGGGCATCGTCACCGCCCTGGTCGGCGTGCCCGTCTTCATCGTCCTGCTGCGGCGTCGCGGCGGACTGCTGGGCGGCGCGGCGTGAGGATCGAACTGGATCGGATCACCGTGGAGCTCGGCGGAACCCGAGTGCTCCACGACATCTCGCTCGACATCGCCGCGGGTGCGCACGTCGGGCTGATCGGGCCGAACGGCAGCGGCAAGTCGACGCTGTTGCGCTGCCTCTACCGGGCGATCGCCCCCGCCGCGGGGACGGTGCGCGTGGGCGGGCGGGACCTCGCAGCGGTGCGCCGGCGCGACGGTGCGCGCCTGGTCTCCGCCGTCACGCAGAGCGAGACCGGGCATCTGGGGTTCACGGCGGAGGAGACGGTGATGCTGGGGCGCTTCGCCCACGGCGACGCCGGCAGCGCCGCCGCGATCGAGGCCTGCGAGGCGGCGCTCGTCGCGGTGGACGCCACCGCGCTCCGGCACCGCAGCGTGCTCGGGCTCTCCGGGGGCGAGCGGCAGCGCGTCCTCATCGCCCGCGCCCTCGCGCAGGACACACCGGTCCTCCTGCTCGACGAGCCGCTCAACCACCTCGACGTGCGGCACCAGCTGGACCTGCTGCGCCTGCTCCGGGCGACGACCAAGACGACCGTCACCGCCATCCACGACATCGACCTCGCCGCCCAGAGCTGCGACCGCCTGGTGCTCCTCGACCGCGGCCGGGTGGTCGCCACCGGCACCCCGGGCGAGGTGCTCACGCCCGACCGGATCGCCGAGGTCTACGGCGTGCGGCCCGTGGTCGCCGCGGCCGGCACGGGTCCGCCGCGCATCCGCTTCGAACTGTAGAAACCGACCGATCGAAAGGATCGACCGATGCACCCCCGTCCCCTGCTCGCCGCGGCCCTCGCGGCGAGCACCCTGCTCGCCGGCACCGCCTGCGGCGCCCGCCCCGCCGAGACCGCGACCGACCTCGTCGATGTCACCAACTGCGGTGTGCACCAGCAGTACCGGTCGCCCACCGCCGCGGTGCCGTACGACGTCTCGGCGATCGAGAAGATGTTCGCGCTCGGCCTCACCGACCGCATCAAGGGCATCGTCCTGCCGAAGACGGTGCACGGCGTGATCGCGAAGTCGCCGTACCGCGACGAGTACGCCAAGGTCCCGATCCTCAGCGACGGCGTGCTCACCCAGGAGCCGCTCGTCGCCGCCAAGGCGGACTGGGTGTTCGCGGGCTGGCAGGCGGGGTTCAGCCCCGCCCGCGGCGTCACCCCGGAGTCGCTGGGCAAGCTGCAGATCGACAGCTACATGCAGGAGGAGACCTGCTACAACTACGGCGACAAGCCCGCCGCGCGGGAGGTGAATCCGTTGGCGGACACGTACACCGACCTCACCAACCTGGGCGCGATCTTCCGCGTCCCGGACCGCGCCACGAAGCTGGTCGGCGACCTGCGCGCCCGCGAGCGCGCGCTGCAGGAGCGCGCCGCCCGCAAGACGGTGAAGCCGTCGGTGTTCGTCTACGACTCCGGGACCGCGGAGCCCTACACCGCCGGCCGCCGCGCCGCGGCCGACCAGGTGGTCTCCCTCGCGGGCGGCCGCTCCGTGACCCACGACGTGGACGGCCGCTGGACCTCCGTCGGGTGGGAGTCCGTGGTGCAGGCGCAGCCCGAGGTGATCGTCATCGTCGACTACGACAAGCAGCCCGCGCAGCAGAAGATCGACTACCTGCGACAGTCGTCGCCGATCAAGGAGTCGTCGGCGGTGCGCGAGAACCGCATCCGCGTGGTGGACTACGCCGAGCTGGTCGCCGGTCCGCGCAACCTCGACGCCGCGGCGGCCCTCGCCGACTACCTGGAGCAGAGCGGAGCCGCCCGATGACCGCGCCCGACACCGCCCCCGGCTCCGTCGCCGACGTCCTCGACCTCGCCCGCGAGGTCGCGCAGGACGAGGTGGCCCGCAGCGTCTTCTTCGTCGCGCACGGCACCCGCCTCGCCGGGAGCGAGCAGCGCTACCGGAACCGGTACGTCCTGGTCCGCGTGGGAGACTCCTTCGGCGCGTGCGCCTTCGAAGAGGGCGAGCTCGACCCCGACGTCGCGGACCTGTCCGGCGAGCCGCTCGCCGCCCTGCTCGAGCATGCCGCGCAGCCCCTGCGGATCGCCGCGGCCGACGCCGCCCTCGGTGCCGCGGCGCCGCACCGCGAGGACCCCCGCGCCGAGCTCCGGACACTGCCCACCGGCACCCCCGACGTCCGCGCGATCGCCCGCGACGCCGCGGTGGCGGAACTCCTCTCGGTCGCCCCGGGCGCCCGCGTCGCGCTGATCGGCGTGGTGAACCCCCTGGTGGCCGCCATCCGCGAGCGCGGCGGCGAGCCGCTGCTCGCGGACCGGAACCTGCAGCGCACCCACTGGGGCGATCCCGTCGCGGACGATCATCGTGCGGTGCTCGCCGAGGCGGACGCGGTGCTCGCGACCGGGATGACCCTGGGCAACGGCAGCTTCGACGAGATCCTTGCGACCTGCCGGGAGCGCGACGTACCGCTCGCCGTGTACGCGCAGAGCGGGTCGGCCGTCGCCCGCGCCTTCCTCGGGGCGGGCCTGAGCGCGCTCTCGGCCGAGCACTTCCCGTTCTCGCAGTTCTCCGCCGATGCCTCGCCCATGTACCTCTACCGGGGCCGGGCATGAGCGCACCCGGGGACCGCCCCCTGCCGGACCGGGTGCTGGTCCGAGCGATCTGGCCGATGCTCGCCGCGGCCGCGCTGGGCCTCGTCCCGTTCACCGTGATGGCGAACTTCCTCGTCGCCATCGCCGCCGACGCGCACGCGGGCGTCGACCTCATCGGCGGCCTGCGGGGTCTCGGCGGGGTGGCGGCCCTGCTGGTCGGCGTCGCGGCCGCGCCGCTGCTGGACCGGCTCTCGCGCTCGTCGGTGGCCGCGCTGGCCCTGCTCGTGCTAGCACTGGGGTGCGGGCTCGCGCTGCAGGGCAGCACCGTCGCCTGGGTCACCTTCTGCCTGCTGATCGGCGCGGGCACCGCCGTCCTCAACCCCGCGGTGTCGGCCATGGCGGCGGACCGGTTCGACACCCCGGCGGCCTCCGCGCGGGCCGCGACCCTCGTCTCGTCGACCATGACGTTGACGGCGGTCCTCGCGGCGCCGGTCCTGGCGCTGCCCGCCGTGCTGTGGGGCTGGCGCGCCGACATGGCTGCGACCGCCGTGGTGCTGCTCGTGGTCGCGGCGCTGATCGCCCGCCGCCGCGATCCGCGCGGCGGGAACACGTCCGTGAGCTACCTCCAGGCCTTCCGCACCGTACGGTCGATTCCGGGTGCCCTCGACACCCTGGCGGTCTCGCTCCTGCGCACGCTCGCCTTCATGGGCTCCCTCGCCTACATCGCCGCCGCCTTCGGGCAGCGTTTCGGGATCGGGACGGGGTGGTTCTCCCTGGTCTGGGCGACGTCCGGCCTCGCCTTCTTCCTCGGGAACTTCTTGGGCGGCAGGGTGATGCAGGATCGGGGTGCCGACCGCCTGCTCGGCACGGTGCTCGCGGCGATCCTCGTCGCCTCCGGCGCGATGGTGGCGCTCTACACCGCGCCGCACGTCGCCGTCGCCTGGCCGATGGTGGCCCTCGTCTCGGCCTCGCACGCCGTGATCGCCGCCGCCGTGACCACCACGCTGGTCCGCGGGGCGGGACCGGTGCGCGGCACCGTCCTCTCGCTCAACGGGGCGGCGCAGAGCGTCGGCGTCTTCGCGGGCGCCTCCCTCGCCGGCGGGGCCCTCGCGCTCGGCGGCTGGACCGGCGTCGGCGTCGTCCTCGGCGGTGCCACCGCGCTCTCGGCCTTCTTCGCCCGGCGCGCGCTGCGCGGGGCCCGCGCCGAGGAGCGTATCGGATGAGCGCACTGCGCAACGCCTCCCGCGGTCGCGGGGTGGGGCGGAGCACCGGCCACCACGGCGAGCTCCTGCAGGGCCGGTTCCGCTGCCCGGTCGAGGGCGAGTGTCCGGGCCTGGTGACCGTGCCGATCGGCACCGTCGGGTCCGTGGCGGTCTTCGCCCCGGACGCCTCGGGCGCGGTGCGGGCGCGGACCGCCGGCGGCGCGCGCGGCCTGGACAAGGCGCGCAGGGCGGCCGCGGCCACTCTGGCCCACCTGCGGGAGCGCGGCGCGCTTGGCTGCACGGGCGGCGAGCTCCGCATCGCGCGGACGACGGCCGTCGGCCTGGGACTGGGCTCCTCGACCGCCGATGTGCTCGCCGCGGTCCGGGCGGTCGCGGACTGCGCGGACGTCGAGCTCGACGCCGACACCGTCGCGCGGCTCGCCGTCGCCGCCGAGGGGGCCTCGGACCCGCTGTGGGCCGACCGCCCGATCCTGTTCGCGCACCGGCACGGTCACGTCATCGAGGAGCTGGGTGAGACCCTGCCGGCGTTGCTGCTGGTGCGGTGCGTGCTGGGCGGCCCCGTCGACACGCTGGCGCTGCCCCGGGCGGGAGCCGGGGCCGTGGCGGAGTACGAGGAGTTGCGCGCCCTGTTGCGCCGCGCGGTCGCGGCCGGCGACGCGGCGGGGGTCGGCGCGGTCGCGACCCGCAGCGCGCTACTCAACCAGAGTCGGCACCACAAGCCCGGTCTCGACCGCCTCATCGCGGCGGCCGAGCGCGGCGGAGCGCTCGGCGTGCAGGTGGCCCACTCCGGGAACGTGGCCGGGCTGCTGTTCGAGCGCGAGCACCCGCGGGAGCGCCTGCGGCGGGCGTGTGCCCGCGTGCGCGCCGTCGGCTTCCGCGTGGCCGACGCCCCGATCGTGGTCGGCGGCGCCGCATGAGGATCGACGGCCACATCGCCGAGGCGCTGAGTCGCCCCGCCCTGCTCCGCGGCGCGGACGACCGGTACCTGCTGCGGTTCGAGTCGATGAAGGTCGCCTCGGCCCGGGCGGCACTGCGTGCGGCGCTCGACGCGGGGCGGGTCCGGCCGGGCGGCACCGTCATCGACTCGTCGTCGGGCATCTACGCCTACGCCCTGGCCCTGGCCTGCCACGAGGCGGGCGTGCGGTGCCGCATCGTCGGATCGACCACGATCGACGAGGGACTACGGGTCCAACTCCTCGCCCTGGGGGTCGAACTCGAACAGATGCCGCCGTCGGCCTCGCTCAAACTCGACCAGGATCGCCGCGTCCGGCGCATCACCGAACTGCTCGCGCAGGACCCGTCGCTGCACTGGATGCGGCAGTATCACGACCCGGTGCACTACCTGGGCTACCGCGACATCGCCCGGGCCGCGGCGGCGGAGCTGGCGGCCGAGGGAGTCGCGTCGGTGCGGCTCGTCGCGCCCGTCGGCTCGGGGGTGTCCAGCGGCGCACTGCGACTCGGCTTCGAGGAGGCGGGCCTGGCGGTGGAGCTGGTCGGCGTGCAACCCTTCGGCAGCGTCACCTTCGGCGCCGAGCACGTGGAGGATCCCGCCATGCTCATCGCCGGCATCGGCTCGTCGATCCCGTTCGACAACGTGCGGCACGGGCTCTACGACGTGATCCACTGGGTGTCGTTCGAGGTGGCCCGCGCCGGTACGCACCGGCTGCTCCGCGAGTACGCGCTCTTCGCGGGCCTGTCCTCCGGAGCGGGGCACGTGACGGCGGGTTACGAACGGCAGCACGGCGCGTCGGTCGACGCCACCGTGCAGGTGCTGCCGGACACCGGCCACCGCTACCTGCGCGCGCTGGCCGACCACGCCGGCACGGCGGAACCGGAGGGGCCGCGGCTCGTCGACGACCCGTCGGCGATCGCGCTGCCGTGGTCGCGGATGCGCTGGTCCGGGCGGCCCGGAGCCTGACGGACCGGAGACGCCGCTAGTCGCGGCTGCCCGTCTCCATCTGGTCCGGGTCGATGGTGCTGTCGCGCAGCCGCTGTTCCTGGTAGGCCACCCGGCCCACCCGGTGCGCGACCGCGGGCGCGGTGATCATCGTGAACAGCCCGGCCAGCACCAGCATCCACACGTCGACCGAGTCGGTCATCCGGACGATCGCGCCCGCCAGCAGCAGGAGCATGCCCAGGGTCTGCGGCTTCGTCGCCGCGTGCATGCGGGTCAGCGTGTCTGGGAAGCGGATGATGCCGATCGCGGCGGTCACCGCGAAGACGGCGCCGGTGAGGAACAGGATCGAGGAGACGACGTCGACGATCATCGCAGGCCCCCGTTCCGCGGCGCGATGTCCGGCGTCTCGTCGGGCGGCGACGGGGCCGTCCCGGCATCGTCGGGCACGCGGAAGCGCACCACCGAGACCGAGCCGACGAAGCCGACGAGCGACAGGGCCACGATGCCGGGGATGACCGACGAGTTGCGGCTGTACGCCGCCCACACGGCGAGCCCGCCGACGGCGATCGCGACGAGCGCGTCCACCGCGACGACCCGGTCGAGGGTGTTCGGGCCGCGCAGCAGGCGGTAGGCGGTGAGGAAGGCGGCGGCCATGAGGATCACGCCGGTGATGACGAAGACGACGGTCACGACTTCTCCTCTCCCTCACTGCTCTGCGCCTTGCGGTAGGCGATCTCCGGCGCGGCCATCCGGCGGGCGTCGCCCGCCAGGCCGCGGGCGCCGGGCGTGACGTGGTGGAAATCGTCGTCGTCGATGCCGTGCATCGGGCTGGCGTGCCACTCGTTGTCGCGCTCGAAGGCGTTGATGAACAGCCGCTCGAGACGCGCTGTGCTGCGGTAGAACTGCCGCACCGCCTTCTCGCTGCTCACGTCGACCACGTGCACGTAGAGCAGCCGCCGCTTGGTGTCGATCTCCAGCACCATCGTGCCGGGGATCAGGTTCATCATGTCCACCAGCAGCGTGAGCACCAGGTCGGACTTGATCGAGACCTTGGCGCGGAGCACGGCGCTCAGCGGCATCCCGCCGGGCCGGATCGCCAGCCAGGCCACCTCGATCGACGAGCGGAACATCTCCACGAGGAAGACGCCGATCAGCTTGAGCAGCGAGCCGACGTGCACGCGGCCCTCGACCGGGACCGGCGGCAGGGGGAGCAGCAGCAGGATCGCGAGGCCCACCAGCAGGCCGCCGGCGATGTTGCCCCAGGTCACGCTGCCCCACAGCATCACCCACACCGCGTCGAGCCAGATCAGTTGCGCCACCTTCACACCGACGGCGCGGCCGTCGCGCAGGTCCGGCAGGACCCGCGTCACGAGTCGCTTAGCCATGCGCGCCTCCCTGCGGTCCGACGGTGACGGGCGCACCGTCGGGCGTCTTGAGCTTGTCCAGGGCCTCCGGGCCGAGCACGGCCTCGATGTAATCCGCCCGTCCGATGAGCTGATCCGCGGCGCGGTCGGTCACGCCGAACATCGGGCCGGCGAAGATCGCGAGGATCAGGCCGACGCCGAGCAGGCCGGCGGTGGGCGCGACCATGCTCATCGGCATGCGGCCCGGGTCCTCGCGGTCGGCGAACTCGATGACGTCGGCGTCGTCCAGCAGGGCCTCCGGGTGCGCGACGGCCAGCTGGCCCTCGGGGGCGTCCGAGCGGGGGCGCCAGAAGGCCTTGGTCCACACCCGGATCACGGCGTACAGGGTGAGCAGGCTGGTGATCACGCTGCCCGCGACCAGCACCCACGCCAGCACCGAGCCCTGCCGCACGCCGGCCTCGATCAGGCCCACCTTGCCGACGAAGCCCGAGAACGGCGGGATGCCACCGAGATTCAGTGCCGGCAGGAAGAACAGGATCGCGAGCACCGGGCTGGCCGCGGCGAGGCCGCCGAGGCGGCGCAGCGAGGCTGCGCCCGCCTGCCGTTCGATGAGGCCCACCACGAGGAACAGCGTCGTCTGCACGAGGATGTGGTGCACCACGTAGTAGATCGTCGAGCTCAGACCCAGCGGCGTGGAGAGGGCGATGCCGAAGATCATGTAACCGATGTGGCTGACCAGCGTGAACGAGAGCAGACGCTTGATGTCGGTCTGGGCGATCGCGCCGAGGATGCCCACGATCATGGTGAGCAGGCCGGCGATCATCAGCACGTCGTCGAGCGAGCCGCCCGGGAACAACAGCGTGTGCGCCCGGATGATCGCGTACACGCCGACCTTGGTCAGCAGGCCCGCGAAGACCGCCGTGACCGGGGCGGGCGCCGTCGGATACGAGTCCGGCAGCCACGTCGACAGGGGGAACACCGCCGCCTTGATCCCGAAGGCCACGAGCAGCACGGCGAACAGCGTCGTCGTGGTGCCCGACGGCAGGTCCTGCAGCTTGATCGCCATGTCCGCGAGGTTGAGGGTGCCCGTCGCGAAGTAGGCGTAGCCGATGCCGAGCAGGAAGATCACCGACGAGACCATCGAGACCATCACGTACGAGACGCCCGCCCGGATGCGGTCGGCGCTGCCGCCCACCGTCAGGAGCACGAAGGATGCGGCGAGCAGCATCTCGAAGGAGACGAACAGGTTGAACAGGTCGCCCGCGAGGAAGGCGTTGCACACGCCCGCCGCGAGGATCAGGTAGGTGGGGTAGAAGATCGAGACGGGCTGGTGCTCGTCGCCGTCGCGGATACCCTGTCCCACCGAGTACACGAGGACGCCCAGCAGCACGATCGCCGACACCAGCACCATGAGCGCCGCCAGCTGGTCGGCGACGAGGGTGATGCCCAGCGGCCCGCCCTTGCCGTCGCGGTCGCCCCAGCCGCCGACGTGCAGCGCGACGGTGCCGTGCCGGTCGGTGTAATAGAGCATGAGCGCCGCGACCGCGACGATCGCCACGAGGGAGATCAGCGAGATCAGTCGCTGCAGCCGCGGGTGCCGGCCCATCACCATGGTGATGGCGGCAGCCACGATCGGCAGCACCGTCGGCAGGGGGATGAGGGCGAGCATCATCGATTCGGTCATCGCTCGCCCTCCTGTTCGCTGTTCTCGCCCGGCGGGAGCTGCTTCTCCCGCGGCACGGCGGGCAGGGGCAGTGCCCCGGTGTCGACGACGTCGACGCGGGCCCGCTTGAGCTCCTCGGGGGAGAGCAGCTCGCCGTCGGGACCGTAGGCGTCGCCGAGGGCCGACGGTGCGCCCGTGATCGGGTCGTCCGAGGCGTCGTAGTCGGGGTCGTCGGCCGCGACGTCGACGTCGCGCTCGAGGACCTTCGTGTCCTCGGGGTCGTCGTCGACCTCGTCGTCGGTGTTGATGGTGAAGGAGCGGTAGGCGAGCGCGAGGATGAACGCCGCCATGCCCATCGTGATGACGATCGCGGTGAGGATCATCGCCTGCGCCAGCGGATCGGCGTCCGTGAGACGACCCTCCGAGAAGTACCCGACGATGGGCGGGTTCCCGGGCGGGGAGGACAGCGCGAGGATCAGCAGGTTCACCGCGTTGCCGAACAGGATGATGCCCATCAGCATGCGGGTGAGGCTGCGGTCCAGGAGCAGGTACACGCCGGTGGCGACCATGACGGCGATCGCGGCGAAGAGACCGATGTCGACGATCATCGCGCGCCACCCCCCGTCTGGACGGGCAGGGGCGAGGTCATGTCGGCGGGGGATCCCTCCAGGTCGAGTCGTGCTCCCAGGCTGCGCAGGACGTCGAGCACCAGGCCCACGACGATGAGGTACACGCCGGCGTCGAAGATCAGCGCGGTCACCACCTTGACGTCACCGAAGACCGGCAGGGTGAACTCGAAGGCGACCGACGACATGGCCGGCGCGCCCGCGAGCAGCGAGACGATGGTGCCGCCCGCGGCGAGCAGCAGGCCGGTACCGAGGATCCGGCCCGCGTCGAGCGGGAGGGCCTCGCCGATCTCGTACCGGCCGCCCGCGAGGTAGCGCAGGACCAGCGCGAGGCCGGCGGTGAGGCCGCCCGCGAAGCCGCCGCCCGGCGCGTTGTGGCCGGCGAAGAAGAAGTAGACCGAGACCACCATGATCGTGGGGAAGGCCATGCGGGAGGTGATCTCGAGGACCAGCGAGCGGTGCCGCGGGTCGCGGAGCGCGCTGCCCCGCAGCCAGGTGGTGCCGGGAGCGGCGGCGGCCGCGGCCGCGGCCTCCGCGCTGACCCTGGGCGCCGAGCCGAAGCGGCGGTTGCGGAAGACCAGCGAGGCGACGCCCGTCGCCGCCACCAGCAGCACAGAGATCTCGCCGAAGGTGTCCCAGGCGCGGATGTCGACCAGGATCACGTTCACCGTGTTGTGGCCGTAACCGAACTTGTAGGCCTGCTCCGGAAGCCGGTCCGCGACGGGGGCGGCCACCCGCGCGGCGCGCGCCGCGATCGCCACCACGACCACCATCGCCGCCACCGCGACGCCGAGGAGCGCGCGCGCCACCCGCGAGGGACGGCTGCCGGTGATCGGCGCCTCCGCGGGCAGCTTGCGCAGCACCAGCACGAAGATCACCAGGGTCAGCGTCTCGACCAGGAACTGGGTGAGCGCCAGGTCGGGGGCGCCGTAGATCGCGAAGATCACGCCCGTGCCGTAGCCGGTGACGCCCACGACGAGCACCGTCGCCAGACGGTTCCGCAGCAGCACCGCGGTGAGCGCCGCGGCGCACATCAGCAGCGAGATCGCGAGGAACAGCGGCGAGGCCTCGATCCGCATGTCGGGCCGCGCGCGAGTCCCGAACGCCAGCACCAGGATCGGTAGCAGCACCAGCGTGAGCAGGATCGTGCCCTGGGTGAGCGGCAGCGAACCGCGCTGGGTGCTCTGCGTCATGCGCAGCGACAGCACGTCGGCACCGCGCAGCGTGGCGTCGTAGAGCCGGTCGGCATTGCCGAGCAGCACGCTGTTGCGCCGCCGCAGCCGCGCGAACGGGCTGTGCGGCTGCGCGATCACGATGCCCGTCGCGATGATCAGCGCGGTCAGCAGCAGCGGCAGCGTGAAGCCGTGCCACAGCGCGAGGTGGTACGGGTCCTCGGCCGGCGGGAAGGACCGATCGGGGTACTCCGCGAGCACGTGATCGAGCCACGGCGAGAAGATCCCGTCGAGCAGGCTGAGCGCGGCGAGGAGCGCGGGGCCGGCCAGGAACAGCGGGCTGATCGCGTGCATGTTCTCGACGGCGCTGGTCGCCTTGATCTGCCCCTTGCGGCCGAAGGCGCCCCACAGGAAACGGATGCTGTAGGCCATCGTCAACGCGGAGCCGACGCACAGGCCGACGAGCAGGATCACGGGGAGCGGCGACGGCAGCGAGGCGTGCAGCATCGTCTCGAGCGCCGCCTCCTTGCCGACGAAGCCGTACAGCGGCGGGATGCCGGCCATCGACGCGGCGGCGAGTGCGGCGATGACCGCGAGCACCTTCTGCCGGTCGCCCAGCCGGGCCAGGCGCCGGATGTCGCGCGTGCCGGTGGCGTGGTCGATGATGCCGACCACCATGAACAGCGTGGCCTTGAACAGGGCGTGCGCGGTGAGCATCGTCATGCCCGCGAGCGCGACGTTCCGCTCGCCGGTGCCGACGAGCACCATCATCATGCCGAGCTGGCTGACCGTGCCGAAGGCCAGGATCAGCTTGAGGTCGAACTCCCGCAGGGCGCGCCAGCCGGCCAGGATCATCGTGAGGATGCCGAGGCCCAGCACGATGACCCGCCACGACGTGAGGTGCGCGAAGGCGGGCGCGAGCAGCGCGACGAGGAAGACGCCGGCCTTCACCATGGCGGCGGCGTGCAGGTAGCCGGAGACGGGCGTCGGCGCGGCCATGGCGCCGGGGAGCCAGAAGTGGAAGGGCACGATCGCCGACTTGCTGATCGCGCCGATGAGGATGAGGACGACGCCCACCTCGACGCCGATGGAGATCGTCGACGGGTCGCCCACGGCGCGGGCGATGACCTCGGAGAACAGGTAGGTGCCGTAGTGCTCGCCCAGCTCGATGATGCCGACCAGCATCGCGAGGCCGCCGAGCGTGGTGACGAGCAGCGCCTGCGTCGCGGCGCGGCGGCTGGTGGCGCGCTCGGCGTAGTAGCCGACGAGGAGGAAGCTCAGCACCGAAGTGAGCTCCCAGAAGACGTACATGACCAGCATGTTGTCGCTGACCACGAGGCCGAACATGACGGCCATGAAGGCGACGAGCTCGGCGGCGAAGGTGGGCAGCTTGCGGGTGTTGGAGACGCCGGTGAAGTAGCCCGCGCAGTAGACGAGGATGACCGCGCCGATACCGAGCACGAGGACCGACATGACCGCGGCGAGCGGCGTGAGCCGCAGGTCGACGTTCATGTTCAGCGCCGGGACCCACTGCAGGGACTCGGTACGGTCGGGCTCGCCGGAGGCGGGCCACACGGTGATGATCCAGACGAGGGCCGCGGCGGGGGCCAGCGCGAGCGCCAGGAATCCGCGCGCGCCGAAGCGACCGACCACGATGGGTGCGGCTAAGGTCGCCAGTGACAAACAGACAAGGATGACAAGCAAGGGCACTCCGTCCTTTTGTGAGCGGGGTGTCGTTCTTTTGGAATTCTACCGGTAGGCATGTCGGGAGCTGCATGGACCAGTCGACGGATCGTCCGACCACTTCGAGGGCGCGGGTCTCGCGCCTCACGCGCGGCGCGTTCGGCGCCCTCGCTGCGGGGGCGCTGCTCCTCGGCGCAGCGGGGTGCGGCGACGACGCCAAGGACACCCCGGCGGCCTCCGTCACCCTGCCGGCGTCCTTCCCCAAGGCCGACGTGCCCATCGTCGACGGCAACCTCATCGACGCGGGCGAGCGCACGCAGGGCGGCGTCACCGTCTACAACGTGACGGTGCAGGCCGGCGACGGCGGCTTCGACGCCGCGACCCGCAAGCTCACCGACGCCGGCTACATCGCGCTCGGCGCCGGTGCCGGCACGCCCGACAACGCCACCCGGTCCGCGCAGTTCTCCGGCAAGGGCTACGTCGTCACGGTCAGCTCGGTGCAGGCCGGCGCCGTCCCCAACGCCGTCTTCTACTCGGTCAGCAAGGTCTAGCGCGTTCACAAACCCGCTCGAAACTCGATCACGGCGAAGTATTTCCATCCTGACCTCGCAGAACGGCGGTTTCGGAACGGGGTGCTCCACAGATTTGGGTACCTAACGTGTTCTGTCCACAGGGGAGCCCCGGCTCGGGATGATCAGGCGGAGACGACCGGCACGATCGCCCCATGAACATTCATGATCTGATCGCCGGGCTCGCCGCGAGTAATGGCGGAGTGGTCTCCCGCAGGCAGCTGGTCCGAGCGGGCGCCGACGCCACCGAGGTGGATGATCTGCGCCGGCGCACGGCGCTCAGGGTGATCCGCCGCGGCTGGTACGAGACCCCCGGTGCCGATGCGGCGGTGGTCGCGGCGGTGCGGGCCGGCGCGACGGTCGCGTGCGTCTCGGCGCTGAAGCATCGGCCCGGAGTATGGATCCCGCCGCAGCAGAAGCGGCTCCACACGCGATGGTCCCGGTACCGGGACACACCGAGGTTCGATCATCAGTGCCGCGCCCACCGCACGCTGGCGACACCGATCACCGCGGTCGATGCGCTGCCCGAGGCACTGATCTGCGCCGCCAACTGCCTCGACCCGGACATGTTCGTCGCAGTCGCGGATTCCTTGCTGCGGCTGACCCCGCCCGTCGACCTCGCTGACATCCGGCACTGGTTCGACGGCGCACCGGTGCGGACGCTGCGACTGCTCGACCAGCTGGATCCGGCGGCGGAGTTGGGCACGGAATCGGTCGTGCGGTACCGGCTGCGCCGCGCGCACATCGGGGTGCGGACCCAGGTGGTGATACCCGGCGTGGGCAGGGTGGACCTGATGGTCGGCGATCGACTGATCATCGAGTGCGACAGCGACGGCCATCACAACGGCGCGCGGCGGAAAGCGGACTGCAGGCGCGACCGCACCTCGACCGTCGG
The DNA here is from genome assembly GCF_965137015.1 of Tsukamurella hominis. Taxonomy (NCBI): domain Bacteria; kingdom Bacillati; phylum Actinomycetota; class Actinomycetes; order Mycobacteriales; family Tsukamurellaceae; genus Tsukamurella; species Tsukamurella hominis. Next base: position 260,099 of record NZ_CBCRZG010000003.1, on the reverse strand, counting down.
CAACTACCGAGTGCTCCGGATCGACTACGACGAGGTGATGGACGATCAGGCATGGGCCGCGTTCCTCCAGGAAGTCCTCGCCCTGGTCCGCAAAGGACGGCATCGCGGCACAACCGACTTCTGAAACCGGGCTCGATCTCGGTCGCGATGGAAATGCTTCGCCCAGATCACTCAGGGACGCGGTTTCTGAACGGCTACGTCGCCCGACGGTCCGCGTACGCCTGCAGATCCGCGACCTGGACGGGGTCCAGCGACGGCCGGACGGCAAGCCGCGCGGCCTCCACGTCGGCCGCGGTCACGGTGGCCGCGTCCAGGTCGCGCCGCATGGCGGTGAGCGCGGCCTCGCGGAGCAGGGCGCTGCAGTCGGCGGCGGAATAGCCGTCCAGCTGCTCCGCCAGCGCCGGGAGGTCCACGTCGTCGGCCAGCGGAATGGACCGCGAGCTGGTCTTGAGGATCTCCGCGCGGGCCTCGGCGTCCGGCGGCGGCACGAAGATCAGCCGCTCCAACCGGCCGGGCCGCAGCAGCGCGGGGTCGACGAGGTCGGGGCGGTTGGTCGCGCCCAGGACCACCACGTCGCGCAGCGGCTCGGCGCCGTCGAGCTCGGTGAGCAGCGCGGCCACCACCTTGTCGCCCACGCCCGAGTCCGACGACTGCCCGCGCCGCGGCGCGAGCGCGTCCACCTCGTCGAGGAAGATCAGCGACGGCGCGCTGCCCCGGGCCCGTGCGAACAGGTCGCGCACGGCCTTCTCCGACTCGCCGACCCACTTGTTCATCAACTCCGCGCCCTTGACCGCGTGCACCGACAGCTGCCCCGACGCCGCGAGCGCGCGGACCACGAACGTCTTTCCGCAGCCGGGCGGGCCGTAGAGCAGCACGCCGCGCGGCGGCTCCACGCCGAGCCGCGCGAAGGTGTCGGGGTGGCGCAGCGGCCACAGCACCGTCTCGGTGAGAGCCTGCTTGGTCTCCACCATGTCGCCCACGTCGTCGAGCGTGATCGACCCGACGGACACCTCCTCGGTGGCGGACCGCGACACGGGCCGGATCACGCCGAGCGCCCCGAGCAGGTCGGGCTGGGTGATGGCGATCCGCTCGTCGGTGCCGACGACCCGCGCCGCGGCACGCAGCGCGCCCTCCCGGCACAGCGCCGCGAGGTCGGCGGCGACGAAGCCCGGCGCCCGGAGCGCGACCTCGTGCAGGTCCAGGTCGACGGTCGGCGCGTCCCGCAGCAGCAGGTCCAGCAGCTGTTCGCGCTGCTTCGCGTCCGGCAGGTCGACGGTGACCGTCCGCTCGGCGAGGTCGGGCTCGCGCAGCCGCGAGTCCAGCTCGCCCGGCGCGGAGGTGGTGGCGAGCAGCGCGACCCGCGGCGTCCCGACGGCGCGGCGCAGCTCGTCGAGGATCATCGTCGAGACGGGCTCGCGGGTCGCGGGCAGCAGCGCCTCCACGTCGCGGACCAGCAGCGCCGCGCCCGAGCCGTCGACCGCCTCCCGGACCCGCGTGACCGCGGAGCGCACGCGCTCGAGCCGCGCCTGCGGCTCCAGGGCGCCGGTCAGCGCACCGTCGAGCTCGACGAGCGGCCGCGGCGCCACGACGGACCGGGCCACGGTGGCCTTGCCGCCGCCCGTCGGGCCGGTGATGAGCACGCCGAGCCGGGCGGGCGCGCCCAGCTTCTCCAGCAGCTCCGGCTCGTCGAGCGCGAGGGACAGCCACTCGGTGAGGCGGCGGACCGCGCCGTCGGCGCCGACCAGGTCGGCGACGGGGCGGACGGCCGGCGTCTCGACGTCCGGGACCTCCTCCGTGAAGGTCACGACCTCTGCGGTGGCGGCGGTTGCGGGGGCGCCGGAATCGTCGGCCCACAGCACCGCGGAGTTCGGCTGGATCGACACCGGCCCCGGCGACGGGTCGACGGAGACCACGGTGAGCAGCTCGTTCGTCCACGTGATCCCGACCAGCCGCGACAGCTGCTGCACGGCCTCCGCGGTCGACGTGCCCGGACCCAGATCGCGGGGCAGGAGCGAGACGCTGTCGCCGGGCATCATCACCTTGCCGAGCAGCGCCTGCCGCAGGGCGGCACCGTCGAGGGCGTTGCGGGTCAGCGCGCTGCCGCGCAGCAGCACCCGCTTCGCGCCGTAGACGGTGGCGGGCGTGATCACGACGGTGGCGTCCTCGCGGAGGCCGCAGTTGGTGATGGTCAGCTCGTCGAGGAGCGCGACGCCGGGCGGGGTGCCCGCCGGGGCCGCAGCGACGACCGCGGCGGTGCGGCGCGCGCCGAGCAGCTCGATCCCGTCCCACTCGCGCAGGCCGAGCGCTGCGAGGGCCTCGGGATGGATGCGGACGATGCCCCGTCGCGCCTCGAGGGCCGAGGTCTGCAGGCGGACGGTGAGCGAGAGGTTCGACACGCGATCCACCCTAGTTCGCGGCGCCGCACGGCGGCGGGCCGCGACCGGTTCAGTCCTCGCGGGTCGGGCGGCGCAGGCCCAGGCGGGCGGTGGAGCGCCGGGGACCGCGGCCGGCGGTCGCGGCGCGACGGTGCGGGCGCACCGCGCGGCGCTGCTCGCGGCGCATCTGCCGGCGCTCGGCGGGCTTGTTGTCCCAGGCCTCGGGCCGGGCGACGACCCAGCGCTTGGACCACCACGCGAAGGGGATGTGCAGCAGGTACAGCGCGATCACGAGGAGCAGCGCGATGTACGGGTAGGTCAGGATCAGCGCCGCGAGGCCCGCGACCGCCACCAGCACGCCGGCGGCCTTCGCGGGCTGCACGGTCATCGTCTTGAAGCTGGAGGTGGGGATGCGGGAGACGGTGAGCGCGGCGACGAACAGGGTCCACGCCGCGACCATCGGGGTGCTGACCCACCAGCCGTCGCCCCACTCCTGCTGGGCGGCCAGCGGGGCCAGGACCAGCAGCGCGCCGGCGGGCGCGGGCACGCCGACGAAGAAGTCCTTGGTGTACGCGGGCGCCGTCGGGTCGGCGGCGAGGGTGTTGAACCGGGCCAGCCGGAGCACCATCGCCACGACGTAGAGCAGCGCGACGATCCACCCGGCGGGCGATCCGGGGAAGCACACGAAGTACAGGATCAGCGCGGGCGTGACGCCGAAGTTGATGGCGTCCGCGAGGGAGTCCAGCTCGGCGCCGATCCGGGTGGAGGCGCCCAGCAGCCGCGCGACGCGGCCGTCGAGCCCGTCGAGGATCGCGGCGACGACGACCAGCATGATCGCCAGATCGACCTTGCCGTCCGCCGCGAACCGCACGCCCGTCAGGCCCGCGCACAGCGCGGCCACCGTCAGCATCGACGGCAGGATCATGACCCCGACGGGGCGGTGCGGCGCGGTGGACGAGTCGGTCACGGCAGGCGCGCGATCACGGTCTCGGCGGCCACCGCGCGCTGGCCGCTGTACACGGTCAGCTCGGTGCCGGCGGGGAAGTACGTGTCGACGCGGGAGCCGAACCGGATGATGCCGTAGGTCTCGCCCAGCTCCAGGGTGTCGCCGGGTGCGCAGTCGGTGCGGATGCGCCGCGCCACGAGGCCGGCGATCTGCACGACGCCCACGGGACCGTGCTCGGTGGCGAGGCGCACCGAGTTCCGCTCGTTCCGGTCGCTGGCCTCGGGGAGGTCGGCGGGCAGGAACTTGCCGTCGGTGTGCACCACGGAGTCGACGACGCCGGCCAGCGGCGCGCGCTGCACGTGCGCGTCGAACACCGACAGGAAGATGGAGACGCGGGGCAGCGGCGCGTCGCCGAGGCCCAGTTCGCGCGGGGGCACGTGCTCGTCGACGAGGGTCACCTCGCCGTCGGCCGGGGCCACCGCGACGCCGTCGGCGGTGGGCGTCACGCGGGCGGGATGCCGGAAGAAGCCGGCGCACGCGGCCGCGGTGAGCAGGGCGGGAACCCGGATCCAGCCCTTGCGGTAGCCCACCGCGGCGACCCCGAGGGAACCCGCGATGAACGGGGTCCCCGCGGGGTGCAGCGGCGGGACGGTGTGCCGGATGAGCTCGGTGATGTGCTCGATGCCGGTGGTGTGCTCGGTCAAATGGCCGTCGACCGGCGTGCGAGGTCGGCGCGCCACCTAATCGTCCTTACTGTTCGCTGTCATATCGGGTGACATCTTCTCACCCGACGGTGCCATCACTTGCGTCCGGTGACCAGCTTCACTGCTCCGATGAGAACGCAGGCGCCGACCAGGGCGGTGACGAAGGTGAGGAACCAGCCGAAGGCACCGGTCTGGACGTCGAACAGGCGCAGCACGTAGCCGCCGAGCCAGCCGCCGATGATGCCGGCCAGGACGTTCTTGATGATGCCCATGTCCTTGTCGGTGCCCATGATCTTGCTGGCGATCCAGCCGGCGAGGCCGCCGATGATGATCCACGCGAACCAGCCCGCGCTGAAGTTGGCCGAAGCGAGCATGACGGTGTCTGCGTACTGCGCGACCATGAGAATCTCCTCGTTAGTGGGTCAAGAGGATCAGTTCCACCGGGCTCCCCGCGGCCAGATGCTCGACCTCGGCGGGGACGTCCAGCAGGCAATCCGCCTGTGACAGCCATCGTAGGTAGTGCGAACCCGGCCCGCCGAGAACCGAGACCGAATCGGTACCGTCGTCGTTCCTCGTGAGGAGTCCGCGCAGGTACTGGCGTTTTGCCGGGATCGAGTCCACGGGCTCGGCGAGCCGCGCGACGCGTCGGGGGCGGTCGGGCAGGCCCATCGCCGCGCGCAGGGCGGGCCGCAGGAAGACCTCGAAGGAGACCAGCGCGCTCACCGGGTTGCCGGGGAAGGTCACGAACGTCACCCGCACGCCCCCCAGGTCGACGGTGCCGCAGCCCTGCGGCATGCCGGGCTGCATCGCGACCTTGACGAAGTCGACGCCCCGCGCCGCGAGGGCGTCCTTGACCACCTCGTACGCCCCGGCGCTGACGCCGCCGCTGGTCACGACCAGGTCGACACCGCCCGCGGAGATCCGCTCGGCGAGCCGGGCGAGGAAGGCGTCGGCGTCGTCCGCCACGAACCGCACGACCTCCGCGGTGGCCCCGGCCTCGCGGATCGCGCTCGCCAGCATCGGGGCGTTCGACTCGTAGATCTGCCCGGGCCGCAGCGGCGTGCCCGGTTCCACCAGCTCGGAGCCGGTGGACAGCACGGCGACGTGGGGCGGGGCGAGCACGGGCACCGTCGTCAGGCCCAGGGCCGCCGCGAGCCCGACGACGGCGGGCCCGACGGTCTCGCCGCCGCGCAGCGCGGTCTCCCCGGCCTCGATGTCGCTGCCGGCGGCGCGGAAGAACCGTCCGGGCTCGGGCGTCTCGTCGATCCGGACGCGCTCGCCGCCGCCGTCCGTCCGCTCGACGGGGACGATGGCGTCGGCACCGTCGGGCACGGGGGCGCCGGTCATGATGCGGCACGCGGCCCCAGGCGGGAGCGCGGGCACGTCGGTGCGGCCGGCGGGCACGTCGAAGGCGACGGGCAGCACGGCGCCCGCGACGACGTCGGCGGCGCGCACCGCGTAGCCGTCCATCGCGGAGTTGGTGAACGGCGGCAGCGAGAGCGGCGCGGGCACGTCGCGAGCCAGGACGAGGCCCAGGGCGTCCGCCACCGGCAGGTCGACGGTCCGCGGTGCGGGAACCAGCGCGGCGACCGCGGCGCGGTGCTCGTCGACGGGCCTCACGCGCCGGCCAACCGGGTGAGCAGCAGCGCTTCGGCCAGCGCGGTGCGCCGCAGCTCGCCGGGGTCGACCGACTCGTTCGGCGCGTGGATGCGGCACTGCGGCTCCTCGACGCCGAGCAGCGCGATCTCGGCCGTCGGGGCGGCCTTGCGCAGCTGGGTGCACAGCGGGATCGAGCCGCCCTGGCCGCTGAACGCGACCTCGGCACCGTCGTACGCCTCGACGAGGGCCTCCTGCAGCACCCGGTAGGCGGGCCCGGTGGTCTCGGCGGCGAAGGGCTCGCCCACGGACTCGACGACCGCGTCCACGTGCGCGCCCCACGGGGCGTGGTTGGTCAAGTGCGCGACGAGCAGCTCGCCGGCGTGGCGCGGGTCGGTGCCCGGCGGCACCCGCAGGTTCAGCAGGGCCGCGGCGCGGGGCTGGATCGCCGCGGCGGCGGTGGCTGTCGCGGGGGCGTCGAGGCCGATGACGGTGACTGCGGGCCGCGCCCACAGCTGGTCGGCGATGGCGCCTGAGCCGAGGATCGCGGCGTCGTCGTAGATCGCGGCGTCGGCGGCGAACTGCGCCGGCTCGTAGGGCTCGCCCGCCCAGCGTGCGGAGCTGTCGAGCCCGTCGATCGTGGTGTTGCCGAAGCCGTCGCGCAGGGTCGCCAGCAGCGCGATGAGGGCGGCGAGGGCGTCGGGGGCGGCCCCGCCGAACGCGCCGGAGTGCAGGTCGGAGGTGCCGGTGCTGAGCTCGACCCGCACGCTCGCGACGCCGCGCAGGGACGTGGTCAGCGTCGGGCGGCCGACGGCGACGTTGCCGGTGTCGCCGATGACGATGAGGTCGGCCTGCGCCAGCTCGGGCCGCTCGGCGACGAGGTCCTCGAGGCCTTCGCCGCCGCCCTCCTCGGAGCCCTCGATGATGATTCGCACGCCCACGGGGAAGGACCCGTCCTCGCCGCGGACCGCCCGCAGCGCGGTCAGATGCGCGACGAGGTTGCCCTTGCAGTCCGCGGACCCGCGGCCGTACCAGCGGTCCGCGCCGTCGGGGCCGGGGCGGGTGGTGAGCGTGAACGGGTCGGACTTCCAGGCCTCGCGCGGGCCGGGCGGTTGCACGTCGTGGTGGCTGTAGAGCAGGACCGTCGGGGCGCCCTCCGGCGCGGGCGTGTGCCCGACGATCGCGATCGACCCGTCGGACGTGGTGACCTGCTCGATGCTTCCGATGCCGGCCTCAGTGAAGGCCTTCGCGACCCATGCCGCCGACGCCGCGTTGGGCTCGGCGCCGAACTCGGGGGAGTCGTGCACGGACGGGTGCGCGACCAGCTCCGCCAGGTCCGACCTGGCCCTGTCCATCAGGTTCTCGACGGTGTCCTGCAGGCTGCGCTCGGTCATCGGCTCACCCTAGCGCGGCTTAAGTGGCTCGTTGGCACACCGTGCTTGACTATCCCGGTGGTGGTGAAGCGCGTCCTCCTGGGCTGTATCGCGCTCGTGGCGATGGTGTCCGTTCTGCCGGGTTGCACGTCGACCGTCGCCGGGTCGCCGGATGTCGCGCCGTCAGCCTCGCCGCAGCCGCGGACGGGCTCGTTCGCAACGATTCCTCGGACGCTCACGGCGCCGGATGGCTTCGCTGCGGAATCGATGGAGAGCTATCGGATGGCTGAGACGATTCCGGACCTCGCTCAGATCAACGCCGAGATGAGCCACCAGGGCGGTATGAACACGGCGCAGCTTCGCTACGGCCAGTGGTCTCTCAAGAACGTCTTCGGCGAGGCCGCCGCGGATGCACTCGCCGCGCTCGAGGTGGGTGTGCTCGTATCGGCGGACAATTACGACCTGGCTCGGCCGCGACCTGCCCGACCGGCACAGTTCGCGGTGGCGATCGTCCGTATGGAATCTCCGGAGAAGGCGAGTGTCGCCGTGTCGGCGCGACTGCTGGGGGCGGACCCGGATACATACGGGGTGGGAGTTCCTCCCAAGGTCGAGGTCAGTATCCCGGGATACCCGGCAGCGGTCGCGTACACGCAGGATTGGAAGGCCGCGGGGGCGGTGTCCGTGCGGGCGTTCCTGCCGACCGGCCGGTTCGTTCTGGCGGTTTCCGGTGTCGTCTCGCTGGAGCAGGCGAAGGTCTACTTCGACAGGCAGACCGCTGCGTTGCGGGACTTCGTCCCCACGCCGAGGTCCGAATTCGCAGACCTCGAGTTGGACTCTCCTGGCCTCGCGCGTCTCACGTTGGCGCCCGAATCTTCACAAGGATTCGCGGTCCCGGTTCGTGCTCTCGTCTACCAGCAGACGGATGTCGGCCGAATGCGCCAGGTATTCGATCAGGCCGGTGTCGACGCGGTGGGATCCGGCTACAACACGGTGTACCGGGCGCGTGATGAATTCGGTGCCGAAGCTGTGAGGCTTGCGCTCAACAGGGAACTGATCGCGCGATCGAAGGTGATTCAGTCGAAGAATGTCGACGGAGTGCCGGGCGGCAGATGCGTCGAGTACTCGAATGGCGGGTCATCGACTTCGATGTGGTGTGTGGTGAGCGTCGGTCGCTTCGTCTCGGAGGTGACGTCTCGTCAACACGAGAAGGCGGTGCAGGCGTTGGGGGCGAGTTATGTGATCCTCCGCGATCACGGATGAATTCGATACATGGTGGTCGCGACCCGGTGTGCGGGAGCATATTGTCAATGCCCGAACGTGAAGATGTGTGGCAGTGCGTCTTGCGCATTGGCAGGACTGATCTGAGGAGACGCATGAAGCGCAGGCTGGTTCCGCTGATCGTGAGTGCGCTGCTGCTCGCGGGATGCTCGACGACGGTGCCGGGCTCACCCGTTGCGGACCCGTCGGGGGTGCCCAAGCCGGACACGGGGTCCTACGCGACTGCACCGCGCCAGCTTGGTGCGATGACGGAGAAGATGCACATCGCGGCGGAGGCGTTCCGGATGGTCGAGATCATCCCGCTGGCGTCGGAGGTCGACCCTGCGCTCCGGTACGGCGGGCGCCCGTCCGTGGGACGGATCGAGAGCACCGTCAAGATGGCGTTCGGTGACGGGGTCGCTACCGCGGTCGCCGGGATGGAGGTCGGCGCGTACACGTCGGCCGGCGACAAGGCTCCGGGGTCCGATGCGACGTCGTCGAGGAGCCTGATCACCGGCCTGTTCCGGTTCAAGGACGAGGCCGCGGCGCGGGCGGCGGTGGCGAACCCGGCGGTCCTGTCGCCCGACAAGGCGTTCGGTTCCGAGACACCGAGGCCCAAGAAGCCGGAGACCGTACCCGGTTACTCGGAGGCGATCGCGTACTCCAAGTCCGCGGGGGACTCGACCTCACGGGTCGGGCTCCTCGCGAGCGGCCGGTACGTGATCGGCGCCTGGACGAACAGTTCCGTCGACCTGATCAAGAAGTACTTCGACCTGCAGGTGAAGTCCCTCGCCGGCTTCGTGCCGACTCCCGTCGACAAGTTCTCGACCCTCACCCGCGCGGACGAGGACCTGTTGCGGTACACGCTCGTGGAGGAGTCGCCGACGGTGTTCGAGACGACCTACTCGCCGCGGGGCTTCGCCCCGTTCGCCTCGGACACGACGGGCGCGCTGGCGGACTTCGCCGCCACGGGCGTCGACCGGATCGCGAACGCGGACAACGTCGTCTATCGGGCGCGGGACGCCGCTGGTGCAGCGCAACTCGCGGACAGATTCATCGCGGAGAACACGCGCTTCTATCCCGGAGGTGAGTCCTCCACGGTGCGGGGCGTTCCGGGAGGCCGATGCCGGTCGTTCCCGCAGTACACGGGCTCGAAGGACAAGCGGACGTACTGCGTCGTGCCGGTGGGGCGCTATCTGGCCGAGGTCAGCGACATGCAGGACGCACGGGCGAAGCAGGCTCTCGGCGCCTCGTATCTGATTCTGCAGCAGGCGAAGTGAGGATGAACATGAAGAAGTCCCTGGCGGCGCTCGCGGCGTCGGCCCTGTTCCTGGCGGGATGCTCGTCGACGGTGGCCGGCACCCCCGTCGCCGATCCGTCCGGCGTGCCCAAGCCGGAGACAGGATCGTTCGCGACCGCGTCCCGGGCCATCGGCTCGACGACTCAGGCCGACGGGGAGACGCTCGAGGGCTACCGGATGGCGGAGACCGTGCCGTTCATCCACGAGATCGATGCGGCCATGCATTTCCGCGGCAGTGCGCGCGCCACGTCCCGGTCGGCCATTCAGGGGATGGTCAAGGGCGTCTTCGGTCAAGCGGCGGGAGATGTACTGGGCACCAAGGCCGAGGTCGCGGCTTCGGTGGGCGCCAGCGACACGCAGCAGGGCACCAAGTACGACTCGAAGAGGAAGGAACGCGGCGAGACCGTCGTCCTGGTCCGCATGGCGAGCCCGGCCGACGCTTCGGCCGCCGTCGGCCAGGCGCTGCGGGCGCGCGAGAAGGACTCCTCCGGCGAGGATCTACCGGCGAAGGTGGAGACGAGGATTCCCGGCTACGACGCAGCCGTCGCCTACACGCAGACGTACGGCGCCCCCGTCGGCACCGCGACGGTGGGCTTCCTCGCGTACAAGCAGTACGTGATCGGCGCCTTCGGCGACCTCTCCGTGGACCAGCTGCGCACCTACTTCGACCGGCAGACCAAGGCGCTCGACGGCTTCCAGCCGACGCCGCTCGACAAGGTGAGCACACTGCAGCTCGATCCCGAGGGCGTCGCGAAGCTGACCCTCGCACCGTCGAAGGGCGACGGCGGCTACTCCCTGCCCGCCCGGTCCGCCGTACTACGGCAGACCGACGTCTCGCGGTCGGTGAAGACCTTCGCCGATGCGGGCGTCGACGTCGTCGGCGTCGGCGGCAGCACCGTCTACCGGGCGAAGGACGCGAAGGGTGCGCAGCACCTCGTGGACGAGTTCACCGACGAGACTCGGAAGGCCTTCACGAAGGTCGAGGAGGAGAAGATCAAGGGCGTCCCGGGCGGGATCTGCCTGACTTTCGCCACCTACGAGGGCGCGACCTCGAGGCTCACCTGGTGCTCGGTCGCCGTGGGCCGGTACGCGGCGGAGTTCACCTCGTCGCAGCGGCAGCAGGCGGTCCAGGCCATCGGCGCCGCCTACCTGATCCTCAAGAGCGCCGCGTAGCCGCACGGGCTTCCGCAGAGGACGAAGGGGCGCACCCACCGGGTGCGCCCCTTTCTCGATCTCGGGAGGTTACTTCGCCTCGGACTCGGTCTTGATGTGCGAGAGCGTCTGCTTCATGCCGACCAGCAGGCCGCGCTCGAAGTCCTCGTTGCCGCCGAGGAGCGCGGCGATGAGGCCGCTGCTCAGCGCGGTGGTCTTGCCGTCCTTGGCCTCGCGGCGCTCGACGACGGTGGTCTTGTCGCCGTCGGGCACCAGGGTGAAGCTCCAGGTGGTGTGGTTCTCGGCCACGCGGAACGCGACGCGCTCGTTCGGCGTGAACTCGGTGACCTGGGTGTTGGTGGGCCAGACCTTCCAGCCCTGACGGTTGATGTTCAGCATGCGGGTGCCCACCTTGAGCGGGCCGCCGAAGACGAACACCTTCTTGCACTGCGGGCTGCGACGGCCCATCGCCTCGAGGTCGGACACGACCGACCAGACCTTCTCCACGGGCGCGTCGATCACGACGCTCGACTCCAGAACAGGGGTTGCCATGACCGGATCCTACCCACGAGTAGGAAGGGTCCGTCCAGCCCACGGCGAACGACCTTGCACTCGACCCTGCCGAGTGCTAGAAACGACTTAGCACTCGGATTACGTGAGTGCTAGGTCGAAGAGGTGAGACCGGGCCCTGTGCGCAACCCGCGCAGGTGACACGCCGGGTCGTCCGTCGCGGGCATCGAATCGACCTAGAAGACGTGTCCAAAGTAGGGCCGAACCGGCCCCTATCTGGAGGAATCACTTCGCAATGGCCAAGATCATCGCGTTCGACGAAGAGGCCCGCCGCGGTCTCGAGCGGGGCCTGAACGCCCTCGCCGACGCCGTCAAGGTGACGCTCGGCCCCAAGGGCCGCAACGTCGTGCTGGAGAAGAAGTGGGGCGCCCCCACGATCACCAACGACGGTGTTTCCATCGCCAAGGAGATCGAGCTCGAGGATCCCTACGAGAAGATCGGCGCCGAGCTCGTCAAGGAGGTCGCCAAGAAGACCGACGACGTCGCGGGCGACGGCACCACCACCGCCACCGTTCTGGCCCAGGCGCTCGTGCGCGAGGGCCTGCGCAACGTGGCCGCGGGCGCGAACCCGCTGGGCCTCAAGCGGGGCATCGAGAAGGCCGTCGAGGCCGTCACCGAGCACCTGCTGAAGGCCGCCAAGGAGGTCGAGACCAAGGAGCAGATCGCTGCTACCGCGGGCATCTCGGCCGGCGACCCCGCCATCGGTGAGCTCATCGCCGAGGCCATGGACAAGGTCGGCAAGGAAGGCGTCATCACCGTCGAGGAGAGCAACACCTTCGGTCTCCAGCTGGAGCTCACCGAGGGCATGCGCTTCGACAAGGGCTTCATCTCGGGCTACTTCGCCACCGACGCCGAGCGTCAGGAGGCCGTGCTCGAGGACGCCTACGTGCTGCTCGTCTCGGGCAAGATCTCGACCGTCAAGGACCTGCTGCCGCTGCTGGAGAAGGTCATCCAGTCGGGCAAGCCGCTCGCGATCATCGCCGAGGACGTCGAGGGCGAGGCCCTGTCGACGCTCATCGTCAACAAGATCCGCGGCACCTTCAAGTCGGTCGCCATCAAGGCCCCCGGCTTCGGCGATCGCCGCAAGGCGATGCTGCAGGACATGGCGATCCTCACCGGCGGCCAGGTCATCTCCGAGGAGATCGGTCTGTCGCTCGACACCGCCGGCCTCGAGGTCCTGGGCCAGGCGCGCCAGGTCGTCGTGACCAAGGACGAGACCACCATCGTCGACGGTGCCGGCTCCAAGGAGCAGATCGCGGGCCGCGTCTCGCAGATCCGCGCCGAGATCGAGAACAGCGACTCGGACTACGACCGCGAGAAGCTGCAGGAGCGCCTCGCGAAGCTGGCCGGCGGCGTCGCCGTCATCAAGGCCGGTGCCGCCACCGAGGTCGAGCTCAAGGAGCGCAAGCACCGCATCGAGGATGCCGTGCGCAACGCCAAGGCCGCCGTCGAGGAGGGCATCGTCGCCGGTGGTGGCGCTGCTCTCGCGCAGTCGGGCACCGTCTTCGACAGCCTCGCTCTCGAGGGTGACGAGGCCACCGGCGCGAACATCGTCAAGGTCGCGCTCGACGCCCCCGTCAAGCAGATCGCCGTCAACGCGGGCCTCGAGCCCGGCGTCGTCGCCGAGAAGGTCCGCAACTCGCCCGCCGGCACCGGCCTCAACGCCGCCACCGGTGTGTACGAGGACCTGCTGGCCGCCGGCATCAACGACCCGGTCAAGGTCACCCGCTCGGCGCTGCAGAACGCAGCCTCGATCGCGGCCCTGTTCCTCACCACCGAGGCCGTCGTCGCCGACAAGCCGGAGAAGGCCGGTGCCCCGGTCGATCCGACCGGCGGCATGGGCGGCATGGACTTCTAAGTCCTGCCACCCGGCTAGGGATTTCGGGCCCGGCATCCTCTCGACGATGGTGCCGGGCCCTCCCTTGTCGAAAGTCGAATCGTACGAGGCGGCGCGGCGGTATTCGCCGCGCCGGCCCGCAGGATTCGAGTTTCAGAACGATCTCCACCAACCACACCAAGCTCCGTCCGTGTTCAGAAAGGCGACGACGTGACCGCAGAGACCCTCCAGTTCCAGGCCGAGACCGATCAGCTGCTGTCGCTGATGATTCACTCCGTGTACTCGGAGAAGGACGTCTTCCTGCGCGAGCTGATCTCCAACGCCTCCGACGCGCTGGACAAGCTGCGGCTGGAGGCCTACCAGGACAAGGACCTCGAGGCCGACGCCTCCGACCTGCACATCGAGCTGCGCACCGACCCCGAGGCGCGCACGCTCACGATCGCCGACAACGGCATCGGCATGAGCCGCGCGGAGGTCGTCGACCTCATCGGCACCCTCGCCAAGTCCGGCACCGGGGAGCTCCGGCGCAAGCTCGAGGCCGCGAAGCAGGCCAAGGAGCAGGGCGCCTCCGCGGAGCTCATCGGCCAGTTCGGCATCGGCTTCTACTCGGCGTTCATGGTCGCCGACCGCGTGACCCTGGTGACCCGCAAGGCCGGCGAGGACACCGCCACCCGCTGGGAGTCCGAGGGCCACGGCACCTACACCGTCACGGACCTCACCGGCGACGACATCCCCGCGGGTCACGGCACCACCATCACGCTGCACCTGCGCGCCGCCGACGGTGACGAGAGCCTGCACGACTACACCTCCGAGCACGTGCTGCGCTCGGTCGTGCGCCGCTACAGCGACTTCATCGCCTTCCCGATCCGCCTGGTCTCCGCTGCGCCCGCCGGTACCGAGGACGGCGAAGACGAGTCCGAGGGCGCCGAGGCGAAGGGGCCGGAGACCCTCAACTCGATGCAGGCACTGTGGGCTCGCCCGAAGGAGGAGGTCTCCGACGAGGAGTACGCCGACTTCTACCGCCACGTCAGCCACGCCTTCGACGAGCCGCTGGAGACCATCTCGGTCCGCGCCGAGGGCACCTTCGAGTACCAGGCGCTGCTCTTCATCCCGACGATGCCGCCGTTCGACATGTTCTACCGCAACACCAAGTCGGGCCCCGCGCTGTACGTCAAGCGCGTCTTCATCATGGACCACTGCGAGGCTCTGCTGCCGCCGTACCTGCGCTTCGTCGCCGGTGTCGTGGACGCGCAGGACCTGTCGCTCAACGTCTCCCGCGAGATCCTGCAGAACGACCGGCACCTGGTCATGATTCGCAAGCGGCTTGTCAAGCGGGTCCTGCAGACGGTCACCGCGCTCCGCGAGAACGAGCGGGAGAAGTACGACACCTTCTGGTCGGCGTTCGGCGCGGTCTTCAAGGAGGGCCTGCTCGACGACCAGGACAACCGCGAAACCCTGCTCAAGGCATCGTCGTTCGAGTCGACGTTCAGCGAGACCGGCACCACCGGCCTCGCCGAGTACGTCGCCCGCATGCCCGAGGGACAGGACGTCATCTACTACGCGGCCGGCGATTCCCGCGCCCGCCTGGAGGCCTCGCCGCACCTGGAGGCCTTCGCCGCCAAGGGCTTCGAGGTCCTGCTCCTCACCGATCAGGTCGACGAGCTGTGGACGCCGGGCGCCGAGTTCGACGGTAAGCGGTTCGTCTCGATCGCCAAGGGCGAGGCCGACCTCGGCGACGACGCCCCGCAGGCCGAGGGCTTCGAGCAGCTGACGGAGTGGCTGGCGACGACCCTCGACGAGGACGTCGCGGGCGTGCGCCTCACCTCGCGCCTCACCACCTCGGCGGCCTGCCTCGTCGGCGGGGAGTTCGACCTCACGCCGCAGTTGGAGCAGATGTACCGGGCGAGCGGGCAGGAGGTGCCGCGCACGCGCCGCACCCTGGAGCTGAACCCCGAGAACGAGCTCGTGAAGAGCCTCCGCGACCGCGTCGCCGCCGCGGAGGCGCCCTCCGAAGACGAGGCGCTCAAGGACGCCGCTGAGATCCTCTACGGCACGGCGCTTCTCGCGGAGGGCGGCTCGGTCGCAGACCCTGCCGCTTTCGCCGCGGTCCTCGCCCGCCAGCTCGGCCGCAGCCTCGGCTGAGAGACCGGGCGGGCCGCAGCGCCCCGTCCTCGACGGTGCGCTGCGGCCTTCAGCCCGGTACAAGGATCACGAAAGGTGTTCCTGGCACTCTGTCCTCGACGCGCCGGTCGGCGCCGAGGACGAAGGGAGTGGATGTGACGGTGCCAGCGGTACCTGCGCAGGGGTGGATCCGTCTGATCTCCCGGCCCGGTGATTCGGCGATGCCGGGGATCGCTTACGAGAGTGGCGTCGATCTCGAAGTCTTCGTCGACAGCATCGCCCGGATGTCGAGCTGGGGTGAGTCGATCCTTCCCGTCTCGGCGGGCGACCACACGCTCAACGTTCAGGTGAACGGATACGTGTCGCAGCACCTCGGTCCCGTGCGCACGATCCGGTTCGGCACCGCGAACCTGCCGATCCGTGTAGGGGCCGGGCAGACCGTCACCGTCTACTACGCCGCCCCGAACGGACCGAGAACTCCGGGACGGCTCAGCTTCACGCCTCCGCCTCCGGCACCGGCCAACAGGTACAGGATGGCGCAGGTCGTGGGCTGGTGGATCCTCGCCGGCGTCGTGCTTCTCACGTTCGTCGTCATCGCGTATCTCGCTGCAACCAAGTCCTGACCGTCCCGCTATTGGCGTACCGTCGGAACCATGGACTCAGCCGCTGCACGGGACCTGCTGATCGACGCGTTCGCCCGGATCCGCGAGCACGTGGAGGACGTCACCGAGGGCCTCGACCCCGACATCGCGAACAGGCGGATCGTGCCGGACGCCAACACGATCACGTGGCTGGTGTGGCACAGCGCCCGGGTGATCGACGCCCAGCTCGCGCCGATCGCCGGCGTCCCGGAGGTCTGGACCGCGAACGACTGGTACGGCCGGTTCGGCCTCGACCTGCCGCCGGAGTCGACGGGGTACGGCCACACCCGTGCCGAGGCGGCCGAGGTGCACGGCAGCGATGCGCTGCTCATCGGCTACTTCCGCGACGTCGATGCCATGGCGACCCGCTACCTCGACGGCGTCACGCCGGACGAGCTGGCCCGCGTGATCGACGAGGCCTGGGACCCGCCGGTCACCGTCGCGGTGCGGCTGGTGAGCATCGTCGACGACTGCGCCCAGCATCTCGGCGCCGCCGCCTATCTCAAGGGCGCACTGCAGGACTGATGCCGAAGGCGCGCACCGAGTGCAGCGCCAGCTCGACGTACACGCGGCGCTCGTCGATGGGATGCCCCAGCACCTGCTCCACCTGGCGGATCCGGTAGCGCACGGTGTTCGGGTGCAGCATCAGGGCCGCGCCGGCGGCGCGCGCGTCGCCACCGGCGCCGAGGTAGGCGAGCGCCGTCTCGCGGAGCCGCGCCGCGGCCGCGGTGTCCTCGGTGAGGGCGCCCAGCTCGCGCTCCACCAGCGTCGACGGCCCGTCCGGCCCCGCGATGCCGTGCGCGAGGCAGGCGAGCTCCACGTCCCGGTAGGCCACGACGCCGCGCCCCGTCCGCCGCGCGACGGTCAGCGCCGCCGCAGATTCCGCGTGGCTGCGGCGGAAGCCGTCGAGCCCGGGATGCGCGGTGCCGAGCGCGCAGCACACCGTCGGCGGCAGGTCGAGAGCGCCGGGTACGCCCGATCCCGCGCTCCAGCAGCGCAGCGAGCGCGCGCCGATCCGCTGCGCCAGGCGGTGTTCGCCGCCGACCGCCCGATGCACGGCCGTCGCGGCGCGCTCGAGGAGCCGCTGCACGTCGGCGTCGGCCACGGCCTCGTCCACCCACAGCGTGTAGGCGATGTGCGCCGCCGCGACGGGGTAGTTCAGGGCGGCGGTCGCCTCCGCGGGATCGACGTCCTGCCCGGCCAGCACCGCGTCGACGGTGGCGGCCTGCCGCGCCAGGGCGCCCCGCTGCCACTGCTCGCGCTCGGCGACGAAGGTCCCGATCATCTCCTCGATCGAGGCGTCGAGCCACTGGGTCACGCGCGGCCAGAAGTGCAGCAGCACCTGCGAGCGCACCTCGGCGTCGGCGATCTCGGCGGCGGCGCGCGCGGTGAAGAGGTCCCACGCCGCGTTCTGTCCCACCCGGTACACCGCGAGCAGCACGCGCAGCTCGAAGCCGCGCCGCGCCATGGTCCGCGCGAGATCGCGCGTCTCCTCGCCGGGGTGCACGACGATGGATTCACGGGTGGCGTTGCCGAGGACGCCGCGCCAGTGCGCCCGGGTGCTGGCGTCCAGCTCGGTGCGCAGGAGCGGCTCGTCCATCTCCGGCAGCGCCGCGACGATCGCGTCGTCGACCTCGCCGACCATGGCGTCGAGGGCCTGCTCGTTCTCGCCCGCCCGCGCGAACTCCGCGAGCCACTCCCGGGCCGGCGGCGTCAGCCCTGCCACGACGGCCCGTTTTGTTCCGGCGGACAAATGTGGTCGCGAACCTTGCTCATGACGCCAAGACTATGACGCGCATCACAGCGAGTATTGGAACTCCCGAACAATGCCGCAATCCCAGGGAGCACCGAGATGACCTTCGCCTTCGATCCTCGCCAGCGCGCCGCACTCACCGCCGTCGTCGACACCTTCGTCGCGTCGGTGCCCCGCGACGACGACCCGTCCGGCTTCTGGGCGGTCAAGGGCAGTGACCTCATGGTCGACGCCGCCGTGGAGGAGTACCTGCTCGGGCACATGTCCGACGAGCAGCTCGTGGGCCTGGCCGGGCTACTCGATGCCGCCGCGGACGCGGGACTGGCCGAGGGGGAGCAGGGTGCGCGCGAGGCGATCGTCGCGGGCCTGGCGGCGTCCGGACCGGAGGCGGGCCTGGCGATCGCGAGCCTGTGCCAGCTGTCCACGATGATCGCCTACGGCCTCATGGACGAGCAGGGCCGTAACCCGCTGTGGGCGGGCATGGGCTATCCGGGACCGGTCTCCGCGCCGCCGGCGACGCCCAAGACCATCACCGCGATCACCCCGGCCGCGGACGAGACCCTCGCCGCGGACGTGGTGATCGTCGGGAGCGGCAGCGGCGGCGGGGTCGCCGCGGCGATCCTGGCCCAGGCCGGTAAGAGGGTGATCGTGGTCGAGGGCGGAAGCTACCGCAACGAAGCGGATTTCGTGCAGAACGAGCTGTTCGCCTACCAGACGCTGTTCCTGCGCGGCGGCTTCTTCCCGTCCGCCGACGGCATGGTCATGCTGGCCGCGGGCGGCACCGTCGGCGGCGGCAGCACCGTCAACTGGTCCAACTCGCTCAAGACGCCCGAGACCGTCCGCAAGGAGTGGGCCGGCGCGGGTCTCGACGATGCCCTCGGCCCGGAGTTCGACGAGCACCTGGACGCGGTCTTCACCCGCATGGGCTGCAACGAGGACGTCGCGCTGCAGAACGGTCCCCACGAGCGGCTGTCCGACGGTGCCGCCGGGCTCGGCTACGCCTACAAGAAGGTCGATCTCAACGTGAACCCCGACCGGTTCGACCCGGTGCGCAGCGCGTACAGCGGCATGGGCGACCAGACCGGAGCCAAGAACGGCGCCCTGCGCACCTTCCTGCAGGACGCGTCCGACGCGGGCGCCCGGCTGCTGCCGAACACCCGCGTGCGGCGGATCACCACGGCCGACGGCGCCGCCACCGGCGTCGAGGCGACGTACACCGACCCGGCGACCGGCGCGCAGACCGCCGTCCGGATCGACGCGCCCACCGTCGTCGTCTCCGCCGGCAGCCTGGAATCGCCCGCGCTCCTGCTCCGCTCGGGGCTCGGCGGCCCGGCCGTCGGCACGACGCTGCGGCTGCACCCCGCCACCCTGGTGAGCGGCATCTACGACGAGCCGCAGGACCCGTGGCACGGCCCGGCCATGGCGGGCGTGATGACCGAGTTCGCCGACGCCGATTCGGGGTACGGCTTCCTCGTCGAGTGCGTGCAGCACCTGCCGGGCCTGTTCACCAGCGTCGTGCCCTGGCTGGGCGGCGCCGCGCACAAGGAGCTGACCGCGCAGTACCGTAACCGCGCCGACTGGGTCGTGCTGGTCAAGGACCGTGGCGTCGGCTCCGTGACCATCGACGCGGACGGCGAGGCCGTGCACGCCTACCCGTTCGACGACGAGTTGGACCGCAAGCACTTCCGGGAGGGCATCACCGCCTCGATCCGGATGCAGGAGGCCGCCGGCGCGCGCCAGATCTACGTGGCCGGACAGCGCTTCGCGCCGTGGACCCGCGGCGACGACCTCGACGCCTTCATCACGCAGGTGAACGAGATTCCGATCGGACCCGGCGGCACCCCGGTGTTCAGCGCGCACCAGATGTGCAGCGCACCGCTCGGCGCGGATCCCGCAACCTCCGTGGCGAATCCGTCGGGCGAGCTGCACGACACCCGCGGCGTGTGGATCGCCGACGCCAGCGGCATGCCCACCTGCTCCGGCGTGAACCCGATGATCACCACGATGGCGCTCGCGCGCCGCACCGCGACCAACCTCCTGGCCGCCGGCGCCTGACCTGCGTACAGAAACCGGCCCTCAGCTCGTGCTCGACGGAAATACTTCCGCGCGACCGAGCTGAGGGCCGGTTTCGGTGGCGTGGCGGCTACAGGTCGGCGACCTGCGGCAGCACCTCGGCGCCGATCCACTCGACGTGGTCGAGGTCGCTCTGGTCGAGCACCTGCAGGTACACCCGCGAGGCGCCGGCCTCGGCGAAGGTGCCCAGCTTGTCGACGATCTCGCCGGCGGAGCCGGTGAGGCCGTTCTCCCGCAGCTCGGGCAGCTCGCGGCCGATGGTCGCGGCCCGGCGCGCGACGGTGGCCTCGTCGGAACCGCCGCACACCACCTGCGCGGCGGACTTGATGATCGACTGCGGGTCGCGCCCCGCGGCGACGGCGGCGGCGTCCACCCGGGCCCACACCGCGGCGGCCTCGGCGACGGGCACGAAAGGCGTGTTGTACTCATCGGCGAAGCGCGCGGCCAGGGCGGCGCTGCGCTTCTTGCCGGCGCCGCCGAGCACGATCGGCACGTGCTTCTGCGCGGGCTTGGGCAGCGCGGGGGAGTCGGTGAGCGAGAAGTGCTCGCCGCGGAAGGTGTAGGGACCCTGCGCCTCCCACAGGCCGGTCACGATCTCGAGGGTCTCCTCGAAGCGGTCGAAGCGCTCCTTCACATCGGGGAAGGGGATCGCGTACGCGGCGTGCTCCTCCGCGAACCAGCCGGCGCCCAGGCCCAGCTCCACGCGCCCGCCCGACATCTCGTCGACCTGCGCGACCGAGATCGCCAGCGGTCCGGGGAACCGGAACGTGGCGGAGGTGACCAGCGTGCCGAGGCGGATGGTGGAGGTCTCGCGGCCGATCGCGCCGAGGGTGATCCACGAATCGGTGGGGCCGGGCGCCCCGTCGACGTTCATCGCCACGTAGTGGTCCGAGCGGAAGAAGGCCCCGAATCCGGCCTCCTCCGCGGTCCGCGCGACGGCGAGCTGGTCGGCGTAGGTGGCTCCCTGCTGGGGTTCGACGAAGATGCGTAGCTCCATGGAAGACCACTGTGCCACTACAGCCGAGGGCGCGTGCGATCGAAGGGGGCTTGTACCAGCCGGATGTCGCTGTGCCGCTCGAGGTCGCGCCGCTCGTACCGCGCGTCGAGTCGATGCCCGTCGACGGTGCCGGACAGCCGCAGCCCGTCGGGCACCGTCGTGACCTGCAGATCGACGGGTGCGGCGCCGGCGCCCCGGCGCACGGTGAACCGGTCGCCGTCGGCGCGCAGCCCCCAGGCGGTGACGGCGCCGTCGGGAGTCTGGGTGACCAGGCTGTCCTGCGCCGATCCCTTCGCCGGACGGTCCGCGGTGCCGCGCAGGGTGATCGCGATCGACGTCCAGACGGGGCCCGCGTCACCGGCGGCGAGGGCGGGCGCGCCGTCGACCGTGAGGGCCGTGGCCCGCCAGACCCCGTCGCGCGGGTCGCGCGGGGTGTTCATCGTGCCGACCCGCGCCAGGTTCCCGGCGACGGTGACGGCGATGAGGACCACCGCGAGGACGGCCGCCACGACGGTCCCGGTCCGTCGCGCGGGCGACGATGGGGCGGGCAACACGGCGCGCAGCAGCCCACGGCGGAACGGGAACACCAGCACGAGCGCGATCACCAGGAGCTCGGCGGCGAGCAGCTTGACCGGCACGTCGTAGAACAGGTTGAGGAGCACGATCTGCGTCAGGGCGACCATCGAGAGCAGTGCCCCGGCGAGACGGGTGCGGGGAACGATCAGCAGCAGGCCGGCGGTGAGCTCGATCGCGCCGGTGACCACCGTGTAGGGCGTCGAGGCGGCCATGTACCCCCAGAGCAGGGAGAAAGGCTCGGTATCGCCGACGGCCTGCAGCTGGTAGGCAGGCAGGTTCATGTGGCCCATCTGCGCCGGGATCACCTTGGCCAGCCCGTAGAGCAGCATCGCGACCGCGAGCACGGCGCAGGCGATCGCGCGGAGCACGCGGGCGGCGCGATCGACGCCCGCCTCTCCCCGCGCGCCGGACCGCACGGCGAGCGCGCCCCAGATCAGGCCCGCCACGACGCCGATCACGAGTGCACCCGCGTGGAACTGCCAGGCCCAGGCGAGATCGCTGCCGGTGGCCACGTCGACGGGCGCCGGATCGGTGCCCGTGACCAGTGCTCCGACGGTGCCGACGGCCCGCCAGACCGGCGCGAACACCGACGCGGCCGAGACCGCGGCGAAGATCTGGGAGAGGAGGACGGCGGCGGTGAACAGGACGAGGACGAGGCCGGCGACGGCGAGCGCCACGGTGCGGGCGACCGTGCGGGCGGGGGAGGCTGTGTCTACGCGTGTCATGCCTTCACGGTACCGACCACTTTGGTTACCCTAACCTCATGACCGAATCGGGGTGGGTGTCTATCGCACCGCCGCATGTGCTTTGATAAGCCTGTCCTAAATATTCCGAGAAAGGGCTTCTTCATGGCCAAGCACGTGCGATACCTCGTCGCCATCCTGTGCGCCGTCGGGCTGGTCGCCGGGTGCGGGGGCGGCTCGACCGACTCCGGTACCGAGGCGTCCGCGA
This sequence comes from Tsukamurella hominis, assembly GCF_965137015.1. Classification (NCBI taxonomy): domain Bacteria; kingdom Bacillati; phylum Actinomycetota; class Actinomycetes; order Mycobacteriales; family Tsukamurellaceae; genus Tsukamurella; species Tsukamurella hominis. The sequence continues at coordinate 237,877 of NZ_CBCRZG010000003.1, read as the reverse complement.
CGCGCACCGTCAGCACGGTGAAGGGCGACGTGACCATCCCGGTCAAGCCGAAGCGCGTCGTGCTGCTGAACTACAACCTCGCGGGCTACCTGTACGACCTGGGTCTCCCCGTGACCGCCATGGTCACCGAGTACACCGACCGCGACCCCGCGAAGGCGCAGCCCTTCGACGCGTGGAAGGACGACTTCACCAAGGCCGGCACGAAGTTCATGCAGTGGCCGGCCGGCGGCTACGACCTCGAGGCGATCGCCGCGGAGAAGCCCGACCTCATCGTCGGCGGGGGCCTCGGCTTCCCGTTCAAGCAGACCAACGACGCGTACGACCGGCTCAAGGCCATCGCCCCGACGCTCGTGGTCGACAACAAGCTGGAGAGCTGGAACCAGCAGTTCGAGTTCCTCGCCAAGGCCTTCGACCAGCCGCAGGTCTACCAGGACGCCGTGAAGAAGTACGACGACCGCGTCGCGCAGGTGAAGGCCGGCATCACGCCGCCCCCCGGCCCCGTGGCCTTCCTCTCGATGACCGCGCAGGGCAAGGCCTACGGCCTGATCGAGAACCGCGGCGTGCCCGCGGAGTTCGCCAAGCTCGGCATCGAGCCCGCGCCGATCTTCGCGAGCGGCAAGTTCAAGCCGTACACCGCCGGTGGCGACTCCTACGAGATCACCCCGGAGCAGCTGCCCAGCACGGTGACGCAGCCCTCGATCTTCATCGTGGGCTTCAGCGGGCAGACCTTCGACGCGAATTCCCTGCGCTCGCAGCCGGTCTACGCCTCGCTCCCGGCCTTCACCGCGAACCGGGCCTTCGACCTGCCCTACTGGGTGCAGCGTCCCGACTTCGACAAGGCCATGGCGACGCTCGACGTCGTCGAGAAGATGTTCAAGAAGTAACGGCTCCACCCGCTCCACAACGCGACAGCCGCGGCCCGGACGTCACTCCGGCCGCGGCTGTTCGCGTTCCGCTCCCCGAGGTCAGTCCGGGAGCACCTGCACCATCGCCTCCTGGGTCACCGTGGCGACCAGCTCGCCGTCCGCGTAGAAGTGTCCGGTCGTCAGTCCCCGCCCGCCGCGCGCGACGGGGGAGTCCACGACCAGGAGGTGGAACGCGTCGAACCGGGTGTGCCGGTGGAACCACAGCGACTGGTTCAGCGTCGCCGCCCCCACCCGGTCGTAGCCCCAGGACAGGCCGTGCCGGGCGATGATCGGGTCCTGCACGGTGAGGTCGGACGCCCACGCCAGGGCGGCGTCGTGGAGCACCTGATCGCCGGGCAGCGTGCCGTCGGCGCGCATCCACACCAGGTTCCTGCTGTCAGCGCCGTCGGCGCCCCGCTTGTCCCACACCGGCTCCGACGCGAACCGCATGTCGATGGGGTGGGAGGCGTCGACGAGGGCGCGCAACGCCGATTCGTGCCCGGCGAACCGCTCCGCCATCGTCGGGAGGGCCGACGGCTCGCCGGCCTCCGGCGCGGGATCGGTGTGCTCCAGCGGGTTCGAGGCGTCCGCCTGGTAGGCGAGCGTCATGACCGCCAGGATCCGTCCGTCCTGTTCGACGGTGACCTGCCGGTTCGCCGCGCCTCGGCTGTCGCGCAGGCGGGTCACGCGATAGGTGAGATCCTCCGTGACCGTGCCGAGTTCGACGAAGTGGGTGTGCGCCGCGTGCAGCGGCAGGGCCGCGGTGGAGAGCGTCGCGGCCGAGGCCACGATCGCCTGCGCCAGGATCTGGCCGCCGAAGGTGTGCACGCCGACCTTCGCCGGATGCCGCCCGGTGAAGACGTCCGGAGCGTCGGTCCCGTCCAGCCGTAGGACGTCGAGGAACTGCTCGAAGTCGCTGCCCGACGGTGCGTCCGGCGCCGCGGAGGCGACTGCGCGCGCCGCGATCCCGGCGACGGAGCGTCCTTCCAGGACGTCGCGCGCGCTGACCTCGAAGCCGCGGCGCCGGGCGCGGGAGACCACCTGCAGCGAGATCAGCGAATCGCCGCCCAGCTCGGTGAAGTCGTCGGCGAGGCGCACCTCGTCGCCCAGCAGCTCGCGGAACACGGCGAGCAGCGCGGCCTCGGCTGCGGTCGCGGGCTCCCGGTCGGGGCCGCCGTCGGCCCGCGTCGCGGGCTCCGGCAGCGCGTCCCGGTCCAGCTTCCCGGTGGGGCCCAGGGGGAGCCGGTCCAGCACGACGTAGGCCGCGGGCACCGTGTGCGCCGGCAGCTCCGCGCCGAGGGCGGTCCGGATCGCGTCCGGATCGGGCTGCGCGCCGTCGTTGCGCACGAGGTAGCCGACGAGCCGGTCGTCGCGCACCAGCACGGCCGCGGCGCGCACGCCGGGCTGCCGCGCGAGCGCGGTCTCGATCTCGCCGAGCTCGATCCGCAGGCCGCGGATCTTCACCTGGTGGTCGGCGCGGCCGTGGAAGGAGAGGGTGCCGTCCGCCCGCCACGCCACGAGGTCGCCCGTGCGGTACATCCGGGATCCGGGCTCTCCGAAGGGGTTCGCCACGAAGGTCGCCGCGGTGAGGTCCGGGCGGTGCAGGTAGCCCTGGGCCAGCGAGTCGCCCGCGAGGTACAGCTCGCCGAGCACGCCCGTCCCCACCGGGTTGAGCCCCTCGTCGAGCACGTAGCAGGGCAGGTTCGGGTCGGGCCGGCCGATGGGCAGGGGGCCCGGGTCGTCTGGCTCGTACCGCCACGTGACGGCGTTGATCGTCGCCTCGGTCGGGCCGTAGCAGTTGAACAGGGCGCGCCGGCCCCGCCCCCAGTGGTCCGCGAGCTCCGGGTCGAGGCGCTCGGCGCCCACCATGAAGATCACCGACGGGTCGACCTCGGCGTGGTCCGGCATCGCCGCCAGGAAGGAGGGCAGCAGGTTGATCACCGAGACCCGTTGCCGTTCGATGTACTCCAGCAACTCGTCTCCCGGCACGCGGACGGCGTCCGGAGCGATGACGGACGTGGCGCCCGCCATGAGCGGACCCAGCACCTGCAGCACGGAGATGTCGAAGCTGGGCGAGCCGGTCTGCAGCACCCGCTCGTCCGGACGGAAGCCGAGCACCTCGACCACGAAGGCCATGAGGTCGGGGAGGCCGCGGTGGCTCACCGCGACGCCCTTCGGTCGGCCCGTGGTGCCGGAGGTGTAGATGATGTACGCCAGGGCGTCCGGCGTGAGGCCCTCCCGCGCGTGCGCCGGATCGGTCGCCTCGCCGGCGACGTCCCACGGGTCCACCGCGCGCACGGGCACCCCGTCGGGCACGGACGCCGTGGTCGCCTCCGGGATCGCGCCGCACGTCAGCACGGCCGACGGTGCCGCGTCCTCCAGGAGGAACTGCAGCCGCGCCGCGGGATACGAGGGATCGAGCGGCAGGTACACCGCGCCGGCCTTGAGGACGCCGAAGACCGCGACGTACCAGGGCAGCCCGCGCTCGGCGAACACCGCGACGACGTCCTGCTGCCGCACCCCGTCGGCCAGCAGGCGGTGGGCGATCCGGTTCGCGGCCTCGTCCAGCTCGCGGTAGGTCAGCTGCTCGTCGTCGCAGACCACGGCGGGGTGGTCGGGCGTCGCGGCGACGTGCGCGCCGAACTCCTCGAGCAGCGGCCCGTACGCGCCGCGCAGGGGCACGTCGCCCAGCGCCAGCATCGCGGCCCGCTCGTCGGCCGGCAGCGTGCCGATCGCCCCGACCGGGGTGTCCGGCGCGGCGACGACGGCGCGCAGCACGGCGGTGAGCCACCGGCCGTAGGCGCGCACGGTGTCCTCGGCGAGCACGTCGGTGCGGTAGCCCAGGCCCAGGGTCAGGCGCTCGCCGGGCAGGACGACCACGGTGAGCGGATAGTGGGTGGCGTCCGTGATGTCGACGCCCGTGAGGTCGAGGCCGGGCTCGACCGGCTGCACGCTGCGGTCGGAGAGCGGGAAGTTCTCGGTGACGACCATCGTGTCGAAGAGATCGCCGAGCCCTGCGGCGCGGGTGATCTCGACGAGGCCGAGGTGATGGTGATCGGAGAGCGCGAGGGCGCGGCGGTGCACGTCGGCGAGGACCTCGCCGACCGGCTGCTCCGGCGTGGCCCGCACGCGGATCGCGATGGACTCGCCGAGTTGACCGACCATCGTGCCCACGTCGGGCACTTCCACCGGCCGGCCCGAGACGGGGCAGCCGAAGACCACGTCGCGGCGGCCGGTCAGCCGGCCCAGGAGCAGGCCCCACGCGGTGTGCAGCACGCTGGTCAGCGTGACGCCGCGGGTGCGCGCCAGCTCGGCGAGGCCGCGCGTCAGGTCGTCGTCGAGCTCGACCAGGATCCGCTCGGGTGCCGCTTCTGTCGCGCCGGAACCGGTCGGAGCCAGGAGGGTCGGCGCCTCCAGCCCCGCCAGCTCCTCGGCCCACGCCGCGCGGGCGGCGCGAACGTTCCGGTCCGCGCGCCAGCGGTAGTAGCCGTCGAGCGGCGCCGAGGCCGGTGCCGCCGGCCCGCCGCCCAGCTCTGCGTAGATCGCGAGCAGGGTGCGGCCCGCGATCGGCATGGACCAGCCGTCGAGCAACGAATGGTGGTTGGTCAGGGCCAGACGGTACCTGTCGGTGCCGGTGCGGCACAGCAGGAACCGGATCAGCGGTGCCGTCGACGGATCGAAGCGGCGGGCCTGCTCGGCCGCGGCGACGGCGGCGAACGCCGCCGCCGGATCCGGGCGGTCACTCACGTCGACGAAGGTGAAGTCGGGGAGCGCCGTCTCCGGGATCACCTGCACCACGTCGGACGAGGCGGTGTAAGCCAGCCGGGTGCGCAGCGAGGGCACACGACGCAGCAGTTCCGCCGCCGCGGCCGCCATCCGGTCGAGATCGACGGGACCGTCGAGGTAGGTCGCGGCCTGCACCGTGTAGACGTCGGGCTCGCCCTCGGCCAACACCTGCGAGTGGTACGCGAGGCCCACCTGCAATGCCGTGGCGGGGAGCACGTCGGCGATCGGGCCGTCCTGCTCCAGGAGGTCGATGTCGGCCTGGTCCAGCGTCACGAGCGGCAGGTCCGACGGGGTCAGGCCGCCACCGTCGGGCCCGATCCGCTCGGCGTGCGCGGCCAGCGCGGCCAGGGCCTCGGCCCAGCACGCCTGCAGCTCCGCGACCGTCGCCGCGTCGAGCACGCCGCCCGCCGCGGTCCACTCGACGGTGAGCCCGTCGGCACCGTCGAAGCAGTTGATCGCGAGCACCTGTTCGACCGCCTTCGCGGCGGGGTCGAGCACCGCGAAGGGGGTTTCGCCGGGCAGCCGCCAGCCGTCGTCGGGCGCGGCGAACCGGCCGAGGTAGTTGAAGACCACGTCGGGTGCCGCCCCCAGCGGCTCGGCCTCGGCGTCGAGGTGCCGGAGCACGCCGTAGCCGATGCCGTGTCCGGGGACGCCGCGGCGGGCCTCCTTGACGGCGCGCACGATCCGCCCGGCCGCGTCGCCGCCGGCGAGCGCCTCATCGAGCTCCGCGTCGTCGAACGGGACGGGGAGGCGGACGGGGTGTTCCACGGTGAACCAGCCGACGGTCCGCGCGAGATCGGCGGAGGGCAGCACCTGTTCGCGGCCGTGTCCCTCGACGGTGACCGTCGCGGCTCCCCGCGGGGCGAGGCCGGCGCGGCGTCGGCGCAGTCGGAGGGCCAGGGCGAGCGCGGCGAGGAGCGTCTCCTCCGCGTTGGCGCGGTACGCCCGCGTCAGGGCGTCGGTGACGGCGGCGGCGAGGGCGGCGGCCGTGCGGGTGTGCGTGGTCGTGGTGGTGCCGACCCGGTCGACGGCGGGATCGAGCAGCCGCGCGCCGAGCCGTTCGGCGTCGGCGAGCGTCGCCCGCCAGTGCTCGAGTTCGCCGCGGTACGTGCCGCTCTCGCCCCGCTCGGCGAGGGCGAGCGCGTGTGCGCGCCAGGGCGTCGCCTCGGCGCGCAGCGCGGGCGCTCGGCCCGCGGCGGCGTCCCGGTGCGCCTGCGGCAGGTCCTGCAGGAGCACGCGCCAGGAGACTCCGTCGACGGCGAGGTGGTGGATCACCAGGACCAGCCGGTCCGGGGCGCCGTCGGCGCGCACGATCCGCGCGCGGAGCACGGCGCCGGCGGCGGGGTCCAGGCCGACGGCGAGCTCGGCGGCCGCGTCCTCGACGGTGTCGGTGCCTTCGGAGACCTCGATCTCCGGGGCGGCCTCGTCGATCGTGAGCGTCGTGCGGCCCGAGATCCGCAGCCGCAGCGCGGGATGCGCGGCGACGACGGCCTCCAGGGCGGTCCGCACGGACTCGGCGGTGGCGCCGGCGGGCAGCTCGGGGGCGATCCACTGCGCGTAGCCCGCGATGTCCCGCGAGCCCGGGTTGAGATCCAGCAGCGCGGCGACGATCGGCGGCGCGGGGAACTCGCCCTCGGCGGGGATCGCGGGGCCCTCGTCCTGCGCGCCGGTCTCGGCGGCGCCGGCGGCGAGCGTCGCGAAGCTGCTGCCGGAGAGGAAGTCCCGGGGCCGCACGTCGAGCCCCGCGGCCCGGAGCTCGCTGCACACCGTGATGGCGCTGATGCTGTCGCCGCCCAGGCCGAAGAAGTCGTCGTCGACGCTCACCTCGGGGACGTCGAACGCGGCGGCGACCACCGCGCAGAGCAGCCGCTCGCGGTCGGTCCGCGGGGCGCGGCCGGCGGTCTGTACGGCGGGCGCGGGCAGGGCGGCGCGGTCGAGCTTGCCGTTGATCGTCACCGGCAGCTCGTCCAGCACGACGATCGCGGAGGGAACCATGTGTTCCGGCACCGCTTCGCCGAGTGCGGCGCGGACGCCGTCCGCCGTCACGGCCCCGGTCACATAGCCCACCAGGCGATCCCGGCCGGCGTCGGTGCGCACCACGGCGGCGGCGCTGGTCACCCCCGCCACCGCGGCGAGCGCGGTCTCCACCTCGGCCAGCTCGATCCGGTAGCCGCGGATCTTCACCTGGCCGTCGCCGCGGCCCAGGTACTCGTAGCCGCCGTCGCCGGCCCACCGCACGCGGTCGCCGGTGCGGTACATGCGCGAGCCGGGTTCGCCGAAGGGGTCCGCGACGAACCGCTCGGCGGTCGCCGCGGGCAGGTTCAGGTAGCCGCGCGCCAGGTGCGGGCCGGCGAGGTACAGCTCGCCGATCTCGCCGTCGCGGACCGGCTGCAGCGCACCGTCGAGCGCGTACGCGGCGGTGCCGGGCACGGCCCGGCCGATGACGGGCGTCTCCCCGGCCACGACCGCGGCGGTGGCGTCCACGGCCGCCTCGGTGGGGCCGTAGACGTTCACCGCGGGCACGCCCGCGGCCGCGATCCGGCGCCACAGCGCAGGCCCGGTCGCCTCGCCGCCCAGGATCAGCAGGGTGGGGCGGTGCTCGCCGTCGAGCAGCCCGCCGTCGATGAGCGGCGCCGCCATCGACGGGGTGGTGTCCACGACGTCGATCCGGTCGGCGCGGTACGCGGCCAGCAGGGCGTCGGCGTCCCGCGCGGTCTCCGTCGAGTACAGGTGCAGCGCATGGCCGCTCAGCAGCCACAGCAGCTGGTCGAGCGAGGCGTCGAAGGAGAACGAATAGGTGTGCGCGCTGCGCAGGCGGCGCTCGGCGTCGCGGGCCGTCGCGAGATCGGCCAGCGTCGCGCGGTGGTGCCGCAGCAGGCTCGTGAGCCCGCCGACCCGCGCGGCGACGCCCTTCGGGCGACCGGTGGAACCCGAGGTGTGGATGACGTAGGCGAGGTGGTCCGGGTGCCGCGGCGCGGCGAGCTCCGACTCGCTGAGCGGAGCGCCGGACAGGGCGTCGAGCCGGGCCCCGACGGACGGATCGTCGAGGTGGAGCGACGGGACGTCGTCGGGCGCAGCGGAACCAGCGGCGCCGACCAGGAGCACGGGCCGCGAGTCCGCGACCAGCTCCGCGTGTCGCGCGGCGGGGTGCGCCGGGTCGAGGTACTGGTAGGCGGCGCCCGCGTCGAGGACCGCGAGGATCGCGACCACGAGGTCGACGCCGCGGGGCAGTGCCAGGGCGACCACGTCGTCGGCGCCCGCGCCCTCGGCGCGGAGCAGCCGCGCGGTGCGGTGCACGCGGTCGTCGAGCTCGCCGAAGGTCAGTCGCTCGTCGCCGTGGACCAGGGCGAGGGCCGCGGGGTCGCGGCGGGCCTGTGCGTCGAGCGCGGCCGAGACGTCCTGCGCGGGATGGGTGGATTCCGGTGTGCGAGAACGATCGATCAGGGCGTCGCGCAGGCCCGCAGGCAGCAGCTCGACCTGGCCCAGCGCGGGCGCGGCGCGGGACGAGAGCCGGGTGATCAGGGTGGTCACCGCGTCGAGCCGGCCCTGCACCTGCTCCTGTGTCGCGGCGCGCGCGTCCACCTCGAAGCCCAGCAGCAGCCCACCGGAGGACGTGGGGATCACGCTGAGCCCGTAGTCCTCCGGCGGGCCGCCGGCGACGTTGCGCATCGTGCCCTCGGAACCCGCGAAGTCGAGGGTGAGGTCGAAGGCTTTGAGGTTGATGCCGCGCCCGTGCAGCAGGGCGCCGACGTTCGGCGCGCCCAGGTCGCGGGGGAGGTCCTCGCCGCGGTAGCGCTGATGGGCGCGCATGCGCCGCATGGCCTCCGCGACGCGGGCGCTCAGGTCCGTCAGACGGTCCTCGGCGCGCACCGGCAGGCGCAGGGGGAGCACGTTCACCGCCATCGCGGGGGTGCGCAGGGCGACACCACCGCTGCGGCACATGAGCGGCATGGCGAAGACCACGTCGGACTCGCCGAGCGTGCGGTGCAGGAAGGCGGCGTAGCACGCGATGAGTGCCTCGCCCCACGTGGTGCCGGACTCGTCGGCGACCCGGCGCAGGGCGTCGAAGACCTCGGCGGGCAGCTCGGTCCGGGCGGCGAGGACCTCGCCCGCGGGGCCGTCGACGCCGGGGCGATCCGGAAGTTCGGGCAGGGGCGTCAGTTCGTCGCGCCAGTAGGCGCGGTCGGCCTCGTGGCGCTCGCTCGCGCGGTACTCCTGATCGGCGGCGACGAAGTCGGCGAAGGAGCCGAACGGGGATTTCGGCGGCTCGGCCCCGGTCACGAGCGCGGTGTAGTGCGCGGCGACGCGGCGCGAGAGCATCGCGGCCGAGTAGCCGTCGAAGACCAGATGGTGCCCCAACTGGGTGTACCAGACCTCGGTGTCCGACAGGCGCAGGATGCGGAAGGCGAAGAGGTCGCGGTCCGTCATCCCCGCGCATTCCGCCGCGAGGTGGGCGCGCTCGGCGACGACGGCCGCCTCGGCCGCGGACCGCGGGTCCGGCTCACCGCGCAGGTCGACGACGTCGGGCGCCGGGGAGGCCGCGGCGTCGATCCACTGCCGCGGGCCGTCCGGGGTCTCGACCACGCGCAGGCGCAGGCTGCCCGCCTCGGCGACGGTGCGCGCGATCGCGGCGCGCAGGGCGTCGAGGTCGACCCTGCGGTCGCCGGCGATCTCCAGCACGTCGCCCACCACGTAGTACGGCGAATCGGGTTCCAGCCGTTGCGCGTTCCAGATCCCGTGCTGGGCCGCGGTGAGCGGCAGCAGGGTCGGTGCGTCGGTGCCGGCCGGAGCCGGGGTGGGGGCGGCCTCTGCAAGGGTCACGTCGGGTGCTCCTGGGCGGTGATCAGCTGGCGGGGGTCGGCGCGTCGTGGGCGGAGGTCCGTCCACGCGGCCTCGATGTGGCTCCGGCAGTCCTCGCGTGAGGAGGGTCCGAACTCGACGGTCCAGCCCGCGGGGACCTCGGCGAAGCGCGGCCACAGCGAGCGCTGGTCGAGGGCGTTGCGCAGCACGAGGAAGCCGGCGTCCGGCTCGTCGAACGGGTTCATGCGCCGACCACGAGCTGCTGCCAGTGGGCGAGCTCCGGCTGCTCCGCGAGGTCGGGGAACTCGAGCTCGGCGGCGCCCGCGTCGCGCCAGCGCTGGATCAGCGTCATGACCCGCACCGAGTCCAGGCCCAGGTCGAAGAGGTTGTCGTCGTCCGCGATCGAGTGTGCGGGCACCTGCAGCAGCTCGGCGACGTCGGCGCGCACGCGGTCTGCGGTCAGCGGGGAGGTGGACATATCGGAAACCGTCTCCTTGGGGTAATCTGCGGTGCGGTCAGGTAGGTAAGCCTACACTTGCTGATGAGGTGTCTCGCCCGCCGGACCATGCCGCCGTCCCGTTCGCCGCGGAGCGTGCCCGATCCGCGCCGCGGCCCGACCCGCCCGGAGTGACCCATGAAGTGGAACGATTTCGTCCTGACCCTCACCTCGACCTCGCAGGTCGCGGAGAACCTGCTGCGACTCGAGTTCGAGGTGGGCGGCGGTACCGCCGGGGGCTACGTCCCCATCGCGCCCGGGGACGAGTCCATCGCCTTCTACTTCTCGCCGGACGGCACGGAGCTGACCGCCCGACCGTCGGACGATCCCGGTGCGCTCGGCGGCTGGGAGATCGCCGATCCCGAGCGCAGCCTCGGCCACCGGAACTACTCGGTGCGCGCCTACGATCCCGCGACCCGCCGCATGCTCGTCGACGTGGCCGAGCACGGCCACGGGCCCGCCATCGACTGGTTCCGCGCCGCCCGGCCGGGCTGGCGGCTCCTGGCCGCCGGGCCCCGCTCCTGGTACGACCCCGCGGCGGACGCCTCGCGGCACGTCCTCGCGGGCGACCTCGCGGCGCTGCCCGCGCTCGCCCGGATCCTGGAGGAGACTCCGGGCGACGTCGAGGTCACGGTGATCGCCGAGGTCCTCGACCGCAGCGAGATCGCCTACCTCCCCGAGCGTCCCGGCACGGAGATCATCGAGCTGATCGGCACCGGGAACGGAGCCGCGCCGAGTCGCCTGCCGGAGGCACTGCGCACCGTCGACCTGCCGACCGACGGATACCTCTGGCTCGCCGGGGAGGCGGCGGACACCCGCGCCGCGAAGAAGCACGTGCGCGGACTCGGCTGGGCGCGCGACCGTGCCGACGTCGTCGGGTACTGGCGCCACGACGCCGAGGCGTGGACCAAGCGCTTCGAGGCCGCGGGGGAGGAGAAGCTGCGCGCCGTCTTCGCCGACGCCCTCGCCGCGGGCAAGTCCCGCGACGAGGCGACGGACCTCTATGAGCAGGCCCTCGAGGCCGCGGGGCTGTAGCGCGGTGGCGCCGCCGGACGGCGCCGCCCGGCGGCGCGGCGCCGAATCAGTTGGCGGATTGCTTCGCGGCGATCGACAGCGTGGGCACGTAGCGCTCCAGCAGCCACGGCACGTCGAGGACGTTGGGCGAGCTGACGGCGTAGACGAGCGGCGGGTCCGTGAGCGGCACGTAGGCCTTGCGCTGCACGGCCTTCAGGCTCGCGAACGACGGGTTGGCCTCGGTGGCCTCGCGCTTCGCGGGGTCGAGGTACCACGAGGTCAGCACGTCGGCGTTGTACTTCGGGACGTTCTCCCAGCTCACCGGCGCTGCGAACTTGCCGGGCGGGGTGGCCTCCCGCAGGGCGGCCAGCTCGGGCAGCACGGTGAAGCCGAAGCTCTGCAGCAGCTGCACCCGAGGATCGGTGTCGAAGTAGAAGTTCAATCCGTCGGTGGTGGTGCCGCTGGCCGCCGCGACGGTCTTGCCGGCGAACTCCGGGTGCGCGGCCTTGACCTCGGCGATGCGCTTGTCGGTGTCCGCGATCAGCGCCTTCGCCTCGGCCTCGCGGCCCAGCGCCTTGCCGACCAGCGTGGTCTGGTCCTGCCACGAGGTCTGCCAGTTGCGGCCGGGCTGTGCGACGGTCGGCGCGATCTTGCTCAGCTGCGCGTACTGGTCCGCGGTCAGTCCCGCCTGGACCGACAGGATCACGTCGGGCTTGAGGGCCGCGATCTGCTCCAGCGGGAGCGACTTGCTCGACTCCGGCAGCAGGACCGGCTTCGTGTCGCCGAGCTTCTCCTGCACCCACGGCGTGATCCCGCCGGCGTCCTTGCCGAGCTCCGAGGACATGTCGCGCATGCCCACGGGCGTCACGCCGAGCGCGATCGCGGCCTCCGTGCTGCCCCACCCGAGGGTGACCACGCGCTCCGGTCGGGCCTTGATCTCGGTGGTGCCCAGCGCGGAGGTGATCGACACGGGGAAGCCCGCGTCGTGCTGGGCGTGCTCGTCGGTGGGCGAGCCGGATCCGCACGCTGCGGTGCCCGTGACCAGGGCGGTAGCGGCGGCAAGGGCAAGGGCGGTACGAGTGATGCGGGATGACCCGAACACGGTTTCTCCTCTTCGACGGGTGGCCTGTGTCGATGGACACAGACGTTCGCACGACTGGCGAATGGTCTCTACTTTCAGGTATGCCTATCCTATCTAGATAGTCGACGAGGGAGATACATGGGACAGCAGCACGCGATCGCCGATGTGGTCGGGATCGGGGCCGGACCGTCGAATCTGGGGCTCGCCGCGGCCCTCGATGAGCGGAACCGGACGGGCCTGCCGCCGCTGTCGATGACGATCCTCGAACGCAAACCCGCCTTCGCCTGGCATCCCGGCATGCTCCTGGACGGTGCCACGATGCAGATCGCCTTCCTCAAGGATCTGGTGACGTTGCGCAACCCGCGCAGCCCGTTCACTTTCCTGAGCTACCTCGAGGCGCGCGGCCGGCTGGTGGACTTCATCAACCACCAGACCTTCTTCCCCACCCGGGTGGAGTTCACCGACTACCTGTCCTGGGTGGCGGAGAGCGTGTCCGCCCGGATCGACTACGGCACGACCGTCACCGCCGTCGAGCGCGTGGACGGTGCGGTCGACGGTGCGCGATGGCTCGTCCGGTTCACCGGTCCCGACGGTGACGGGGCCCTGCGCGCCCGGTCCGTCGTCGTGGCGACCGGACTGCGCGAGCGGCTGCCCGAGTGGGCCGCCGCCGGCCCGCGCCTGTTCCACAACCACCGGCTGCTCGAGCACCTCGCCGCGGCCGACCTGGATGTCGAAGCGCCGCACCGCTTCCTCGTCGTGGGCGGCGGGCAGAGCGCGGCCGAGGTCGCGCAGTACCTGCACCGGAGCTACCCGAACGCCGTGGTGGAGAGCGTCTACAACTCCTACGGCTTCCAGCCCGCGGATGACAGCCCGTACGCCAACAAGGTCTTCGACCCCTCCGCCGTCGACGACTTCTACGACGCGCCCGCGGACGTCCGCGAGGAGCTGATGGCCCGGCACGCGACCACCAACTACGGCTGCGTCGACATCGAGCTGATCAACGAGCTCTACGCCGTCGAGTACCAGGAGAAGGTCTCCGGCCATCGCCGGCTGCTGATGCGCCCCGCCACGGTCGTCACCTCGGCGGTGGGCTCCGACACCGGCGTGCGGGTCACCCTGCGCGACCGGATCGCCGGCGAGACCACCGGCCAGGACTACTCGGCCGTCGTGTGCGCCACCGGCTTCCGCTCCATCGGCGTCTCCGACGTCCTCGCCGGCTGGGACGTCGCGCCCGAGCGCATGCAGGTCGGCCGCGACTACGTGCTGACCATCGACGGCGAGCCGCTCGACGGCCTGTACGTCCAGGGCGCCACCGAGTCCACCCACGGCCTCGGCTCGACGCTCCTGTCGAACGTCGCCGTCCGCGCCGGCGAGATCCTTGACGGACTCGTCGCCGACACCCGCCTGACCACCGTCGCGAAGGGAGCATGATGCGCGTCGTCACCTTCGGCTTCCAGACCTGGGGCCACCGCACACTGTCCGCCGTCCTCGATGCCGGCCACGAGGTCGCGCTCGCCGTGACCCACCCCGTCTCGAACAACCCGTACGAGATGATGTGGAACGACTCGGTCGAGGAGCTCGCCACGTCCCGCGGCGTGCCCGTGCACCTCGCCAAGAAGCCGGACGAGGCCCTCTTCGAAGCGGTCTCGGCCGCCGAGCCCGACATCATCGTCGCCAACAACTGGCGCACCTGGCTGCCGACGTCGATCTACTCGATGCCGCGCCTGGGCACCCTCAACATCCACGACTCGCTGCTCCCGAAGTACGCCGGCTTCTCACCGCTGATCTGGGCGCTCATCAACGGTGAGACCCACGTGGGCGTCACCGCGCACCTCATGGACGAGGGCCTCGACACCGGGCCCATCATCGCCCAGGAGTCCGTCGCCGTCGGCCCGAACGACCGCACCGTCGACCTGTTCCACCGGACCGTCGACCTGATCGGCCCGCTGGTCGCCCGGTCGCTCGGCGAACTGGAAGCCGGGACGGCGCAGCCGATCCCGCAGGACCCCGCCGCCGCGACCTACTTCCACAAGCGGTCCGACGCCGACAGTGCCATCGACTGGTCCTGGCCCGCCGACGCGATCGAGCGGCTCATCCGCGCCCAGTCCGATCCGTACCCGAACGCCCACACCGTCTTCCGTGGCGAACGGCTCGCGATCACCGGAGCCTCGGTGTCCACCAAGCGGTACGGGGGCACCCCGGGCCGCGTCTGCGTGCCCGACGGTGACGGCATCGCCGTGGTGGCGGGGCCGGACTCCTGGCGCGGCGGCAACCCCGCGCTCATCGTCGAGACGGTGCGCACCGCCGACGGTGCCGAGCACCCCGCCGCCAAGATCCTCGGCGACTCCGGCGCCTATCTCGGCTGACCCGGGGACGCAGACATGCACGCATTCATCACCGGCGCCGCCTCCGGGATCGGCGCAGCGACCGCCCTGCGGCTCGCGCGGCGCGGCCCCGTCGCCCTCGCGGACCGCGACGCCGACGGGCTGGTCGCGACCGCCCGCGCCGTCGCCGACGCGGGCGGCACTGCCACCTCGCACGTCCTCGACGTGACCGACGCCGACGCCGTCGCCGCGGCGCTCGATGCCGCCGAGAAGGCGGGCGGGCCCGTGGACGCGCTCGCGCACTGCGCGGGAATCCTCGTCGCCGGGCCGGTTCTCGACACCGCGGCCGAGGACTGGGCCGCCGCGCTCGCCGTGAACCTCACCGGCACCGTGCACGTGCTCACCGCCGCTGCCCGCCGGATGGCGGAGCGCGGCGCCGGCGCCGTCGTGGTCGTCGGCTCCAACGCCGGGAACGGCCCGCGCGTCGGCCTCGGCGCGTACGGCGCGTCGAAGGCCGCGGCGCACAACGCGACCCTGACCCTCGCGCTCGAGCTCGCGGGCAGCGGCGTGCGGATCAACGTGGTCGCGCCCGGATCCACCGCCACGCCCATGCAGACCGCCTTCGGCGGCGCCGCCGCCGCGGAGGCCGCGATCGCGGGCGACCTGGCGCGGCACCGGCTGGGGATCCCCCTGGGCCGCATCGCCGATGCCGACGACATCGCGGGTGCGATCGACTACCTGCTCTCGCCCGATGCGCGGCACGTGACCGCGCAGGTACTCACCGTCGACGGAGGCGCCACCGTATGACCAGCACGCAGACCCGCTACTTCCCGGAGGAGTTCGCCGCGCGCTACCGCGCGGCGGGCTACTGGACCGGCGAGACCTTCGCGTCCTTCCTGCCGGAGGCCGCGGAGCGCTTCGGCGACGCCGAAGCGCTGGTCGCGCAGGACGTCGCCGGCGCGCCGGTGCGACTGAGTTACCGCGAGCTGGACACGGCGGCCGCCGTGGCCGCCGCGGGGTTGCGCGCCACGGGGATCGCCGCAGGTGATCGGGTGGTGCTGCAGCTGCCGAACACCGCCGAGTTCGTCACCGTGCTGTTCGGGCTCTTCCGGATCGGCGCCGTTCCCGTGTTCGCGCTGCCGGCGCACCGCCGCAGCGAGCTCGTGCACTTCGTGCAGACGTCGGGCGCGAAGGCCCTGATCACGGCGGCGACCATCAACCGCTTCGACCACCGCGCGCTGGCCGCCGAGGTCGCCGCCGAGACCGGCGCCGAGGCGTTCGTCGTCGACGACCTGCCGTTCGCGGGTGACGTCGCGGAGGGGACACCTGTCACCGTCGATCCGGAATCCCTGGCGTTCCTGCAGCTCTCCGGCGGCACCACCGGTGTGCCGAAGCTGATCCCGCGCACCCACGCCGACTACCTGTACTCCGTCCGCGAGTCCGCGAAGATCTGCGGACTCGGGCCTGGCACTCGCTTCCTGGTGGTGCTGCCCGTGGCGCACAACTTCCCCATGAGCAGCCCCGGCATCCTCGGCGTCCTCTGGGCCGGCGGCACCGTCGTGCTCGGGACGGACCCGGCACCGTCGAAGGCCTTCCCCCTGATCGAGGCGGAGAAGGTGACCATGACGTCGCTGGTCCCGCCGCTCGCGATGCTGTGGCTGCAGGCAGTGCCCGGCGCGACCGCCGACCTGGCCAGCCTGGACGTGCTGCAGGTGGGCGGCGCCAAGTTCCCGCCCGAGGCGGCGCGGCGCGTGACCCCGGAGCTCGGCTGCCGCCTGCAGCAGGTCTTCGGCATGGCCGAGGGCCTGGTCAACTACACCCGCGACGACGACCCCGAGGAGCTCGTCCTCGGCACGCAGGGCCGCGCCATCTCGCCCGACGACGAGGTGCGCGTCCTCGACGAGAACGGTGCGCCCGTCCCGGAGGGCAAGCCCGGGCTGCTGTGGACGCGCGGGCCGTACACGATCCGCGGCTACCTGGGCGGCGTCGACGCCGAGTCCTTCGACGACGAGGGCTTCTACCGCACCGGCGACATCGTGCGGCGGCTCCCGAGCGGGCACCTCGTGGTGGAGGGCCGCGCCAAGGACCAGATCAACCGCGGCGGCGAGAAGATCGCCGCCGAGGAGGTGGAGAACCACCTCATCGCCCACCCCCTGGTGATCGACGCGGCCGTCGTGGCCGTCGCCGACGAGTTCCTGGGGGAGCGCACGTGTGCGGTGGTGTTGACCGGGGGCGAGCGGCCCACCGTGCCCGAACTGAAGAAGTTCGTCCGCGCCCGCGGCGTGGCCGAGTACAAGGTGCCCGACCGGGTGGAGTTCGTCGGCGAATTCCCCACGACGGGCGTCGGAAAGATCAGTCGCCGCGAACTGCGGCGCGCGCTGGCGGATCTCGTCGGGCGCAAGGACGAGGAGAAGCTGTGAGCCTGCCGAAGACGGTCGTCTACGACCTGCCCGAGATCGAGTGCCCCGACACCGTCGACTGGACCGTCGACCCGGCGCGCTCCGTCCTGCTGATCCACGACATGCAGGAGCACTTCGTGGGGCCGTTCGAGCGCGACGCGGAGCCGTTGCACACCGTGGTGCCGAACATCGTGGCGCTGCGCGCCGCGGCCCGCGCCGCCGGCGTGCCCGTCGTCTACACGGCGCAGCCCGGCGACCAGGACCCCGAGGAGCGCGCGCTGCTCACCGACTTCTGGGGCCCGGGCCTGAAGACGGCCAACCAGGACATCATCGGCGAGCTGACCCCGGCCGACGACGACGTGCTGCTCACCAAGTGGCGCTACAGCGCCTTCGCCAAGTCGGACCTCGCCGAGCGGATGCGCGCCTGGGGCCGCGATCAGCTGGTGATCGCGGGCATCTACGCCCACATCGGGATCATGACCACGGCGCTGGACGCCTTCATGCGCGACGTGCAGCCCTACGTGGTCCGCGACGCCGTCGCCGACTTCTCCGCGCAGGATCACGCCAACGCACTCACCTATGTGGCGGGACGATGCGGCAGAGTGGAGACTACGAGCAAGGTTCTGGAGGCACTGCGATGACGGCATCGGCGAGCGGGGAGAGCGACCATCCGCACTTCCTGCTGACCGCGGCCGGGCAGCGCCTGGCCGCCCGCGGTACCGCCGCGACCTTCCTGGACCCGCACGCCGCGGCCGCCGCGCTGCGCGCCGGCACCGCCCCCGCCGTGGTGGGCGCGCTGCCCTTCGACCTGGCCGATCCCGCGGCGCTGACGGTGCCGGAGCACTTCGGCGATGTGGCACCGGCCGCCGGGAGCGGAGCGCGCGGGGCCGATCTCGGAGCCCCCGCCGGCGCTGCCGCCGAGCTGCCCACGTTGACCCAGACCGCCCAGCACCCCGCGCCGGCCGAGCACGTCGACCGGGTGCGCCGCGCCATCGCGCTCATCGACGACTCCGAGCTGCAGAAGGTGGTGCTCGCGCGCGCCGTCGACTTCGAGGCCGCCGCGCCGCTCGACCCGCTCGCCGTGGCCGCCGCCCTGGAGCAGCGCGACCTGGAGGGCAACGCCTTCGCCGTGGACCTCGCCGCCGCCGGCGACGCCTACCGCGGCCGCTGGCTCGTGGGCTCCAGCCCGGAGATCCTCGTAGGACGCATGGGCAACACCGTCTTCTGCCACCCCTTCGCCGGCACCGCGACCACGCCCGAGGGCCTGCTGGACTCGGAGAAGGACCGCGAGGAGCACGCCTACGTGGTCGACGAGATCGCCGCCGCGCTCGCGCCGCTGTGCGCGGAACTGGACGTGCCCGCCGCACCGTCGGTGACGAGGGCCGGACCCGTGTGGCACCTCGGCACCAAGATCGAGGGCCGCCTCGCCGACCCCGCGACCACCGCGCTCGACCTCGCGCTCGCGCTGCACCCCACCCCCGCCGTCTGCGGCTTCCCGCGGCGGACCGCCGCCCGCGCGATCGCCGACATCGAGGGCGAGCGCGGCTTCTACGCCGGCGCCGTGGGCTGGACCGCCGCGAACGGCGACGGGCACTGGCGGGTCAGCATCCGGTGCGCCGAGCTCGACGGTGCGCGGCTGCGCGCCTACGCGGGCGGCGGCATCGTCGGGGCCTCGGACCCGCAGGCCGAGCTGGCCGAGACCCGCAACAAGCTGCGCACCGTGCTGGGCCCGTTCCGGCTCACCGAGTCCGCGCGGAGCTGAGGGTGGCGGACTGGACCGGCAGCCGGCTGCCGGTGTTCTTCGAGGCGCCCGAGCAGCAGCCCGACCATCGGCCGCTCGCGGTCGACGCCGACACCACGCCGCGGCAGCTGGTGCTGCGCACCATGTTCGGCAACCCGTCGCGGACACTGCCCGCGGGCCTGCTCATCATCGGCCACCAGGTCGGCGAGGCGCTGGTGCCCGTGGTGATGGGCCTCGCGATCGACCGGGCCATCCAGACCGGGGACTGGGCGGCGACGATCCGCTGGGTCCTCGTGCTCGCGGCCCTGTTCGCCTTCCTCTCGTTCAGCTTCCGGTTCGGCTCGCGCATCGGCTTCCTCGGGATGAACACCGTGCAGCACCGGCTGCGCACCCAGGTCACCGACCGGATCCTGGACCCGCGCGGCCTGGGCGGCGGCCACTCGCCCGGCGTGCTGCTGTCCATCGCCACCTCCGATGTGCAGCGCCTCGCCATGTCGGTCGCGCTCGGCCTCTACCCGGTGGGCGAGCTCGCGGCGATCGTCTTCTGCGGCGTCGTGCTCCTGTCGATCTCCTGGCAGCTGGGCCTGCTCGTGCTGCTCGGCGCGCCCGCGATGCTGTGGTGCCTCGACAAGGCGGGCGGCGCCCTGCGTGCCCGCAGCGAGGCCGAGCAGCGGGCCGCCGGCGAGGCAGCGGGGTCCGCGGCCGACCTGGTCGCCGGATTCCGTGTGGTCAAGGGCATGCACGCCGAGGCCGAGGCCGACCGTCGGTACCGGGCGGCGAGCGCCCGCGCCCTCGCGGCCGTCATCAAGGCCCGCCGCTCCGAGGGCGCCTACGTGGGCGCGATGGAGGCCGTCGCCGCGGCGTTCGTGGTGCTCGTGGGCGTGCTCGCCGGCGTCCAGACCGTGCACGGCGACCTCACCGTCGGCCAGCTCATCACCGTCGTGGGCCTCACCCAGGTCGTGATGGCGCCGCTGCAGGCCATGGGCACCAACGTCGGCAAGTTCTGGGTCGCCGGGAACGCCTCCGCCAAGCGCGTGCTGATGGTGCTGCAGGCGCCCTTCGCCCGCGACGAGGGCGTGCTGCACGCGCACGACGGCGACGAGGTGCCCGTGCGGCTCACCGGCGTCCCCGCGGGCGAGGGCGTCGTCGACCTGGAGTTCCCGCCCACCGGGGTCACCGCCGTGGTGTGCGGCGCCGAGACCACCGCCGCCGCGACCGCGCTGCTCGCGCGGTCCGGGGCACCGCGGCCGGGCGCCGGGGTCACCGTCGGCGGCACCGACCTGTACACGCTCACCCAGCCCGTGGCGCTGCGGACCGTGCGCGTCGCGCCGCACGCGACCACCCTGTTCGAGGGCACCGTCGAGGAGAACGTCGCCGCCGGCGGCGCCCCCGACCGGGTCGCGGCGGCGCTCCTCGCGGCCGCCTGCGACGACGTCCTCGAGGTCCTGCCCGACGGGCTGCAGACCTCCGTGGGCGAGGCCGGCCGGTTGCTCTCGGGCGGCCAGCGTCAGCGCGTCGCGCTGGCCCGCGCGCTCGCCACCGATACCCGCACCCTGGTGCTCGTCGACCCGACCAGCGCGGTCGACTCCGTCACCGAGGCCGCGATCGCCGACCGGCTGGGCGCGGCCCGCGAGGGCCTCGCCACCGTCGTCTTCACCGG
Organism: Tsukamurella hominis; assembly: GCF_965137015.1. Lineage (NCBI taxonomy): Bacteria > Bacillati > Actinomycetota > Actinomycetes > Mycobacteriales > Tsukamurellaceae > Tsukamurella > Tsukamurella hominis. Next base: position 217,671 of record NZ_CBCRZG010000003.1, on the reverse strand, counting down.
CTCCCCGACGCTGATCGCCGCGGCCGACACCGTGCTCACCGTCAGCCCCGCCGGGGCGGAGGTCCGCGCATGAGCGCCCCCAGCACGGCCGGCACCGCCGGCGCCCTCCCGATCGCCGACGGGGCGGAGACCTTCCGCTTCGCCCGCGGCCTGCTCGCGGGGAAGCGCGGCGCCCTCGCGCTGGTGTTCGTGGTCCTGCTCGCGGGCGCCGCCCTCGGCCTGGCCGTGCCGTGGGGCTTCGGCGCGATGGTCGACGTCGCGATCGACGGCCGCGGCTACCCCGACGTACTGCGGATCGGCGGGCTCATGGCGGCCGCCGCGATCGCCTCGGCGGTCTTCACCGGCCTCGGTATCGCCCTCTCCGCGCAGGTCTTCGAGACCGCGCTCGCCCGGCTGCGCGAGTCGATGGTCGGTGCGGCGCTGCGGCTCGCCCAGTCGCGGGTCGAGGAGGCCGGGTCAGGCGACTTGGTCTCCCGCGCGACGGACGACGTCGGCGCGGTCAGCCAGGCCATCTCCCGCGGCGTGCCCGCGCTCGCCCGGTCCGGCTTCTCCGTCGCCGTGACCGTCGCCGGTTTCGCCGCGCTCGACTGGCGGTTCCTGGCGGTCGTGGTCGTCGTGCTGCCCGTCTACGTGCTCGGCGCGCGGATGTACGTGCGCGTCGCGCCGCCGGTCTACCGCTCCGAGCGGGCGGCCATGGCGGAGCGGGCGCACCACATGCTCGGGTCGATCCGCGGCCTGCCGACCGTGCACGCCTACGACCTCATGGACCACGCGAGCCTGCGGGTCAGCGACGGTTCGTGGCGGGTCGTGCGCTGGACCATGCGCGCGCGGATCGTGCAGAACCGGCTCTTCGGGCGGGTCAATCTCGCCGAGTTCGTCGGCATGGCCGCGATCCTCGTGCTCGGCTTCGCCCTCGTCGACGGGGACCTCGTCACCGTCGGTGCCGTCACCACCGCGATGCTGCTGTTCCTGCGCCTGTTCGGGCCGATCGGCGCGCTGCTGCTGGTGATGGACGACATCCAGTCCGCCGGAGCCTCCCTGGCCCGCATCGTCGGGGTGATCGGGGTGGCCGACGACGAGGCGTCGGGACCGGCACCGTCGGGCGTGGTGGACGTGCGCGACGGGCCGCCCCGCGTCGAGGTCGACGGGGTCGCCTTCGGGTACGGCGGCGGGCGCCGCGTGCTCGACGGGGTCACCGTGCGCCTCGAGCCGGGGGAGACGGTGGCCGTGGTCGGCACGTCCGGCGCGGGGAAGACGACCCTCGCCGCGCTCATCGCCGGCGTGCACGTGCCCGACGCGGGCGCGGTGCGGATCGGCGGCACCGACCTCGCGACGCTGCCGGATTCCGCTGCGCCGGTACTGCTCACGCAGGACGTCCACGTCTTCGCCGGCACCCTCGCCGAGGACCTGCGGATGGCGGCGCCGTCGGCGTCGGACGCGGAGCTGGACGCCGCCCTGGAGCGGGTGGGCGCGCGGGAGTGGGTGTCCCTGCTCGATGCCGGGCTGGACACCGTCGTCGGCGCGGGCGGACAGGCGCTCACCCCGCAGCGGGAGCAGCAGCTCGCGCTGGCCCGTCTCGTGCTGCTCGACCCGCCCGTCGCGATCCTCGACGAGGCCACCGCCGACGCCGACAGCGCCGACGCGGACCTGCTCGAGGAGGCCGCGCAGGCCGCGCTCGCCGGGCGCACCGCCCTCGTCGTCGCGCACCGTCTCAGCCAGGCCGCCCGGGCCGACCGGATCCTGGTGATGGAGCGCGGCGCCATCGTCGAGCAGGGCACGCACGACGAACTGCGCAGCGCGGGCGGACGGTACGCCGCCCTCTGGGCGGCGTGGAGCCGTCACCGGTGAGGTGACGGCGGACCGTCAGGCGCCGTGGAAGGCGCGGTAGACGGCGGAGCCGTAGAACGCGCCGATCCGCTCGGAGTCGCCGCGCCAATCCTTTCCCGCGTCGTCGGGGCGGTCGGCCAGCATCGAGCGGACGGCGGCCTCGCACGCCGAGACGAACAGCTCCATGAGCATCGGCAGCTTGGCGTCGAGGTCCTGCATGTCCCACCAGCGGATGAGCGCGGGCCGGATCCAGTCCTCGGCCTGCTTCGCCAGGGTCGCGCGGGCGCCCTGCACGCGGTGCACGACCTCCGGGTCGGTGACGCCGGAGAACAGCAGCTGCCAGGTGTCGGCGCGCTCGTTGACCGCGGCCAGCAGGCCGCGCATGCCGATGATGAACGCGGTCTCCGGGTCCTCGCCGTGCGCGTTGTGCAGCGACGTGAGGACGTAGGTCATCATCGTCTCGGTCTCGCGGTCGAGCAGCTCGGTGATGAGCGCGACGCGGTCCGGGAAGCACGAGTAGATGACGGGGCGGGTGACCTGCAGGCGGTCGGCGACGGTGCCGATGGTCACGGCGGCGAGCCCGTCGCGCGCGGCGATCTCCAGCGCGGCGTCGAGGACCTGGGGGCGGCGACGCTCGGGCCCGAGGTGTTCGGCGCGCCGGCGTCCGCGGTTGGCGGTGGTGGGCATCCCGCACAGTTTACCGATCACAGCGCACCCCGCGTTCACGCCACGTTCACCCGCCGGTCCGTGCCTGCCCGTAACCTTCGGCGCGTGATGGATCTCGACCTGCCCGTGGGCATCGACTTGAGCGCGGTCAGCGGCCGCGAGGCGCTGCAGAAGATCGTCGACCTGCGGGCGACCGAGGGCTTCTCCGTGAACGACGACGATGACGACGATCCGGTGCTGCTCACCCCCGAGCGGCACGTCGTGGACACGTGGCGCGAGGGCTACCCGTACTCGGAGCGCCTCGCCCGCTCCGAGTACGAGCGGGACAAGCGCCTGCTGCAGATCGAGCTGCTCAAGCTGCAGCGCTGGGTCAAAGACACCGGGCAGCGGCTGGTCATCGTCTTCGAGGGCCGCGACGCCGCCGGCAAGGGCGGCACCATCAAGCGCTTCATGGAGCATCTCAACCCCCGTGGCGCACGCGTGGTGGCGCTGGTCAAGCCCACCGAGCGCGAGGCCGGCGAGTGGTACTTCCAGCGCTACATCGACCACTTCCCGACCAAGGGCGAGATCGTCCTGTTCGACCGCTCCTGGTACAACCGCGGCGGCGTCGAGCGGGTCATGGGCTTCTGCTCCGACGAACAGCACGAGCGCTGGACGCACCAGGTACCCCTGTTCGAGAAGATGCTGGTCGAGGACGGCATCGACGTCACCAAGTTCTGGTTCTCCGTGACCCAGCTCGAGCAGCGCACCCGCTTCGCGATCCGCCAGATCGACCCCGTGCGGCAGTGGAAGCTCTCGCCGATGGACCTCGCCTCGCTCGACAAGTGGGACGGGTACACCGCGGCCAAGGAGGAGATGTTCACCGCGACGGACACCGACTACGCGCCGTGGACCGTGGTGAAGAGCAACGACAAGAAGCGCGCCCGCCTCAACGCGATGCGCTACATCCTCGACAAGTTCGACTACGACAACAAGGACATGGACGTCCTGGCCACCGGCCCGGATCCGCTCATCGTCGGCCGCGGTCGCGACCTGATCAGCGACTGACGGTGGCCCGAGCCGACCGGGGCCGACGGCACCGTCGAGTACCGTTGTCGCCGTGCGTTCTCTGACGGCCTTCCTCCTCGTTCTCGTGGCGATCGCGGCCACGTTCGTGGCGGTCCCCGCGGCGTGGGCGAAGAGCACGGTGCTCGATCGCGCCGAGTTCATGAAGCTCATGGAGCCGCTGGGCCGCGACAGCGCGGTGCAGGACGCGATGGCGCAGGAGATCGCCCAGCAGGTGCAGCGGCTGCTCACCGAGCAAGGCGACGCCCGGCCGCCGCTCGACGCGATCACGCCCTACGTCTCGACCTACGTGCACGGGCCGCAGTTCCCGGGCGCCTTCACGGAGGCCGTCGGCCAGGTGCACACCTGGCTGCTGGTGCGGCCCACCGCGGAGCAGCGGCTGCGCGGCGCGACCACCGCGGAGATCGACCTGGCGCCGATGATCCGCGACGTCGCCGCCGCGAACAACGTGAAGGTGACCGTGCCGGAGCGGGTCACCATCGACCTGTCCGGGACCGGCGCCAACCGGGACCTGTTCCGGGCCGGACGGTACGCGTCCGTCGCCGACACCATCCGGTCGGCGGCGTGGATCGCGCCCCTGACCGCGCTCGCCGCGGCGCTGCTCGCGCTGCTGGCCGCGCACCGCCGCGGCTTCATGATGTTCTACCTGGGGCTCGGCGTCGCCGTCGCCGCGGGCGTGACGTGGATGCTGTGCGTGGCGGCACCGTCGTACGTGTCGAGCCGCAGCGGGACCGGCGGGCTCAGCCCCGTGGTGGACGCCGCGCTCGACCAGGTGACGAAGAGCCTGACGCCGTGGATCGCGACCGAGGCCGCGGTCGGCGGCGCGCTCGCACTGCTGGGGCTGATCTTCGGCGGGCTCGGCGCCGTGGCCGCGCGGCGGGCGGAACGGCGCGCCTGGTGACGTCGACGGCGCGGCCCACCGTCGCGACGCTCACGTACAAGGACGGCACCACCAATCCCGTCCGGATCTTCCGCGGCCCCGATCCCACGGCGCCAGTGCTGATGATCTGGCCCGGCGTGAACGTGCCCGCCGGCTACTTCGACGACTTCGGGCGCGGGCTCATCGACGCGGGATTCAACGCCGTCGTCGCCGAGCTGCGCGGACAGGGCGATTCGCGGCCCCGCGGCGCCGGGGGGAAGCACGGCTTCCAGGACGTGGTGGTCGAGGACTACCCGGCCGTCTCCGCGCTGGCCCGGCAGAAGTTCCCCGGCGCGCCGCGGATCCTGCTGGGACACAGCCTCGGCGGGCTGATGGGCGTCATGTACGCCGCGCGGGCCCGGCGGAACCTGGCCGGGGTGATCCTGATCGCCTGCGGCACGGGGTATTACAAGCTCGACGGGCTGTCGGGGACGGCGCGCCGGATCGGGACGTCCGTCGCCGCCCTTGCCGCCGCTCGACGGGGCCACTGGTCCGGGCCCGACGGCCTCGGCGAGGTGCCCGCCGGGATCGTGGCCGACTTCGACCATCTCGTGCAGACGGGCGACTTCAACGTCGCCGGCGCGGACGTGGACTACGAGGCGCGTCTGGCGGGGACGAGGACGCCCGTGCTCACCGTGGCGATCGCCGGCGACGAGCTCGTCTCGGATCGGCAGTCGCGGTTCGTGGGGGAGAAGTTCCCGTCGTCCGTGCACCGGCGGATCGCGGATCCGCTGGGGCACAACCAATGGATCCTCTCGCCCGGTGCGGTGATCCCCGCGCTGTCGGGGTGGATCGCGCAGTCCGTGCCGCGCGGCTGAGGGCCGTCGGCGCCTGGTGGGTGTAGTCGGTCGCGACGGTGATGCGTCTGGCGCATACCCTCTGAAAGAGCAGATCAGCGACGTTTCTGAGAGTTGGGGTGATGCGCGCGGGGCATCACCGGTCCGTTGACGTGAGCGGCGCAGCCCCCGTCGGTGGCGTGTCTGCCCGTGTTCGTCCCCCGCGCGACGCCGATCCGCGGGCCCGCCGTTCGCTCCCTCGCCGGAGGCCGCGCGTGCGGTAGGGGAGCGGTCTACCCCCGCGCGGCGTTCACTCCCCCGCTGGACGCCGGGGCAGTTCGGTGGGGAGCGGACTACCCCCGCGCGGCGTTCGGTCCCCCGGTGGACGCCGGGCACCTCGGTAGTGCGCGCCGGGAGGATCAGCCCGCGAGGCCGGTGACCAGGACCGGGTTGTGTGCGGGCGCCAGCCATTTCAGGAGCGTGATCATGCCGTCGCGGCTGATCGCGACGCAGCCGAGCGTCGGCTTGCCGTCGGTGACGTGCAGGAACATCGCGCCGCCCTTGCCCGGCGTGTGGCTCGGGTTGTTGTCGAAGTGCACGGCGTAGTCGTAGACGGGGCCGATGTCGTAGAGGTTCTCGCTCTCGGGGCCCGGGCTGGCGGCCTGGACGACCATGCGGTCGTAGGTGGGGGAGTTGACGTTCCCGTCCCACCAGTGCTGATTCGTCACCTTGGTGTACGGCAGCGTGGTGCCGGGGTTGTCCTGCCGGCCGAACGCGAGGTCGAGTTTGAAGACGCCGAACGGGGTACGGGGCACGCCGTCCTTGCCCTCGCCGATGCCCTGCTGGCCGACCTTGCCCGGGACGGGCCCGTAGACCTTCGTCCAGCCCTGCGCGAGCAGCGCCCACGCCGAGACCTGGACGTCGGTGGAGGAGAACGACGGTGCCGCCACCGTGATCACCTCGCGGGCCGTCGGCGCGGCCGCGACGGCGGCGTCGAGCAGTGCCTTGTCGGCGTCGGCCGCGGCGGCGTGCGGGACGGTCAGGGACGTGGCGACCGCGGCGGCGGGCAGCGCGGCAAGTCCCACTAGCACCTGACGCCTCTTGAGCAACATGCGTCACAGTATGGCACGAGCTGGGGTTTCACGTGAAGCCGGCGACTCCACTGCCGCATGGCGCGGTGCGATGGGGGCTCGACTTCCGTACCTTCGGGGGCGTGAACACGACGAGGGACCTCTGGCTGCTGGTGGCGCGGGCGAGCGTCGGGGTGATGTTCTTCCTCAGCGGGTGGGGGAAGGCGGCGAACCCGAAGCGCTTCGTCGCCGACTTCGCGGCGTGGGGCATCCCGGAGCCCGATCTGGCGTCGACCGTGACGGCGTGGGCGGAGCTGGTCCTCGGTGCCCTTCTCGTGCTGGGGCTGCTCAGCCGGTTCGCGGCCGCGGGGCTGGCGGTCACGATGGTGGGCGCGATCTACTACTCGGTGTGGCCCACGGCGGTCGAGGCGTCGACCACCGTCCCCGGCTTCCTGAGTCAGTTCTTCTACAGCCCCGAGTGGCTGCTGCTCCTGATTCTTCTCGCCCTCGCGGGCGCGGGGCCGGGCCGCTTCGCCCTCGACGAACCGTTCGGCATCGAGGCCCGGCTGCAGCGCCGGTGAGTGCGATCCGGCGGATCAGTCCGACGGAGCCGCGAACAGGAGGAGGTTCCCGTCCGCATCGCGGACGGTGACGGTGTCGGAGCCCCACGGCTGTTGCGTCAGCGGCTCGGCGATCTCCGCGCCCCGCGCGACGAACTCGTCCGCCAGCGCGGCGAGATCCGCCGCAGAGGCGAGGCCGAAGGTCGCCGCGAGCAGGTGCTCGCGGTCCCGGAGCTCCGGCGGGATCACCGGCTCGTCGACATGGCGGAGATTGAGCGCCAGTCCGTCCCGCGCCACCTGCGCGTAGAACGCGGGCTCGCCGTGCACGAACCGCGCCTCGAAGCCGAGGCGGTCGACGTAGTACGCGACCGCGGCGAGGACGTCGGCGACGAACAGCTGCGGCTCGACGGAGCGGAGCGTCATCGCCCCGAGTCCCGCAGGTGCTGCTCCACCCGCTCGAGCTTCGCGGTCAGCTGGCCGGTGTGCCCGGGACGGATGTCGCACTTGACCACGAGGGAGACGCGCGGTGCGCTCTCGGCGAGGCGGTCGACGCACGCCTTGATGACCGCCATCACCTCGTCCCACTCGCCCTCGATGGTGGTGAACATCGCCGTGGTCTCGTTGGGGAGGCCGGAGGCGCGGACGATGGCGACGGCCTCCGCGACGGCGGCGGCGACGCCGCCGTCCGCGCCCTGGTCGCCGCCCATCGGGCTGATCGAGAATGCAGCGAGCATGAGGAGTCCTTTCAGTTCCGGGCGGTGCCGGGTTCGGTGGTCGAGCGGGGCGAGTCCGCCAGGAGGCGGACGAATCCGAGGCCGTAGCCGAGGGTGCACAGGGCGAGTGCGCCGCCCGCGATCGCGTGGCCGGTGCCAGGCGTGACGATGCCCGCTGCCATGAGGCCGATCGCCGTCGCGGCGGCGACGGTTCCCACGGTGCCGGCAGCGAGGTGCATCGGCTGCGGGCCGTCGAGCAGGAAGGCGAAGAAGTGCAGCGCGACGACCAGGGCGATGGCAGGCGTGATGTACTGGGGGTGACCGGTCCGGTTGAGCGCGACGACGGCGATCACGGCGGCCACTGCCTCGCCCGCCACGGCGAGCCGGAACACGGACCCGGACGCACCGCCGGTTCGCGGTCGGCCGGCCCCTCCGCGCTCCGCCGCCGTGGCGTCCGCCCGCCCGCGCGCGAGCGCGACGGCGGCGACGATCACCCCGGCGCCCGCCACCGCGAGCACTGCACCGACGACCGGCACCGCGTGCAACCCCAGGACCGACCACAGTACCGTCATCGCGCCCATGAAGACCGCCAGCGAGCGCGCCTTGTGGGCGGGCATCAGTTCCCCGATGATCCCAGTTCGCGCCACAGGAACTCGTACGCGAGAGCGGATTTGAAGGCGGCCTGCTTGTTGTCGGCTGCGCCGCCGTGGCCGCCCTCGATGTTCTCGTAGTAGTCCACCTCGATGCCGCGCTCGCGCAGGGCCGCGACGAACTTGCGGGCGTGGCCGGGATGGACGCGGTCGTCCCGGGTCGACGTGGTGACCAGCAGGGCGGGCAGGTCGCCGGGTTCACCCGGCCCGTCCGGCAGGTTCTGGTACGGCGAGTACTCGCTGATGTACGCCCACTGCGCGGGGTCGTCCGGATCGCCGTACTCCGCCATCCACGACGCGCCGGCGAGGAGCTGGTGATAGCGCCGCATGTCGAGCAGCGGCACCTGGCAGACGATGGCGCCGAACAGCTCCGGGTACCGCGTGTACATCACGCCCATGAGCAGACCGCCGTTCGAGCCGCCCTGCGCGCCCAGCTGCTCGCGCGTCGTGATGCCGCGGGCCACGAGATCCTTCGCGACGGCGGCGAAGTCCTCGTAGGCGCGCAGCCGGTTCTCCTTCAAAGCGGCCGTGTGCCAGTCGGGTCCGTACTCGCCACCGCCGCGGATGTTCGCCAGCACGTAGACACCGCCGCGCTCGATCCACGACGTCCCGGACACCGCCGTGTAGTCCGGCGTGAGCGAGACCTCGAAGCCGCCGTAGCCGTAGAGCAGCGTCGGCTGCGGGCCCTCCGCGGGCTTGCGCACGACGAAGTAGGGAATCTGCGTGCCGTCGTCGCTCGTGACGAAGAACTGCTCGGCCGTGACGCCCGTGGCGTCGTAGAAGGCCGGTGCCGACTTCAGCGGCTCCACCGAGCCGCCGGCGGTGCCGTGCAGCAGGGTGGGAGGCAGGGTGAAACCGCTGGCGGTGGCGAAGATCTCGTCGCCCTCGCGCGGATCGGTGTAGTAGACGCCGATCTCGGCCAGCTCCGGGAAACCGCGGGTCTCCCGCTTCTCCCACGTGCCGGGCTCGAGGGTGTGCAGCTCCGAGCGCACGTCCCGCATCGTCGACAACAGCAGGTACGACTTGGTCCACGAGTACCCCGCGAGGGCCGTGTGCGCGTCGGGGGTGAAGACGGTGCTGTACTCGCGCGAGCCCGCCCGGTAGGCGTCGAAGTCGAAGGCCACCAACGCGCCCGGGGGCACCGTCCCGGTCGGCAGTTCCCACGCGGACTTCGGGCGCACCAGCAGGCGTGACTCGTGCACGTCGGCATCGGCGTCGGTCGGGACGTCGATCCGCTCCAGCGCCAGCGTGTCCGGCGAGAGCAGGTAGATCTCGCTGTTGTAGAAGTCGATCGCGCGTGAGACGAAGTGCCGTTCGTAGCCGGGGGTGTCGTCGTAGCCGGCGCCGATCGACACGTCCGAGTGATGGCCCTCGTAGACCAGGTCCGCGTGCCCGAGCGGGGTGTCGCGGCGCCACCGCTTGACCAGCCGCGGGTACCCCGAATCCGTGAGCGAGCCGGGCCCGAAGTCGGTGCCCACGTAGACGGTGTCCTTGTCGATCCACGAGATCCGGCTCTTCGCCTCCGGGAGGGAGAAGCCACCGTCGACGAACTCCCGGCGCGAGATGGAGAACTCCCGCACGACCGTCGCGTCCGCGCCGCCGCGGGAGAGGGAGACGAGGGCGCGGTCGTACCGCGCACCGTCGGGCGACTCCGCGCGGAGGACGGCGGCCCCGCCCCACACCCAGTTCTCGCCCTCGGCCTCGCGGAGGGCGTCGACGTCGATGACGACATCCCACTCGGGGCTGTCGGTGCGGAAGGACTCGAGGGTGGTGCGGCGCCACAGGCCGTACGGGTGGTCGGCGTCGCGCCAGAAGTTCCACAGGTACTCGCCGCGCCACACCGGGTAGGGGATGCGCTGGTCGGTGTCGAGGATGGCGAGCACGCCCGCCTCGAGCTCGTCGAACCTCGGTCCGGTCAGGCGCGCGGTGCTCGCGGCGTTGCGTTCCCGGGCCCAATCCAGGGCAGTGGCGGATTCCACTTCTTCGAGCCATGCGTACTGGTCCATGGACTCCACACTAGGGCTAGGCTGAAAGCCGTGGCTGATCACTTTGACACTGTTGTACTCGGCGCCGGCCCAGGAGGCTACGTCGCCGCTATTCGCGCCGCCCAACTCGGGCAGAAGGTCGCGGTCATCGAGGAGAAGTACTGGGGCGGTGTGTGCCTGAACGTGGGCTGCATCCCGTCGAAGGCGCTCCTGAAGAACGCCGAGCTGGCGCACACCTTCACGCACAAGGCACAGCTGTTCGGCATCTCCGGTGACGTCTCGTTCGACTTCGGGGCGGCGTTCGACCGCAGCCGCAAGGTGTCGGAGGGGATCGTCAAGGGCGTTCACTTCCTGATGAAGAAGAACAAGATCACCGAGATCAACGGCTACGGCACGTTCGTCGACGCCAAGACCATCCAGGTCGGCGACCAGACGGTGACGGGCGACAACATCATCATCGACACCGGCTCGACGGTGCGCCTGCTGCCGGGCGTCACGCTGTCGGACAACGTGGTCACCTACGAGGAGCAGATCCTCACCCGCGACCTGCCCGAGTCGATCGCCATCGTCGGCGCCGGCGCCATCGGCATGGAGTTCGCGTACGTCCTCAAGAACTACGGCGTGGACGTCACCATCATCGAGTTCCTGGACCGCGCGCTGCCCAACGAGGACGCGGACGTCTCCAAGGAGATCGCCAAGCAGTACAAGAAGCTGGGCGTGAACATCCTGACCTCCACCAAGGTCGAGTCGGTCGACGACCAGGGCTCGCAGGTCGTCGTGAAGTACACCGGCCCGAAGGGCGCCGGGGAGATCACGGTCTCCAAGGTGCTCATGTCGATCGGCTTCGCGCCGCGCGTCGAGGGCTTCGGCCTGGAGAAGACGGGCGTCGCGCTCACCGAGCGCGGCGCCATCGCGATCGACGACTACATGCGCACCAACGTGCCCGGCGTGTACGCCATCGGCGACGTCACCGCGAAGCTGCAGCTGGCGCACGTCGCCGAGGCGCAGGGCGTCGTGGCGGCCGAGACCATCGCCGGCGCGGAGACCCAGACGCTGGGCGACTACCGCATGATGCCGCGCGCCACCTTCTGCCAGCCGCAGGTCGCCTCGTTCGGCCTGACCGAGCAGCAGGCCAAGGACGAGGGCTACGACGTCAAGACCGCGACGTTCCCGTACTCGGCGAACGGCAAGGCCCAGGGCCTCGGCGACGCCGTCGGCTTCGTGAAGCTGGTCTCGGACGCGAAGTACGGCGAGCTGCTCGGCGGCCACCTCATCGGCCCCGACGTCTCCGAGCTGCTGCCCGAGCTGACCCTCGCGCAGAAGTGGGACCTCACGGTCAACGAGCTGGCCCGCAACGTGCACACGCACCCGACGCTCTCGGAGGCGCTGCAGGAGTCGATCCACGGCCTCGCCGGCCACATGATCAACCTGTAGGCATCGCACTTCCCGGCGGCCCGGCACCGATGCACGGTGCCGGGCCGCCGTGCGCTTCCAGCGGGTTGGACACTCGCGCCGGACCCTGGCAGGGTCGGGATCGCGGCGTGGCGTGGCCACGGCGCCGGGTCGAGAAAGGGCATCGGTCACCGTCTTCACGTCCGCGCCGCGAGGCACGCAGTGGAAAGCGCACTGCCCGGACGGAAGGAATCGATGAACAACGCAGCGACGCTCACCGACCACTACCCGACGCGCGTAGACCAGAGCGAGATCCACGACCGGCACGACCCCGTCGTCTGGCCCGGACGATCGGGCCCCTGGCCCGACGGTGCCGTCGACGACTTCGCCGCCCACGGCTTCCGCAGCGTGGAGGGCGTGCTCGGCGCCGGCGACATCCGCGACGTCCGCGCCGAGATCGACGCGGTGACCACCCGGCTCGGCACCGACGAGCGGGTGATCCGCGAGACCTCCGACGGCAGCGTGCGGTCGGTCTTCGCGGTGCACGAGCTCAGCGAGAAGATCGCGTCGATCATCGCGCGCGAGGAGATCGCGGGCGTGGCCCGACAGCTGCTCGGCGACGACGTCTACGTGCACCAGAGCCGCGTCAACCTCAAGCCCGGCTTCGCCGGCGGACCCTTCTACTGGCACAGCGACTTCGAGACCTGGCACGCCGAGGACGGCATGCCCACGCCGCGCGCGGTGAGCGTCTCGCTGGCGCTCACGCCGAACACCCCGTTCAACGGCTCGCTGATGATCATGCCCGGCTCGCACCGCCGGTTCGTCTCCTGCGTGGGGCGCACGCCCGGCGAGTACCACCGCGAGTCGCTCAAGTCCTACCGGCCGCCGTTCGGCACGCCGGAGGAGCGGGACATCGCCGCGATGGCCGATGAGTACGGGATCGAGCAGGTCACCGGCGGTGCAGGGAGCGCGTTGTACTTCGACTGCAACTGCCTGCACGCCTCGGCGGGGAACATCTCGCCGTACCCGCGGTCCAACCTGTTCGTCGTGTTCAACGCCGTCTCCAACGGGCTGCAGGAACCCTTCGCCGCCGACGCCCGTCGCCCCGACTACCTGGCGGCGCGGTAGTAGTTCACGAATTCGAGTTCTGCGGCGTCACGTGTGCTCCTGAGCACCTGTGGTGCCGCAGAACTCGACATCGTGAGCGGTCAGTGCGGGTGGCCGACGACGTTGACGACGGTGCCGTCGGGGGCGCGGACGAAGAAGCGGCGCGGGCCCCACTCCTCGCTGGTGAGGGGGTGGACGATCTCGTAGCCGGAGCGCTGCGCCTCGGCGTAGGCCGCCTCGACGTCGTCGGTCATCACCGACAGGTCCGAGTCGACCTCCGCGGTACGGTCGCCGGTCACCAGCTGCACGCTGGCGGCGTGGTCGGGGGAGGAGAAGCGGGCGACCCAGCCGAGGTTGAACTCCTCGTCGCCTAAGCCGAGGAAGTCGGCGTAGAAGCCGCGCGCGGTGGCGATGTCGTCGACGGTGATGTTCGGGATCACTTTGTGCACCCGCATGATCAGGCCTTCTCCGGCTGGATGCCGAGGACGTCGATCGCGGTGGCGAGGCCGTCGTAGTTGGTGGCGAGCATGACGATCTCCACCAGCTTGCGGTCGTCGTAGAAGGCGGCGAGGCGGGCCCACGACTCGTCGGTCACCGCCTTCTCCTCGACCAGCTCGGTGACTACGTCGAGCAATGCGGCGCTGCGCTCGTCCCAGCCGGAGCCGTCGAAGATGCGCTCGAACTGCGTGTCCGTTAGGCCGGCCCGCGCGCCGATGCGGCGATGGTGGCCCAGCTCGTAGGCGTTCTCCCGCAGGAAGGCGACGCGGACGATGACCGTCTCCGACTCCGCGCGCTTGAGCGCGCCGAAGGGCATGAGCATGCCCGAGTAGCCGAGCCAGCCGACGAACAGCCGCTTGGTGCGGCCGAGGGTGGAGAACAGATGCATGTCGTCGGCGCGGATGGCCTTCGCGCCGATCTTGGCGATGGCGTAGTTGAGGGGGCCGAGCTGGCGGAGTCCGCCGGGAGTCACGCGCGGTGTCATGACCCGACGCTACCGCTCAGCGGGCACTCCTCGCGGACGAGGTAGGGCGAGATCGCGGAGCGGTTGGTGGGGAGGTCGAGGGCGGGGCCTAGCGGACGAGGTAGGGCGAGATGGTGGAGCGGTGCTCGTCGATGTCGAGCGCCTTGCCGATGGCGGGGAAGGCGCGCTGGGGGCAGCCGGCACGCTCGCAGACGCGGCAGCCGGCGCCGATGGGGGTGGCGTTGGCGTCGGAGAGGTCGAGGCCGCGGGCGTAGACCAGGCGGTGCGCGTGCCGCAGCTCGCAGCCGATCCCGATGGCGAAGGTCTTGCCGGGCTGGCCGTACCGCGCGGCCCGCCGCTCGACGGTGCGCGCGACCCACAGGTAGTTCCGTCCGTCGGGCATCTCGACGATCTGCGTGATGATCTTGCCCGGCCAGGCGAAGGTCTCGTAGACGTTCCACAGCGGACAGGTGCCGCCGGACGCGGAGAAGTGGAAGCCGGTGGAGCTCTGCCGCTTGCTCATGTTGCCCGCGCGGTCGACGCGGACGAAGGACAGCGGCACGCCGCGCAGGTTCGGCCGCTGCAGCGTGGACATGCGGTGCGCGATGGTCTCGTAGCTGACCGAGAAGAACGCCGACAGGCGTTCGATGTCGTACTCGAACTCCTCGGCGGCGCCGTGGAACTGCGTGTACGGCAGCACGACGGCGGCGGCGTAGTAGTTCGCGAGCCCCAGCCGGGCGAGGGCGCGGGCCTCGTCGGACCCGAAGGCGGCGCCATCGACCAGGGCGTCGATCTCCCGGCCGCACTCCAGGTACGCGAGCTCGGCCGCCATCTTGAAGACCTGCTGCCCGCTCGACAGGTGGCGGTTGATCTCCAGCACGCGGGTGCGCGGGTCGTAGCGGTGCAGCACCGTCTCCCCGAGGTCGACGCGGCGCCGGATGGAGACGTTGTGCACGGCCTCGAGTCGCGTGACGATCTCGGTGCGCACGTCGGCGTTGTGCATGCGCATCCGCGCGGTGAGCTCCTCGGCGGCGACGTCGAGCTCGTGGAAGTAGTTCTGCCGCTGGTAGAAGAAGTCCCGCACCTCCTCGTGCGGATTCGGGATGCTGCCGCGCGCGCCGGGGTCGTTGCGGCCGTCCGTCACCTGGGCCAGCTGATCGGCGGCGCCGAGGTAGCGGCGGTGCAGGGCGACCATCGCGCGGGCGAAGCCGGGGTGGTCGCGCGCGAGCTCGGACAGCTCGTCGGTGCTGGTGGGCGCGTCGACGTCCATCGTGACCTCGCGCAACTCCGCGATCAGCCGCGTCTGGTCCTGGGAGTTGAAGAAGGAGGTGTCGACGCCGAAGACGTCGGTGATCTTCAGGAGCACCGGGACGCTGAGCGGCCGCACGTCGTGCTCGATCTGGTTCAGGTACGACGGCGAGATCTCCAGCGCCTCCGCCAGGGACGCCTGCGACAGCCCGCGCTCCTTGCGCAGGCCGCGGAGTCGTGCCCCCACGAAGGTCTTGGACATGCGGCGAAGTTTAGTCGCGGAGTCGCAGCTACCGACGGGTTACGAGGGTTCGGACGGAGCTTTGCAGTGAGGTGTGTCACATCCGTGCGCCGGCGGCGGGCGGCGGGCGGCGGCGGACCGTCGGAGATCGGGGGTCGGAGGCGTGGCGCCCGGCGCCGGCAAACTCCCAGTACGGGCGTACTTTTTTCGCTGAGGCTCGCCGTGAACCTTCGCAGGATTAGCAGGATCGGCGTGATTTCATGGCTTGCTTTGGCATCGTCGACCGCCTTGGCCTGCGGCTTTAGGTGTGGCACAGTAGGCGAAGGCGCAACGCCGGGACAGCGAATCGGGTTAGCGATAGCCCTCGCTCAGCCTCCCGGTGGCCGATCAGATCCACATCGACGCAGAGAAGAACGGGGAGCCAATGAGCACCGTCGGACAGCCGCGGACCGCCGCCGAGATCCAGCAGGATTGGGACACCAACCCGCGTTGGAAGGGCATCACGCGCGAGTACACCGCCGAGCAGGTCGCCGAGCTGCAGGGCAGCGTCGTCGAGGAGAACACCCTCGCTCGCCGCGGCGCGGAGATCCTGTGGGACGGCGTCACCAAGGGTGACGGCTCCTACATCAACGCCCTGGGTGCCCTCACCGGCAACATGGCCGTGCAGCAGGTGCGCGCCGGCCTCAAGGCGATCTACCTCTCCGGCTGGCAGGTCGCCGGTGACGCGAACCTCTCGGGCCACACCTACCCCGACCAGTCGCTGTACCCGGCCAACTCGGTGCCGTCGGTCGTGCGTCGCATCAACAACGCCATGCTCCGCGCCGACGAGATCGCCCGCGTCGAGGGTGACAAGTCCGTCGACAACTGGGTCGTGCCGATCGTGGCCGACGGCGAGGCCGGCTTCGGTGGCGCCCTGAACGTCTACGAGCTGCAGAAGGCCATGATCGCCGCGGGTGCCGCCGGTACCCACTGGGAGGATCAGCTCGCCTCGGAGAAGAAGTGCGGCCACCTCGGTGGCAAGGTGCTCATCCCCACCCAGCAGCACATCCGCACCCTGACCTCGGCCCGCCTGGCCGCCGACGTGGCGAACACCCCCACCGTCGTCATCGCGCGCACCGACGCCGAGGCCGCCACCCTGATCACCTCGGACGTCGACGATCGCGACAAGCCGTTCGTGACCGGTGAGCGCACCGCCGAGGGCTTCTACAACGTCAAGAACGGCATCGAGCCCTGCATCGCCCGTGCCAAGGCCTACGCGCCGTACGCGGACATGATCTGGATGGAGACCGGCGTTCCGGACCTCGAGGTCGCCAAGAAGTTCGCCGAGGGCGTCAAGGCCGAGTTCCCGGACCAGCTGCTGTCCTACAACTGCTCGCCGTCCTTCAACTGGAAGCAGGCGCTGGACGACGCGACCATCGCCAAGTTCCAGAAGGAGCTCGGCGCGATGGGCTTCACCTTCCAGTTCATCACGCTGGCCGGCTTCCACGCCCTCAACCACTCGATGTTCGACCTGGCCTACGGCTACGCCCGCGAGGGCATGACGGCCTACGTCGACCTGCAGGAGCGCGAGTTCGCGTCCGAGGCGCGCGGCTACACCGCCACCAAGCACCAGCGTGAGGTCGGCGCCGGCTACTTCGACCGCATCGCCACCACCGTCGACCCCAACACGTCCACCGCGGCGCTCAAGGGCTCGACCGAAGAGGGCCAGTTCCACTAGGAACTCGGTCCGGGGACTCGGTCCTGCCTCGCGACGAGTGCGTGAGGTGAGACGGGGGTAACCCCACAGGGGTACGCCCAGAACGTGCCCGAATACCTGACAGGCGGCCCGCAACGAGACGTTGCGGGCCGCCTGCATATCGGCAGAAGTTTCGGAGAGGCGGAAATGTTATGACTGAAGCTGTTTCGCGGGTCGGCGTCGTCGGCGCGGGCCAGATGGGCGGCGGCATCGCCGAGGTGTCCGCGCGCGCGGGCGCCGACGTGCTGGTCTGGGAGGCCACCGAGGAGCTCGCGGCCGGCGGCCGCGCCCGCATCCTCAAGTCGCTGGACCGCGCCGTGTCCAGCGGCAAGATCACCGAGCGTGAGCGCGACCAGGCTGCAGAGCGGCTGACGTTCACCACCGACCTCGCCGACTTCGCGGACCGCCAGCTGGTGGTCGAGGCGATCGTCGAGAACGAGGCCGTCAAGGCCGAGATCTTCGGCAAGCTCGACGCGGTCATCACCGACCCCGACGCCGTGCTCGCGTCCAACACCTCGTCGCTGCCGATCCAGCGCATCGCCACCGCCACGAAGAACCCCGGCCGCGTGCTGGGCCTGCACTTCTTCAACCCGGTGCCCGTGCTGCCGCTGGTCGAGGTGATCAGCTCGCTGTCGACGTCGGAGGCCGCGGCGGCCCGCGCCGAGCAGTTCGCGTCCGAGGTGCTGGGCAAGCAGGTCGTGCGCGCGACGGACCGCTCCGGCTTCATCGTCAACGCGCTGCTGGTGCCGTACCTGCTCTCGGCGATCCGCATGTACGAGTCGGGCTTCGCCACCGCCGAGGACATCGACAAGGGCATGATGCTCGGCTGCGCCCACCCGATGGGCCCGCTCAAGCTGGCCGACCTCGTGGGCCTGGACACGGTGAAGTTCATCGCCGACGCGATGTACGCCGAGTACAAGGAGCCCACCTACGCCGCGCCGCCGCTGCTGCTGCGCCTGGTGGAGGCCGGCTACGTCGGCAAGAAGTCGGGCCGCGGGATCTACGAGTACCCCGCGAAGTAGGACTCGCCCCGAAGCGGAAAAGGTTGCTGAACCGGCAAGGAAACTTGCCGGTTCAGCCGTTTCCGGCGCACGGTGGGTGCATGAGCGAGAACATCATCGACACCGTCATCGTCGGCGGCGGGGCCGCCGGCCTCACCGCCGCGCAGGTCCTCGGTCGGGCGCGACGGGCCGTCACCGTCGTCGACGCGGGCGCGCCCCGCAACGCCCCCGCCGAGCACATGCACGGCTACCTCGGCCACGACGGCCTGAATCCCGCCGAGCTCCTCGCGATCGGCCGCCGCGAGGCGCAGGCCTACGGGGTGCGCATCCTCTCGGGCGCCGCGACCGCCGTGCGCCGGGACGGCGACCTGATCGAGGTCGTCGCCGGCGACGAGGTGCTGCGCGCCCGCACCCTGCTGGTCGCGACGGGCCTCACGGACGTGCTTCCCGCGGTCGACGGTGTCGCCGAGCGCTTCGGCCACGACGCCATCCACTGCCCCTTCTGCCACGGCTACGAGGTGCGCGACCGCCCGCTGGCGGTGCTCGGCGGCGACAACCCCGCCATGTCGGTGCACCAGGCGCTGATGATCCCGCAGTGGTCGCGCGACCTGGTCTTCTTCACCAACGGCCTCGAGGTCGACGATGCCGACCGGGCGCGGATCGAGGCGCGCGGGACCCGCATCGTCGACGGTGCCGTGGCCGGCCTGGTCATCGAGGACGATGCCCTGCGCGCCGTCCGCCTCGCCGACGGCACCGAGATCCCGCGCGAGGCCGTCTTCGTCGGCCCTCGATTCGTGCCGCAGGACGACCTGCTCCTGCAGCTGGGCGCCGAGCGCGGCGCCGCCGGACCCTTCCCGACGGTCCCCGTCGACCCGATGGGTGCGGTCGCCGGGCAGCCGGGCGTGTGGGCGGCCGGCAACGTCGTGAACCCGATGGCGCAGGTCATCGTCGCGGCCGGGGCGGGCTCCGTCGCCGCGACCGCGATCAGCGCACACCTGCTCGAGCGTGACATCGCGGCGGACCTCGCCCGGGTCGCGCCCGCGATCTGACCCGGCCCGGGAGGGCGGCGCGCTAGCGTGGCCGCATGACCAGCGCACTCGACCGGGTGGAGGCACTCCTCGACCCCGGCCGGCTCGGCCGGGAGCCCGACCGCAGCCACGGCTACCTCGACGTCCTCGCCCCCGACACCGCGAAGCCGACGGGCCTGAGCAACGCGCTGATGCACAACCCCGCCTTGGCCGCGGTGTACGAGAAGGCGTGGCGGCCCGCCTTCACCCGGCTGTTCAGCCTCGGTGGGAGCGGCACGCTCAGCCGCACCGACGTGCTGCTCGAGGAGCTGACCGGCCGGGGGGAGCAGAAGGTCCTCGACGTCGCCTGCGGGCCCGGCCTGTACACGAAGCCGCTGGCCCGCAAGCTGCGCGGAGAGGGTGTCGTCGTCGGCCTCGACGTCTCCGAGGCCATGCTGCAGCGCGCGGTGCGCGACAACACCGACGACCGCGTCGCCTACGTGCGCGGCAGCGCCCTCGAGGTGCCCTTCCCGGACGACACGTTCGAGACCGTGGTGTGCCTCGCCGCGCTCTACCTGATCCCGGCGCCGCGGCTCGCGGTCCGCGAGATCTGCCGCGTCACGAAACCCGGCGGCCGGGTGGCGCTGTTCACCTCGCTGCAGACGCCGCTGACGTCGGTGCTCGGCTCGTCGACCGCGGAGCGCGTCTCCGGCTTCCGCTGGTTCGGCAAGGACGAGATCACCGGCTGGCTGCGGGACTACGGCCTCGTCGACGTGCAGCAGACCGTCAGCGGGCAGGGGCAGTTCGTCACGGCCCGCAAGGCGCAATGACCCGGCCCGGCCGTCACGCCGGGGGATAGGCGGCGAGCAGCTCCGCGCGCAGCGGGTCCGTCGTGTGCGGCGCCCACAGCGCCTGGACGGGGACCTGCGGGGCGTCGTCGAGCTCGACGACGGTGACCCGGCCCCCGAACCGCGGTCCGGCGGGGTCGGTGACGAAGGCCGCCGCGTGCGGCGAGGTCAGCACCGCCGTCGCCGGCGGCGTCCCTTGGACGCGGTTGACCAGCAGGTCCGGCTCGAAGCCCGCGCGCCGGCACTGCGCGACGAGGAAGTCCGTGTAGAACGAGGCGTGCGGCGGCGCCCACACCACGATGGGCGCGCCGGCGAGGTCCGCCAGCGCCAGCGACTCCCGGCCGGCCAGCTCGTGGTCGTGGTGCAGCGCGACCCGCATCCGGTGGTACGTGAGCGTGCCCCCGGCCAGCCGGTCCGGGAGGGCGACGCCCCGTCGCAGCACCAGGTCGACGGTGCCCGCCTCCAGCTCGTCGACCATCGCCGACGGGAACAGCTCTCGCACGGTGATCGACGGTGACTCCGGCCGATCGATGAGCGGTTCGAGCAGCTCGTAGGCCTCCTCGGCGGTCACCGCCGGGCTGCGCCCCACGCCGAACACCCGCGGGCGTTCGGCGCCAGCGGCCCGGGCCCGCGCGGCGAGGAGCCGGGCGCCGGACAGGACGGACGGCGCACCGTCGTACAGGGAGCGGGCGGCGGCGGTGGGGGCGAGGCGGCGCCCGGAGCGGGTGAACAGCGGCGTGCCGAGCTCCCGCTCGAGCTGGCGGAGCGCGGCGGAGAGGGCCTGCTGGCTCAGGTGCAGGCGGGCGGCCGCGGCGGCGAGGGAGGGCTCCTCCATCGCAGCGACGAACTGCTCCAGGCGGCGGAGATCGGGGGTGGTCACCCCACCAGCATTCCACAAGCAACAGTGGTGAATTCTTCGGAAAGATTCGATTGTTGCTTGTGTGTTCGCTGCGTACGTTGGGTATTGCAAAGGGTATCCCCATTCGACGAAGGAGAGACATCCATGACGAAGCTCGCAGGGAAGACCGCGGTCGTCGCCGGTGGCGGCAAGAACCTCGGCGGCCTGGTCAGCCGCCACCTCGCCGGCCTCGGCGCGAACGTGGTCGTGCACTACAACAGCCCGTCGTCGGAGGCGGAGTCGCGCGAGACCGCCGCCGCCGTCGAGGCCGCGGGCGGCAAGGCGCTGCTCTTCCAGGGCGACCTGACCGCCCCCGCGAAGGTCACCGAGCTGTTCGACGCGGCCGTCGCCGAGTTCGGCGGCGTCGACGTCGCGGTGAACACCGTCGGCAAGGTGCTGCGCAAGCCGATCCTCGAGACCAGCGAGGAGGAGTACGACTCCATGCTGGACATCAACGCGAAGGCCGCCTACTTCTTCATCAAGGAGGCCGGCCGCACGCTGAACGACGACGGCACGCTCATCACCATCGTCACCGCGCTGCTCGGCGCGTTCACCGACGGCTACTCCACGTACGCGGGCGGCAAGTCGCCGGTGGAGCACTTCAACCGGGCCGCGGCCAAGGAGTTCGGCGTCCGCGGGATCAGCGTCAACGCCATCGCACCCGGCCCGATGGACACGCCCTTCTTCTACGGCCAGGAGACGCCGGAGCGCGTCGAGTTCCACAAGTCGCAGGGCATGGGCAACCGCCTGACGTTCATCGAGGACATCGCGCCGATCGTCGACTTCCTCTCCACCGACGGCCACTGGATCACCGGCCAGACGCTGTTCGCGAACGGCGGCTACACCACGCGCTGACATCGGCGCGCGCCGACGGTCCACGCGGCCTACGATGATCGACGTTTCGTGCGATCACGAACACTTTGGGCGACGAGCAGGAGATCTTCCGTGACCGATGGACCGTCGGCGGTGCGCCGCCGCTTGACCCGGATGGCGGGGCGCGACCCCCACGAGGAGGGGCGGACGGCCACCACGCTGGAGCTGTTCTTCGACCTCACCTTCGTGGTGGTCTTCTCCCTCGCCGGGGTGCAGCTGGCCGACGCGATCGCGGAGGCGCACTACTTCACGGCCTTCCTGGGCTTCGGGTTCTGCGCCTTCGCGGCCGTCTGGGCGTGGATCAACTTCACGTGGATGGCCTCGGCCTTCGACACCGACGACTGGCTCTTCCGCGCCGTGACCATGCTGCAGATGATCGGCGTCTGCATCATGGCCCTCGGCATCGAGCCCTTCTTCACGTCGGTGACCGCCGGCGACCGGCCGAACAACACGGTGCTCGTGATCGGCTACGTCGTGATGCGGGTGGCGCTGCTGGCCCAGTGGGCGCGCGTGGCCGTCTCCTCGCCGCAGTACCGCACGGCGGCGATCACCTACATCATCGCGATCACCATCGCTCAGATCGGCTGGCTGATCACCGCCTTCGCGCCGCTGACCCTCGGGCAGATCATCGCGGCCGGCCTGGTCCTGTACGTCGTGGAGCTCGGCGGGCCGTACGTCGCCGAGCGGCGGCAGCGCACCCCGTGGAACCCGCACCACATCGCGGAGCGCTACGGGCTGCTCACCATCATCACGCTCGGCGAGGGCGTGGTCGGCACCGTCATCGCGCTGCAGGCGCTGCTCAAGGCGCAGGGCTGGAGCCTCGACATCGCCGTGCTCGGCGTCGCGGCGATGGTGCTGAACCTGTCGATCTGGTGGATCTACTTCTCGATCCCCGTCGGCCACGCGCTGGTCCGCAACACGAACAAGTGCTTCGCCTGGGGGTACGGGCACATCGTGATCTTCATGGCGATCGCGGCCTTCGGCGCCGGACTGCACGTCGAGGCGCTCGGCATCTCGCACGAGGCGCACGTGAGCAACGTGGTGGTCGCGTCGGCGTTCGTCATCCCGCTGGCCGTCGCGGTGCTCGGGATCGAGATCATGGACGCCTACCTCACCGGGTTCGACGGCCACCGCGCCGTCACCGTCGGCATCACCCTTGCCCTGCTCGGCGCGGGCGTCGCGGCCGTCGCCGCCGGGGCCACGCCGCTCGCCGCACTGGTGTGGAGCGCGATCGCGCTGCTGGTGCAGGTCGTCGTCGAGGAGCTGTGGTCCGGCAAGCGCCGGGCCGAGCGCCTCGCGTAGCCCGACGGTGGCGGGGCGCGGTGGCGACCCCGGCCGTGACATCGCGGGCCCCGGGCGCGCGCCAGCGATGACCATGTCGCTTCGGTGGGCTATGCGCGCCGCGCATACCCCTATCGATGCAGTTCAGATGTGGTTCCGGGGAGGGTATGGGTATGCCTCCGATGCATACCCCGCCTCGGGCGCCTCGTGCGGCGATCCAGGCACCGCGGCGTGCGCGGACCCGACAGGCGGAAGCTGCAGCACCGTCGTCCCCCGCGCCGCGCCGATCCGCGGCTCTCGCGTTCGAGCCCCCACGAGAAGCCGCGCTTCCCGTGGGGGCTCGGTTGTCCCCTGCGCGGCGTTTGGTCCCCCGCTACGCGCCGTGGGGGAGCGGTCGTCCCCCCCGCGCGACGTTTCTCCCCCAGTCGACGCCGCCCGGCACCGTCGGACCGGGCGGACAGGCACCGTCGGACCCGACGGGGCGGAGCGGTCAGGCCTTCTCGAGCCGCGCCTTCTCGTGCTCGACGTCGAAGTCGGCGGGCGGCCAGTCCAGGTCCAGGCCCTCGAGGGCCTCGATGAGCAGCTCGGTGATCGCGAGCCGGCTGAACCACTTCCGGTCGGCGGGGATGATGTGCCAGGGCGCGCTGTCGACGCTGGTGCGGTCGAGCATCGCCTGGTAGGCCTCCTGGTACTTGGGCCAGTAGCCGCGCTCGTCGATGTCGGCGGGGTTGTACTTCCAGAACTTGTCGGGGCGGTCGAGCCGCTCCGCGAGCCGCTTCTTCTGCTCGTCGAGGGAGACGAACATCGCGCACTTGACGATCGTCGTGCCGGCGGCGATGAGGTCGTCCTCGAAGTCGTTGATGATGTCGTAGCGCGGCTCCCAGACGGCGGGCGGCACCAGGTCGTGCACGCGCACCACCAGCACGTCCTCGTAGTGCGAGCGGTCGAAGACGCCGATCTGGCCGCCCTTCGGGGTCTGCTTGTGGATGCGCCACAGGAAGTCGTGCGCGAGCTCCTCCTCGGTCGGCTTGCCGAAGGACGCGGTCTTGACGCCCTGCGGGTCGACCATGCCGATCACGTGCCGGACGATGCCGCCCTTGCCGGCGGTGTCCATGCCCTGCAGCACCAGCAGGACGGAGCGGTGATCGCCTGCGCGGCCGTTGGCGTAGAGCAGCTCCTGCAGCTCCGAGAGCCGCTGGCCGCGCTCGGCGAGCAGCTTCTCGCCGAGGGCCTTGTCGCCGTCGAAACCCGGCTTGCCGGAGGTGTCGATGTCCTGGACCGTGGACCCCGGCTGCCAGCGCAGAGCTGCGGACGCGGAACCGGACCAACCGTTGTCGTTCGCCATGGAGTCACCCTATCCGGCGCATCGGGGTGATCTTCGGGCAAGATCGACTCGTGACGGTGTCATCTCCCGCGGGAACCCCGCAGTCGTCCGGGACGGGTTCGTCCCGCGTCCCGGCGAGTCCGTTCGGCGGCACGCCCGACGAGCAGAAGCAGCGCGACCTGCGCAAGATGAAGGCGCTCGCCCTCTCGTTCCTCATCGGCGCGGCGATCATCTACCTGTTCTGCGAGTACCTGGACACGAAGGGCGCGAACCTACCCATCGCCGGCCCGTGGGTCGGCTACGTCAAGGCGGCGGCCGAGGCGGGCATGGTCGGTGGCCTCGCGGACTGGTTCGCGGTGACCGCGCTGTTCCGGCATCCGCTGGGCCTGCCGATCCCGCACACGGCGATCATCAAGCGCAAGAAGGACCAGCTGGGCGACGCCCTCGGCGGCTTCGTGGAGAGCAACTTCCTCACCCCCGAGGTGATCGCCGAGAAGGTCGGCTCGCTCGACCTGAGCGGCCGCGTGGCGAACTGGATGGCCGACCCGGACAACTCGCAGAAGCTGGGCGGCGAGGCGGCGAAGCTGGTGAAGGTGATGAGCGAGGTGCTGCGCGACGAGGACGTCGAGGCGGTGCTCAACTCGACGATCATCAAGCGGCTGGCGGAGCCCGAATGGGGCCCGCCCATCGGGCGCCTGGTGGAGACGCTGCTGCAGGAGCAGCGCCAGCTGCCGCTGATCAACCTGCTCGCCGAACGCGCCCACCACTGGGCCCTGGGCAGCCAGGGTGTGATCGACAAGATCGTCGACACCGACGGTCCGCAGTGGTCGCCCAAGTTCGTCAACTCGCTGCTGGGGGAGCGGATCTACCGCGAGCTCGTCGAGTTCACGTGGAAGGTGCGCAGCGACCCGGATCACGAGGTCCGGCAGGCCATGAGCACCTTCCTGTGGGACTTCGCGTCGGACCTGCAGCACGATCCGCGCACCATTGCCAAGGTCGAGGACGTCAAGGCCGAGCTGATGGGCCGCGAGGAGGTGCGCACCGCGGCGCAGGCGGCGTGGCGGGCCGCGAAGCGGATGATCGAGGCCTCCGTCGAGGATCCCGATTCCACCCTGCGGGAGAAGTTCAGCGAGTCGGCCGCGCGGTTCGGCGTCCGGCTGCGCGACGATCAGGCGCTGCGGGACAAGGTCGACTTCTGGGTCGACCGGTCGGTGCGGCACCTCGTCGAGAACTATGCGAGCCAGATCACATCGATCATCACGGACACCGTCGCGCGCTGGGACGCCGACGAGGCCTCGGACAAGATCGAGCTCGCCGTGGGTCGTGACCTGCAGTTCATCCGGATCAACGGCACCGTCGTGGGGTCCATTGCGGGCCTGGTGATCTACTCGATCACCCAGATCTTCTTCTGATTGGAATCACCCTGCTAGCAAACTGCTTGCAAGAGCTAGCACTGGCTGTTAGCGTGGAATCAGCCGCGCAGACGGGAGACCGGATATGACGAGCGACGAAGAGACCGTTGAGAATTCGGGATCTGACATCGGAGCGTTCATTCGGGCGCAGCGTCTCGCGGCGGAGGTGTCCATCCGGCAGCTGGCCGAGCGGGCGGGGGTTTCCAACCCGTACCTCAGTCAGATCGAGCGGGGGCTCCGACGACCGTCGGCCGACGTGCTCGGGCAGATCGCCAAAGCACTGCGGCTCTCGGCCGAGGTGCTCTACGTGCAGGCCGGGATCCTCGAAGAGCGCCCGGAATCCCCGGTGCGCGACGCGCTGATAGCGGACACGGCCATCACCGAGCGGCAGAAGCAGGCACTTCTCGAGATCTACGAGAGCTTCCGCCGCGAGAACGAGACTGCACAGAAGGAGATCCAGTCATGACCGAGCAGACCCTGAAGACCCCGCTGTTCGCCACCATCGGCGCCGGCGACTACGCGTACGAGGCCGTGTCCGAGGTGATCGAGAAGCTGCGCGCCGCCGCGACCGACGCGTCCAAGGACTTCGACGCCCGCGTGGCCGAGGCCAAGGCCAAGTTCGAGGACGCCACCGGCACCGCCACCACCAAGCTGACCGAGGCCAAGGACGGCCTGCCCAAGGACGTCGACGAGCTGCGCGCGAAGTTCACCGCCGACGAGCTCCGCAAGGTCGCCGCCGCCTACATCCAGGTCGCCACCGACATCTACGACTCGCTCGCCGAGCGCGGCGAGACCGCCTTCGAGCGCCTCAAGTCCGGCTCCGTCATCGAGGACGCCACCGAGCAGGCCACCAAGGCCTACAACTCGGCCGTCGAGCTGACCGAGTCCTCGCTGGGCCAGGTCGCCACCGCCACCAAGCAGGTCGGCGAGCGCGCCGCCAAGCTGGTCGGCCGTGCGGGCGACGAGGTCGAGGCCGCCGCCGACAAGGCCGAGGCCGCCGTCGAGGAGACCACCGCGAAGGCCGCCACCGCGGTCAAGAAGGCCGCTCCCAAGGTCGCCGCGAAGAAGACCGACGCGTAATCCGCGTCACCGATAGCTCCACCCCGGGCGCCCGGCGGCACTGCCGCNGGGCGCCCGACCTTTAGGCTGGTGTCATGGACGTCCTCCTCTACGGATTCGGCACCCTCAGCCTGCTCGCCTCGCTCCTGGTCACGGTCGCACTGCTGGCGACGGGTGCCTTCTGCCTCATCCACGCCCTGCGCGCCCCGGCCGATGCCTTCACGGCCGCGGGGAAGTGGCAGAAGAACTACTGGGTGATCACGCTGGTCGCGTGCGAGGTTCTCGTGCTGGCGGGCCTGAACTACATGGGTACGGTCATCGGTGCGATCGGCATCCTGGTGTACCTGCTCGACGTGAAGCCGAAGCTCGACGAGGTCCGCCGCCCGCGTTATTGAGTATTAGTTAGTAAGGTTGCTCGCATGAAGATCTCCAGGAAGCTCGTCGTCGGCGCCGCGGGCGCCCTCGGCGCCGGTGCCGCCGCCATCGCCGCGAGCGTCGCCGCCTACGCGTTGTCGTCCCCGGCGGAGCCGGCGAACGCCAAGCTGATCGAGGATTACGACGGTCCGCACGAGGACCGCGTCGTCGTCTCCGGCGACGGCACCCGCCTGCACACCAGGGTGTGGGGACCGGCCGACGGGCCGATCGCCGTGCTCATCCACGGCTGGACCTGCAACCTGAAGAACTTCCCGCGTCAGGTCGAGCACCTCGTCGGCCGCGGGTACCGCGTGGTCGCCTACGACCAGCGCGGGCACGGCGAGTCCGAGGCGGGCGCCTTCGCGTTCTCCGCGGCCGTCCTCGCCGACGACCTGCACGCCGTCCTCGCCGCCCACGTGCCGGCGGGGAAGAAGGCGCTGCTCGTCGGGCACAGCATGGGCGCGATCACCATCATGGCGTGGGCCGACAAGTACACCGACGAGGTCGCCGAGCGCGCCCACCACGCGGTGCTCTCCTCCACCTACGCGCGCGACGCCGTCGCCGGCTTCGCCGGGGCCACCCCGCTGGCCGCGCTCCCGCGCGTCGCGCCGCGGTTCACCCAGAAGCTCGGCGACGGGATCCTCGGCGCCAACGTCAAGGTCCGGCACAACCGCGCGCACACCGCGGTGATCCGGTACACCGCGCTGTGCGGCTACGCCTCCTACGGCGCGGTCAAGTACACCGAGGACATGGTCGCCTCCTGTCCGTCGGACGTGCGCGCCGAGTGGGGCCACGTGCTCGCGAACGTCGACGTGACCGCCGGCCTGCGCAAGATCACGATCCCCACGTCGGTCGCCGTCGGCCAGTTCGACCACCTCACCCCGCCCGCGGACGCCGACATCATCGCCGGCGAGCTCCGCGTCGCCGGGAAGCTGGACCGCTTCGCCGTGATCCGCGACTCCGGCCACATGCTGCCCCTGGAGCAGCCGGAGAAGTTCAACGCCCTCCTGGACTCCATCCTCGACGGCCGCCCCGTCGCCTCCGGGGCGCCGGAGTAAGCACCCCGTCGGGAATTGAACACCGTTTCTGTACGGCGAAACCGCAGGTCGCGCCGGACAGAAACGGTGTTCAATCGCGGCGAGCGGGTCAGGAGAAGACGACGGTCTTGCGGCCGTGCACCAGCACCCGGTTCTCCAGGTGCCAGCGCAGGCCGCGGGCCAGCACGACCTTCTCGATGTCGCGGCCGCGCAGCACCATGTCGGTCGCGGCGTCGGCGTGGTCCACGCGCGCGACGTCCTGCTCGATGATCGGGCCCGCGTCGAGGTCCGCCGTCACGTAGTGGCAGGTCGCGCCGATCAACTTCACGCCGCGGGCGAAGGCCTGGTGGTACGGGCGCGCGCCGACGAAGCTCGGCAGGAAGCTGTGGTGGATGTTGATCGCCCGCCCGGCCCACGCCGCGCACAGGTCCGCGGGCAGCACCTGCATGAACCGCGCCAGCACCACCGCGTCGGGGTTCAGCGCATCGGTGAGTTCCGCGACGCGCGCGAACGCCGCCGACTTGTCCTCGCCCACGCCCGGGAAGGGCACGTGGTGGAACGGGATGTCGAGCCGCTCCACGAAGTCGCGCAGGTCCTCGTGGTTGCCGATCACCGCGGCGATCCGCGCGTTCAGCTCGCCCGTCGCCACCCGGCCGACGAGGTCGTGCAGGCAGTGCCCCTCCTTGCTGACCAGCACGACGATGTCCTTGGGCTCCGCGCTGGAGGTCAGCCGCCACTCGGTCTCGGGGCCCAGCTCGGCGACGACCTCGGCCTCGAAGCGCGCCCGCAGCTCGTCGAGCGGGATCGCGACGCTGTCGGCGCGCACGGCCTGCCGGGTGAAGAACCAGCCGGAGTCGGCGTCGGAGTGGTAACCGGCCTCGACGATCCACCCGCCCACGTCGGCGAGGAAGGTCGAGATGCGCGCGACGATGCCGGTGGTGTCCGGGCAGCCGAGCGTGAGCACATAGCGGGTATCGCGGGTCACGCCCGGTATCGTCTCAGACGTGCTCACACGCTCCGAAGTCGCCGCCCTCGTCGATCACACGCTGCTCAAGCCCGAGGCCACGGAGGCCGCCGCCGCCGCGGCCTACGCGGAGGGCCTGGACCTGGGCGTCTACGCCGTCTGCCTCTCCCCGTCGATGCTGCCGCTGCGCGCCGCGATCGACGCGCACGAGGCCGACCGCCGCGCGCCCAAGGTCTGCGTCGTCGCGGGCTTCCCGTCGGGCAAGCACCACACGCTCATCAAGGCCGCCGAGGCGCGGATGGCGATCGAGGAGGGCGCGCACGAGGTCGACATGGTGATCGACGTCGGGCTCGCGCTGGCCGGCGAGCTGGACCGCGTCTTCTCCGACGTGCTCACCGTCCGCGAGGCCATCGGCGCCGACCCCGTGCTCAAGGTGATCGTCGAGTCCGCGGCGCTGCTCGAGTTCGGCGACGCCGACCTGCTCACCGAGGTGTGCAAGCGGTCCGTCAAGGGCGGCGCCACGTTCGTCAAGACCTCCACCGGCTTCCACCCGTCGGGCGGCGCGTCCGCGGAGGCGGTGGCGCTCATGCGCGCGGCCGTCGGGCCCGGCGTGGGCGTCAAGGCCTCGGGCGGCATCCGCTCCGCCGAGGCCGCGCAGGAGATGATCGACGCCGGCGCGAACCGCCTCGGCCTCTCCGGCACCCGCGCGGTGCTCGCCGGCTTCCCGGAGTAGCGCCCGCGCCCCCTGCTCGACGGTGCCGCCGGGCCCCGTCGGGCTAGGTGAGCTTCGCGGGCAGCGAGGCCCAGCCGTAGAGCGTGGAGAGCCCGCGGTGCGTGCCGGGCCCGTCGAGGGAGAGCCCGGGGTACCGCTCGAACAGCGCGGAGAGCGCGACGACGCCCTCCATCCGGGCCAGCGCCGCGCCGATGCAGGCGTGGATGCCGTAGCCGAAGGAGACGTTCTTCTTCGCCTCCGGCCGCGCGACGTCGAACTCGTGCGGCCGGTCGAACACGGCGGGGTCGCGGTTCGCGCCCGCCAGCAGCAGCGAGATCACGGTGCCCTCCGCGAACGCGAAGCCCTCGATCTCGCCGGCCTCCCGCGCGACGCGCGCGGTGCGCTGGACGGGGCTGGAGTAGCGCAGGATCTCCTCGACGGCGTTCGGCCACAGCTCGGGCTCCGCGCGCAGCCGCTCCAGCTGCGCGGGGTGCTCGAGCAGCGCGACGACGCCGTTGCCGATGAGGTTCACCGTGGTCTCGAAGCCCGCGCCGATGAGCAGCGCCGCGTTCGTCACCAGCTCGCGGTCGGTGAGCTCGCCGGAGGCTGCGAGGAGTGCGAAGGGATCGTCCGTGGCGGGGTTCGCGCGAACGCGTGCGAAGTGCGCGGTGAGGTAGTCGTCGAGGCCGCGGAGCGCGGTCTGCGCGCGCCGGTAGACGGGCCAGTCGAGGCCCGGGTCCAGCAGCGGTGCCGCGGCCTCGCCCCACTCGAGCATGTACTCGTCGTCGGCCTCCGGCAGGCCGAGCAGCCGCCCGATCATCGTGACCGGCAGCCGCGCGGCGTAGCCCGTGACCAGGTCGGGGCGGGGCGCTGCGGCGAGCTCGTCGAGGAGTTCCTCGCTGACGGTCCGCGCGCGATCGGTCAGGGTCGCGATCGCCTTGGGGGTGAAGGTCCGCGCGATGGGGTGCCGGTACGCGGTGTGCGCGGGCGGCTCGCTCACCAGCATCGACGGTGGCTCGACGGGGTTGGGCAGGTGCGGGTCGGACCGCTCGAGGACGGGGAGGAGCGGCCGCGGGAAGCCGAAGTCCTTCGGCTGGATGGTCGCGAACCGGGGGTCGCGCAGCACGGCCCGGCACAGCGCGTGGTCGGCCGTCGCCGCGCCGGCCTCGGTGCCGATGATGCGGCCCTGCTCGCGGATGCGGTCGAGCCGCTCGTACTGGCCGCCGGGCGCGCCGCGGTAGCCGAGGAGCATCTCCGCCATGGTGTCGCCGCGGGCCGCGCGGCGGGGGAGCGCGTAGCGCGGCAGCCCGTGCAGCACCGCCCAGCGGACCCGCAGCTGCAGGTCCGCTCGGGCGGCGCTCAGCGGGTTCACACGACCGAGCAGTTCGTGGCGCCGACGTCGGAGCCGCTCTCGATGTCCTTCGGCAGGACGTTCTGGCCCGAGTAGCGCAGCGAGATGCCCTGGTCGGTCATCTTCAGGTCGCTGGCGGTGAGGCCCTTCGGGGTCGGGATGTCGGCGACGGCGGTGATCAGCTGCTGCGCCAGGTCGTCCGGGACGCCGATGCCGAAGACCGACGCCTTGCTCGCCGTGAGCACCACCTTGTTGTCCTTGATGGTGGGCTTGAGGTTCACGGTGACCGGCAGGATCACGGCGGTGCCGCTGATCTCGATCTGGTTCGCGGCGGTGTTCAGCGT
This sequence comes from Tsukamurella hominis, assembly GCF_965137015.1. Classification (NCBI taxonomy): domain Bacteria; kingdom Bacillati; phylum Actinomycetota; class Actinomycetes; order Mycobacteriales; family Tsukamurellaceae; genus Tsukamurella; species Tsukamurella hominis. The sequence goes on along the minus strand of NZ_CBCRZG010000003.1, from coordinate 186,231 downwards.
GACCGTCGGGTCGGAGATGACCTGCGAGCTCACGACCTTGTTCTTGATGCCGTCGGCGGTGAAGGTGCCGAGGATGGTCGCGTCGTCGATCTTGTTGTCGCCGCTGGGCTCGACGCCCTTGAGGAGGAGGTGCGCGTTCAGCCCGGCGGTGCCCTGCATGCCGTCGACCTGGATGTCGATCGACGGGATCTTGCCGCTCGCGTTCTGGATCAGCATCGGCGTCTTCTCGAAGCTGACCTTGACGTCGGTGGCGCTGGTGCCCTTCTTGATGTTGTCCGCGAGGCAGTTCTGCACGTGGTTGCGGATGTACAGCTCGGAGCCGACGAGCACGATCACGAGCACCGCGACGAGGCCCGCGGCCGCCAGGCCGATGAGTTTGCCGGTGGAGCGCTGCTTGGCGGGCTTGGCGGGGCCGCCCTGGCCGCCCTGGCCCGACGGTCCGCCGGGCGGGATCTGCGTCGGCGGCACCGGCGGCACGGGCGGCTGCTGGCCCGGCTCCGGGCGCGCGTGCGCGCCCGACGGCCGCGCCGCGGACTCGATCGGCCGGGTCAGGCCGTCCTGCGGGCCGGGGGCCTGCGGGGTCTGCTGTCCCTGCGGCTGCTGCTGGGGTGCCTGCGGCTGCTGCGGTGCCTGCGGCGGCTGCCGGTCGGCCGGGGTCATCGGCCGCGTCAGGTTCGGATCCTGCGGGCCGTTCTGCGGGCCGTTCGGGGGGCCGGGGTTCTGCGGGGCGTTCGGGTTCGTGTCCATCGGCGTTAGATTGTTCCTCATCCCTGGGTGGCGACGGTGAAGTCCCTGCGGTTGGCGAGCACGGGCAGCGCGGCCCGCACCTCGTCGACGCGCGCGAGCGGCAGGTCGACGACGATCTGTTCCGGCCCGTCGCCGGCGGACGCGAGCACGGCACCGTCGGGCCCGACGGCGAGCGAGCCGCCCACCCCGCGCGGCGCGGTGCCGGGCTCCGGGTCGGAAGGCCGCGCCTGGTCGACGGCGACGACGTAGGTGGTGGTGTCCAGGGCCCGCGCGCGGGTGAGCGTGGTGAAGGCGTCGAGCTTGCCGGGGCCGTCGCCCCACGACGCGGGCGCGACGATCACGCGGGCACCGGCGTCGGCCAGCCCCTGGTAGAGGGCGGGGAAGCGCAGGTCGTAGCAGGTGCTCAGCCCCACGGTGACCCCGCCGACGTCGATCAGCACCGCGTGCTCGCCGGGCGCGACGGTGCGCGACTCGGCGAAGCCGAAGGCGTCGAAGAGGTGGATCTTGTCGTAGGCGGTGCGGGTGCCGTCGGGGGCGGCGGAGAGCAGCGTGTTGCGGACGCGGCCGTCGGCGGCGGGGGTGAACATGCCCGCGACCACGTGCACGCCGGTGGCCCGCGCGGCCTCGGCGACGCGGTTCGCCCACGGCCCGTCGAGCGGTTCGGCGACCGGCGTGAGCGACACCCCGAACCGGCACATCGTGGCCTCGGGGAAGACGGCCAGGGCCGCGCCGGCGTCGGCCGCACGACGCAGACCGTCCTCGACCAGCGCGGCGTTGGCCGCCGGGTCGGTCGTGGCCTCGATCTGCGCCAGCGCGACGGTCAGCGATGTCATGCGCACCACACTACTGACTCGCGCTCGATAGGTGACAGTGCCTCACGATGTCGACTTCTGCGCACACGGACGTGCGTGAGAACACCCCCGATGCCGCAGACCTCGACATCCTGAGCCACTACGGCGCGACGAAGGACCAGTCGACGGTGAGCAGGTTGTCGCGCACGGGGCGACGGGGCGGGCGGGCGGCGCCGCCGGTGCGCTCCGCGAGCGCGATCCCCGCCGCGCGCCAGCGGATCCGGTTGCCGTAGGGCGCGTAGCCGGCGGCCTCGTCCCAGCAGCGATCCGCCAGCGCGAGCACGGTGTGGATCTTCTCGCCCGGCACGTTGTGGTGGATCAGCGCCTTCGGCAGCCGCTCGGCCAGGTCCGACGGGTGGCCGGTGTACCCGGGGTGCCAGGCCAGGGTGAGAGTCCGCGGGCCGGAAGCGTCGAGGGTGAGCCAGCAGCACCGTCGGCCCAGCTCGTCGCAGGTGCCCTCCACGAAGACGCCGCCCGGCGCGAGGCGCGAGGTGACCATCGCCCACGCGTCGGCCACCTCGGACTCGTCGTACTGCCGCAGCACGTTGAAGGCGCGCACCAGGTTCGGGCGCAGCCCCGCGAGCTCGAAGCCGCCGCGCGCGAACTCGACGCCGTCGCGGCCGGGCACCACGCGATCGGGGTCGATCTCGAGGCCCGTCACGCGGACCGTCGGGGCGATGCGCCGCAGCCAGCACGCCCACTCGAGGGTGGTGTTCGGGCGGGCCCCGTAACCCACGTCGACGGCCAGCGGCGACGGCCCGCCCAGCGCGGCGGTCACCGCGGGCGAGTGCACCGACCAGCGGTCGCTCCGCCGAAGACGGTTCAGCCCCGTGGTGCCGCGCGTGATCCGTCCCTCGGGGGAGGGCACGTGCTCAGTTGTTCTTGTCGACCCAGTACTTGAGGTACTCGGCCTCGGCGCGGAACAGGTCCACGAGGTTGATGAGGATGAGCTGCTCGAGCTTGGTGCCCACGAACGGCACGAAGACCTTCACCACCGTGGTGTAGCGCATGGTGCAGCCGGTCTCGGTGTTGAACAGCGAGGCCTCACCCTTGAGCGAGCCGGGGCCCGCGGGGATCGACGCCTTGTAGTCGCCGATCGAGCTCTCGCCGTCCCACGCGCCGTAGAACTCCTCGCGCGTGATGATCATGTCCTTCTTCACGACGCCCTGCGCGATCGGCGGCAGGTACTCGTGCGGCAGGTTCTGCTTCTGGACGACCGTGATGCCCTCGTCGTCGACGTCGAACTCGGAGAGCTCCGACAGCGGGGTGAGGTTGCGGAAGTCCGTCATCTTCTCGGTCCAGTACTCCTTGGTGGAGTACGCGTTGTAGAAGACGTCGGCGGGGAACGGGAAGCGCGCCGAGTAGCTGAGACGTCGTGCCATGTGGGGGAACCTTACCGGTCAGGGATGCTCCGCGATCCACTGCAGGGTGAACTCCCGCTCGCTCTCCATGAGCTCCTGCAGGTTCTCGACCACCAGCGACTCGACCTTCTTCGCGACGAACGGGATGGACACGCTGGCCTCGCCGTCGGCGGTGATGCGCGCACCGTCGGGGCCCGCCTCCAGGACGGCCGTGCCGGACAGCTGCGCGGGAACGCCCTGGATCTCGGCGGAGAAGCGGCCCTCGCAGCGGGTGCCGTCGAACGGGCCCCACTCCTCGACGCGGTGGATCTCCAGCCCGCCCGGGCGGATCGCGGTCACCACGGGCGGCAGCTTGTCCTCGCCGATCACGTGCACCACGAGCACGCGCACCGCGCGCGCGGCGCCCTCGCCGGTGATGGACAGCTCCGCGACGCGGGCGCCCTCGCCGCCGACCTCGGCCACGCGGGCGGGCCAGTACGCATCGTCGGTGAACGCGCCGTGCAGCGCGGCCGGACTGGTGGCGTAGTCGAGCGAGCGCTCGAGACGGGTGGTCATAGCCGGACACGTTACCGTTGCGGGGTGCCTGAACTGCTATCGGAGTTGACCACGCTGCGTCTGGGCGGCCCCGCCCGCGCCTACCTGCGGTGCGATTCCGCCGCGGCGGTCGCCGAGGCGGTCGCGCGCTGCGACGCCGCGGGCGAGCCGGTGCTGCTGGTCGGCGGCGGCTCCAACCTGGTGGTCGCCGACGCGGGCTTCGACGGGACCGTCGTGCACCTGGCGCACGACACGATCGCGATCGACGGCACCGTGCTCACCGCCGACGCGGGCGCGGTCTGGGACGACGTCGTCGCCGCGTCCGTCGACGCCGGGCTGGGGGGTCTCGAGTGCCTGTCCGGCATTCCGGGGTCCGCGGGCGCGACGCCGGTGCAGAACGTCGGCGCGTACGGCGTCGAGGTGTCCGCCTGGCTCGACGCCGTCGAGCTGTTCCACCGCGCCACCGGCGAGACCGCCTGGGTCGCGCCCGAGACGCTGGGCCTCGGCTACCGCACGTCGCGCCTCAAGCAGCACGACGCCACCTCGGGCCCCGCCGACGTCGTGCTCCGGGTGCGGTTCGCCCTGTCCGACGGTGCCTCCGCCCCGATCCGGTACGGCGAGCTCGCCCGGGCCCTGGGGGTCGAGCCCGGCGGCACCGTCGACCCCGCGCTCGCGCGCGAGCAGGTGCTGGCGCTGCGCCGCGGCAAGGGCATGGTCCTCGACCCCGCCGACCACGACACCTGGAGCGTCGGCTCCTTCTTCACCAACCCCGTGGTGTCGGCCGCGACCGCCGCGGCGACGGTGCGGCGCATCGAGGAGGCGACGGGGGAGAGCACGCCGCAGTACCCCGCGCCCGACGGGGTGAAGCTGTCCGCCGGCTGGCTCATCGAGCGGGCCGGCTTCCGCAAGGGCTACGACGGTGGCCGCGCCGGCGTCTCGCTGTCGACGAAGCACACCCTCGCGCTGACCAACCGCGGCACCGGTACGACGGCCGAACTGCTCGCCCTCGCGGGTGAGGTCCGGGATGGGGTGTTCGCCCGGTTCGGCGTCGAGCTGAGGCCCGAGCCCGTGCTCGTGGGTGCGGAGCTACCCCCGCTGCGCCAGTAGAATTCACACGGTGTTCGACATGTTTCGCGCGCCCGTGCGTCGGCGTGCCTTCCTCGGCGGTGCCGCGGCGACGGTGGCCGTCGCCGCGACCGCCTGCACCCGTGACGGCGGCATCGGTGAGACCAGGGCCGATGCCCCCACCTTCGAGTACGCGCCCGGGGCCGGGAAGAGGATCGGCCCCCGCGACACCGTCTCCGTGCGGGTCCGCGGCGGCACCTTCCGTCCCGGCGTCGCGCTGACCAACACCCAAACGGGCAAAAAGGTCGAACTGACCGCGTCGCCCGACGGTGTGACCTATTCGGCGAGCGAGCCCCTCGGCTTCGGCGCCACCTACCGCTGGTCCGGCGCCGCCGACGGCGAGGGCGGCACGTGGTCGAGCCTCGACGGCGAGGTCTCCGTCGTCTCGCCCGACGCGACGATGTCCGTCCAGGTCAACATCGCCGACGGTGCCGAGGTCGGCATCGCCGCGCCGCTCATCCTCAAGTTCGCGGGCACCGTCGAGAACAAGGCGGCCGTCGAGAAGGCCCTCGAGGTCACCACCACCCCGCACACGGAGGGCGCTTGGGCCTGGCTGCCCGAGGACAACGGCTCCCGCGCCCATTGGCGCCCGCGCGAGTACTTCACGCCCGGCACCAAGGTGGCGATGAACGCCAAGCTCTACGGCCTGGACCACGGGGGCGGCCAGTACGGCGCCAGTGACGTGACCAGCGATTTCGTCGTCGGGCGGTCGCAGATCGTCAAGGCCTCGGCCCCGTCGCACCGGATCCGGGTGATGCGCGGCGATCAGGTGTACCTCGACCTGCCGTGCTCGTACGGCGAGGGCGACCTGCCGCGCAACGTCACCCGGTCGGGCATCCACGTGGTGAGCGAGAAGCACGAGGACTTCGCCATGTCCAACCCCGCCGCCGGGTACTTCAACGTGCGCGAACGCTGGGCGGTGCGGATCTCCAACAACGGCGAGTTCATCCACGCCAACCCGAACACCGTCGGGAACCAGGGCGCCTCGAACGTGACCAACGGGTGCATCAACCTCTCCCTCGAGGACGCGCAGCGCTACTTCGCCAGCGCGCTGTTCGGGGATCCGGTCGAGGTCACGGGCACGTCGATCCCGCTCTCGGAGGCCGACGGGGACATCTACGACTGGACCCTAGACTGGCCCACGTGGCAATCGATGTCGGCGCTAGCGAAGAACTGATCGTCCCCGGCGCGCGGAGGATGTCCGCGCGGGTGGCGTGCACCGTGCTCGCCCCCACCGTGCTGGAGTATCAGGCCACCGTCGCCCGGGTGCCGGGCCTGCAGGTGCAGGAGTCGCTCGGCGTCACGCTCGACGGTGCGCCCCTGCCGGTCCACGAGGTCGTCGGGCCGCACGGCGGCCGGATCCACCGCGTCGACGCCGGCGCGGGGACCGTCCTGCTGGAGTACCACGCGCAGGTCGCGGGTTTCGCCGCGCCGGAGCCCGTCGACCAGTACCTGCGGTCCCTGTACCTGCGGCCCTCGCGCTACTGCGAGGTGGACCGGTTCTACGGCTACGCCGCGAAGCAGTTCGCCGGCGTGACCGGGGATGCACAACGTGCTGTGGCGGTGCGGGAGTTCGTGGCGAACCGGCTCGACTACCTGCCCGGCGCCAGCCGCTCCGTCGACGGTGCCTCCGACACCCTGCTCGCCTCCGCGGGCGTGTGCCGCGACTACGCGCACCTGACGATCGCGCTGCTCCGCGCCCTGAAGCTGCCCGCCCGCATGAGCGCGGTCTTCGCGCCCGGCTGCGACCCGATGGACTTCCACGCCGTCACCGAGGTGATGGTCGACGGCCGCTGGTGGGTGCTCGACGCGACCGGGCTCGCCCCGCGCGCCGCGATGGTGCGCATCGCCACGGGCCGCGACGCCGCCGACATCGCCTTCCTCGACAACCACGGCGGCGCCATCCGCTTCGACCGCCTGACGGTGACCGCCGAGTCCGCCGCGCCCCTGCCCTCCGACGACCCCCGCGCGCTGATCCCCATCGCCTGAGCCGCGGCTACCCCGCCTCCGACGGAGCGCGTCGACGGGACTCAGCCGCGACGCAGCGCGAGCAGCTCCTCGAAGACCGCGCGCGCGTCGACGGGGCCGTCGACGCGGAAGCGGGCGGCGGTGGCACCGTCGCCCACCTTGACCGAGACGTCTTCGGCCTCGGTGAGCACCGCGAAGGCCTTCTCGTCGGTGACGTCGTCGCCGAGGTAGAGCACCGCGGCGGCGCCGGTCCGCTCGCGCAGCGTCTGCAGGGCGCGGCCCTTGGAGGCGTCGAGCACCGTCAGCTCCAGGACGGCCTTGCCGTCCGTGGCGTGCACGCCGGGCAGGGCGGCGGGGCCCCGTCGGGCCTCCTCCAGCGCGACCGGCCCCGCCGACGGATCCACGACGTTGCGCACGTGCAGCGCGGCGCCCAGCGGCTTGGGCTCGACGGCCGCGCCGGGGAAGCGCCCGGCGATCGCGGTGAGGCCGGACAGCACCGTCGCCCGCAGCTCCACCAGGTCGGCGGTCAGCGCGCCCTCGAAGCCCTCGTCCCACTCGGCGCCGTGGCTGCCCACCGTGACGAGCGACGCCGGCGCGCCGGACAACCGGCCCAGCGTCGCGCGGTCGCGGCCGGAGACGAGCGCCACCGTCACGCCGGGCAGCCCGGCGAGGGACTCCAGCGCGGCGACGGTCCCCGGCAGCGGGAACGCGGCCGCGGGATCGGCGACGATCGGCGCGACGACGCCGTCGTAGTCCGTGGTCACGAGCACCGTCGGCAGCGCGGCGAACCGTGCCAGCGCCTGCGACAGCTCGGCGGGCAGGCTCACGCCGGCGTCTCGTCGACGGTGCCGGCGAGCGTCTGCAGGAAGGAGCGGGCCCACCGGTCGACGTCGTACTGCAGGACCTGGCGCCGCATGGCGCGGACGCGGCGCTTGCCGTCGTCGGGATCCTGGTGCACGGCCTCGTCGATGGCGTTCTTCACGCCCTCGAGGTCGTGCGGGTTGCACTGGTAGGCCTGGCGCAGCTCGGCGGCGGCTCCGGTGAACTCGCTGAGCACCAGCGCTCCGGTGGAGTCGTTGCGGCAGGCGATGTACTCCTTCGCCACCAGGTTCATGCCGTCGCGCAGCGGGGTGACGAGCATGACGTCGGCGGCCGCGAAGAAGGCCAGCAGCTCGCGTCGCGGCACGGGCCGGTGCACGTAGCTCACCACGGGCCGGCCGACGCGGCCGAAGTCGCCGTTGATGCGGCCGACCTGCCGCTCGATGTCGTCGCGCATCACCTTGTAGGACTCCACGCGTTCGCGCGACGGGGTCGCCAGCTGCACGAAGACGTGCCGCTCCGGGTCCAGCCGCCCCTCGGCGTACAGCTCGCCGATGGCGCGCAGCCGCACGTCGATGCCCTTGGTGTAGTCCAGGCGGTCGACGCCGAGCAGGATCTTCTCGGGATTGCCGAGTTCCTTGCGCAGGGCCCGGGCCCGCTGCTTCGTCTCCGGCAGCTTCGCGGTGGCCGCGAGCTCTGCCGATTCGATCGAGATGGGGAACGCGCCCACGCGGACGGACCGGAAGCCGACGGTGACCACGCCGAACTTCGAGCGCACGCCGATCGAGTTCTTGCTGGTGGGGTACCCGGCCAGCTTGCTGGCGAGGTAGAGGAAGTTCTGTGCGCCGCCGGGCAGGTGGAAGCCGACGAGGTCGGCGCCGAGGATGCCCTCGATGATCTCGCGCCGCCACGGCATCTGCATGAACAACTCGACGGGCGGGAAGGGGATGTGCAGGAAGAAGCCGATCTTCACGTCCGGCCGCAGCATCCGGAGCATCTTCGGGACCAGCTGCAGCTGGTAGTCCTGCACCCACACGGTCGCGCCCTCGGCCGCGACCTTGGCGGTCTCCTCGGCGAAGCGCCGGTTGACCTCGACGTAGGTGTTCCACCACTCGCGGTGGTACTCGGGCTTGACGATGACGTCGTGGTACAGCGGCCACAGGCTGCCGTTGGAGAAGCCCTCGTAGTGCTCCTCGACCTCCTGGGCGCTGAGCTTCACCGGCATGAGGAGCATGTCCTCGCCGGCGATGGGCTCACCGCCGACATCGGGAGCGCCCGGCCAGCCGACCCAGGCGCCGTTCCGCGCGCTGAGGATCGGCTTGAGCGCCGTGACGAGGCCGCCCGGGGATTCCTTCCAGGTCAGCGTCCCGTCGGGGGCCTTCTCGACGTCGACCGGCAGCCGGTTCGCCACGACGATGAAATCAGATGTTCCGAACGCCGCAGCGGACATGGGTGAGCTACGCCTCCTTGGGGCCGATGCCGAGCATCGACAGCAGCATCCGGCACTCGTCGGCGTCCTCTGCGTACGCAGCGACGACCCGCTGGGCCTGGTAAGCCGTCTCGTCCGCTACGGGCTCGAGTTCGTCTTCGCTGATGTCCTGCGTGGTCTTCGGGGGCATGAACGCACCTTCGTTCGGGAATTGACGAGCAAGGACAGTTTACCCGCGAAACGTTTCAGTCGCGGACCCGGCGGAACGTGATGCCCCCGATGTGCGGCCGCAGGTTCGGCGGGAGCTGCGGCCGGCGCAGGGTGCGGGCGACCCATTCGCCCAGCGTGACGCCCGCCGCGAGGGCGCAGCCGACGGTCAGCGCGGTCGCCATGTTGGTCAGCGCGGAGGTGGTCTGCCCCTCCATCAGCTCCGACAGGCCGCGGTACACCGCGAGGCCCGGGACCAGCGGCGTGATGCCCGCGACGGCGACGATGAGCGGGGGGACCACGGCCCGTCGGGCGAGGAGACCGCCGGCGAGGCCGACGACGGTGGCGGCCACCGTCGACGAGACGATCGGGCCGAGGCCCAGATTGAGGACGGATCCGGCGACGAGCGCGCCGGCGCAGCCCGCGAGGAAGGACGCGGTGAGCGCGCGCAGCTGCGCGTACCCGGCGAGCGCGAACGCGGCCGCGGCCACACCGCCGGACCCGACGAGGATCGGCAGCGGGGCGTAGTCGAAGGGCTGCTGCTGCAGCGGCGGGAGGGTCGCGCCGAGCTGGGCGGTCACGCTCAGCGCCATGCCGACGCCGGCCACGACGCCGCCGGTGAAGACCACGACCTCGAAGAACCGGGCCGCGCCGGTCACGGGCGCGCCGGTGATGGCGTCCTGCACCGAGCCGACCAGGGAGAGCCCGGCCATGAGCACGATGATGCCGGCGACGATCACGCGGTAGGGCTGCACGTCCCACCCGTACTCGATGGACAGGCGGTAGATGAGCGCGGCCGGCAGGGTCGCGAGGAACCCGCCGACGACCTGCTGGAAGAAGTACGGCAGGCCCCAGTTGCCCAGCCGGACGTTGACCACGTAGATCAATGCCGTGGTCACGAAGGCCACGCCCGCCAGGGGGAGCTTCCCGCCGAGCAGCAGCGTCAGCGCGCCGGCCATGAGCGCCCAGCCGAAGGTCGCGACGGCGCGCGGGTACGGGTGTCCGGCGGTCATGATCGATTCGAGCGCGGCGAGCGCCTGGTCGGGGCGGATGCGCCCGCGGCCGATGCGCCGGACCAGGGTGTCGACCTGGGAGAGCCGGGTGTAGTCGAGGGACCGGTGACTCACCGTGCGCGTGTAGGTCGACGGGGGCAGGCCGCGCCCGCGCTGCACGCTCACCGTGATCGCGTTGTAGGTCACGGTGACGGTCACGTCGTCGATGCCGTAGGTGGCCGCGACGTACCGCACCTGCGCCTCGGTGTCGACGGCGCCGGTCCCGGAGTCCAGCAACACCTCGCCGACCTTCATCGCGACCTCGAGGACCTCGCCGACGGTCTCGTTGTCGCGGAGGTCGACGGGCTGCAGCGGCGTCAGGACCGGCATTCCGGCGGTGTCGACGGTCGCGGCGTTCCGGCCGGTCACGGCCTGGACTGCGTGCGCGAGGCGATCGCGGAACGCGGGCTTCACGGTGGGGCACCTCCTCGGGGTAACACGTCGGTGTCGTGGCACGGACCTCGTTCGTTACTGTGCCAGATCACGCCCGTTTCCGGCCCCCTCGCGACGCTGTGATCCGCGTCGGATCCGCGCCGCGCCCACGCCCGTCTCAGCCCAGCGCGGCGAGCACCTCCGCGGCGGCCCGCTCGCCCGATTCGAGGGCGCCCTCGACGTACCCGGCGTGCTCGCCGGCGGTCTCCGTCCCGGCCCAGTGCACGGTCCCCGCGGGCGCGTGGCCGAGGGGGAAGGGCATCCCGCCGGCGGCCGGGGCGGGGAAGGCGAGGTAGCCGCCGCCGACGTACTCGTCGAGGTGCCACGACTTCTCGTGCCAGCCCGCCGGGCTGCGCACGTCGTCGCCGAGGTGGTGGGCGAGGCGCCCGAGCAACGCGTCCCGACGGTCCGCCGGGCTCAGGCTGTCGAGCGTGCGCGCGTCGGTGCCGCCGACCAGCAGGCAGAGGTGCCCGGGGCCGTCGGCCGACGGGGGCGAGGTGTCGAAGACGCCCACGCCCGGGCCGTCGATCGCGATCAGCTCGGCGTGCCCGCGCTCGCGCCAGAAGGGCCGCTCGTACACGGCGAGCGCCTTGTAGACCGAGCCCATGTACATGCCCCGCTCGGCGCGGGCGCGCTCGCCGGGCAGGGGCGGACGGTGCTCGATCGCCGCCGCGATCGGCGGGGGTGCGGTGACCACGACGCGACGACAGCGCACGGCGCCCGTGGCGGTGTGCACCGTCGCGCCCGCGTCGTCGCGGTGGATCGCGAGTACCGCGCTGTCGGTGCGGACGCGGTCCCCGAGCCGCCCGGCCATGCGGACCGCGAGGGTGCCGGCACCGTCGACCACCAGGGAGTCCTGCGCCCCACCCCGCGTGGTCATCGCGGTCGTCAGGCCCTCCATGGTGCGGACGGTGGCGGCGAAGTCGCGCAGGGTGAGCCGTTCCGGGTCGGCGGTGGAGGCGATCTCGAAGAGGACTTGCAGCAGGCGGCGGGTGCGGCCGGGGACGCGGCGCAGCAGGTCGGCGACGAGGGCGTCGCGCCCGACGTGCGGCCCGCCGAGGCGGACGAGGCCCTCCCACGCGGCGAGCGCAGCGCCGGCGAGCAGGAACGTCGGGCTCGTGACGCCGACGGTCCGCGGGCCGTCCACGAGCCGCGGCATCCGGGGCGTCTCCATTGCGTAGACCTGCGCGCCGTACTCGGCGGCGAGCGCGGTGAACCGGTGGTGGCCCTTGCCGATCCACTGCCCGCCCAGGTCCACGTGGGTGCCGAGCGCGGTGGTCTCGGTGAGGACGCGGCCGCCGACGCGGGGCGCGGCCTCGAGGACGAGGACGTCGACGCCGCGGTCGTGCAGGCCGAGGGCGGTGCGCAGGCCGGCGACGCCCGCCCCGACCACGACGACGGTGCGCTCCACTGCGGTGTTCTCCTCGGGGTGCGCCTCGGGCTGGTCCGGCATGGCGTCTCTCCGTTCCGCGGCGGACGCCGCAATAAAGTCGGTCGTATGACTGATTATAGGGAGAGTTCGCCCCGCGCGGGCCGGCTCGCCGGCTACTCCCGCCCGAACAGCCGGTCGGCGAGGACCGCGGCGTACAGCTCCGCGGCGGCCCGCGGGTCGGAACGATCGCGGCCCGTGAGCTGCTCGATCCGGCCCAAGCGGTGGTTGATCGTGTTCCGGTGGTAGTGGAGCCGCTCCGCGGTGGCGGCCAGCGAGCCGCCGCAGTCGAACCACGCGCGGACGGTGTCGATGAGCGCGTCCCGGTCGGCCTCCGGCAGGGCGAGGACGGGACCGAGGACCGCGTCCCGCAGCTCCCGCGCCGCGGCGGGGGAGTGCGCGAGCGCGAGCGGCAGCGCGGACCGGCCGTAGGTCTCGGTCGTCGCCGCGCCCGGGACCAGGCTCGCCATCGCGAGCTCCGCCTGCCGGAGCCCGCCCCGCGCATCGAGCGGTGCGGTGAACGGCGCGCTGATGCCCACGCGCCCGACCGCCTCGGTGCGCAGCAGCTCCAGGACCGGCGGCAGCACGTGCGGGGTGCTCAGGCTCAGCAGCCCGATCCTCGTCTGCACGTCCGACATCCAGTGCGAGGCGACGAGCCTGTCCCGCAGCCGGCGGTCGAGGCCCGCGTACGGCTCGCCCTCCGCGCCGGCCGGGTCGGCGCCGGCCTCGGCGCACACCACGAGGAAGGTGCCGGTGGCGGGGAGTTGCAGCATCTGCGCCGCGGTGTGCAGGCGGCCGGGCTCGAGCACCCCGTCGAACAGGGCGCGCAGTTCGACCTGCAGCAGTTCGGCGTGCCGGGTCGTGCGCTCGGAGACCGCGAACCCGTACTCCTCCGCCGCGGCCGTCGAGTAGTCGTCGATGATGCGCCAGACGTCGGCGCCGATGTCGGGGAGGAGTTCGGGCTGATCGACGCACGCGGCGCGCATGTGATCCCAGACCAGGCGCCCGGCCAGCCGGTACGCGTGCAGGATCGCCGCCAGCGGGAAGCCGTACTCGGCCTTGAGGCGGCCGGTGGCGCGGGCGGCGTGCAGGTCGTCGCCGAGCTCGCCGCTCAGCTGCCGCAGCACCGAGTCGAGGTTCGCGCGCACAGCCTCGCGGAGCTCGACGGGGGTGATGAGCGTGCTCTCGGCGTAGGCGTGCTCGCCGGCGAGGATGCGGTCGACGAGCTCGTCGGTCAGCGCGTCGAGGTCGCCCACCAGGAGTCGGGCGACGGTCGCGGGGGAGGCGCCGGCCGGTTCTGTGATCGCGGACACCCCTCGATGGTAGCCGTCCCTCCCGTGCCGGTCGTTGTGCGTGAGCACAACGCGACGGGGCAGGAGGCGGAACCCCGGCACGATGCCCGCGGCGCCGCCGGCGACCAGACTCGAAGGGGAACAGTGACCCGGCTCACGCCGGACCGAACCGACACCGGAGCGCGCCATGACCACGACCGAATCCGTCCTCGACGCCGCCGTCGCCGACCTGCAGCAGGGCGAGCGCGCCTGGGCCGCCACATCGCTCGCGGAACGTCGCGCCCTGCTCGACGAGGTGCGCGAGGCCACCGCCGGCGTCGCGCAGCAGTGGGTCGACGCGGCCGCCGGCATCAAGGGCCTGCCCGCCGACTCCACGCTGCTCGGCGAGGAGTGGCTCTCCGGCCCCTACTCGGTGATCACCGCCTGCGAGGCCCTCGCGACCTCGCTGGCGGCGCTCGAGGAGGGCCGCAGCCCCGTCGACGGCTTCACCATCAGCCCCGGGCCCGGCGGTCGCTCGGCCGTCGAGGTGCTGCCGCACAGCGCCTTCGACCAGCTCCTGCTCAGCGGCTTCAGCGCGCAGGTCTGGACCGTCCCGGGCGTCGACGCCGCCGCGGTGCGCGAGCGCGCCGGCCTCGGCTCCCTCGATCCGACGGTGACCCACGGCATCGCCGGCGTGCTCGGCGCGGGCAACATCTTCTCCATCCCGCCGCTCGACACCCTCTACCAGCTCTACGCCGACAACCGTGTGGTGCTGCTCAAGCTCAACCCGGTGACCGACCCGCTGCTGGACACGTACCGCGCCGCGTTCGCGCCGCTCATCGACCACGGCGTGGTCCGCATCGTGACCGGCGGCGCGGACGTCGGCGGGGCTCTGGTCAATCATCCCGGCATCACGACGGTGCACATGACCGGCAGCGCCCGCACCCACGACGCCATCGTGTTCGGCACGGGTTCCGACGGGGCGCAGCGCAAGGCCGAGAATCGGCCGCTGCTCGACAAGACGATCACCAGCGAGCTGGGCGGCGTCTCGCCGACGATCGTCGTGCCGGGCGAGTGGTCGGCCGCCGACCTGCGCTTCCAGGCCGAGCACCTCGCCACGCAGCGCCTGCACAACAACGGCTACAACTGCGTCGCCTCGCAGGTCGCCGTCATCAGCGCCGACTGGCCGCAGAAGGACGAGTTCCTCCGCGAGCTGCGCGACGCCTTCGACCGCGCACCGTCGCGCCGCGACTACTACCCGGGTTCCGCCGATCGCGTGGCCGCCGCCCGGGCCGGGTACGGCGAGCGGGCGCAGGCCGTCGGGCCCGACGGTGCCCGCACCCTCGTCTTCGGCCTCCGGGCCGACGGCGCCGAGGAGGCCCTGCACACCGAGTACTTCTCGCCGGTGTACGGCGTGCTCGAGCTGCCCGGCGACGCCGCGTCCTTCCTCGCGACGGCCGTCCGTGCCGCGAACGAGGACTTCGAGGGCACCCTCGGCGTGAACCTCGTCGCCGATCCCGCGACCATCAAGGCCCTCGGCTCGGCGTTCGACCGGGCGATCGAGGACCTGCGCTACGGCACGATCGCGGTGAACGCGTGGACCGGCGTCGGCTACCTCACCGCCCGCGCGACGTGGGGCGCCTTCCCCGGGCACACCATCGACGACGTGCAGAGCGGCATCGGCGTGGTCCACAACGCGCTGCTCCTCGACGACGTGGAGCGGACCGTCGTGCGCGGGCCCTTCCGTCCGTCGCCCCGCTCGTTCGCGGGCGGCGAGCTGTCGATGTCGCCGAAGCCGCCGTGGTTCGTCACCAACCGCACCGGCGCGACGACGGGCCGCCGGCTCACCGAGTTCGCCGCGAAGCCGTCGTGGCTGAAGCTGCCCGGCATCTTCGCCTCCGCCCTGCGCGGCTGACGGTCCGGCTGACGGTCGGCCGAACGGCTCGGCTCAGCGGTCGAAGAACCGATCGCTGAGCCGGTCGAAGAAGCCGTCGATCTTCTTCTCGCGCGCGGTGCCCTCGACCTTGGTGTTCCAGAGGTGCACGAGCCCGAAGACCACGGCGACGAGGCCGAGGACGAGTGCGGTGATGAGCAGGACCTGCAGTGTCGTCGACATACCGCCCCTTTCGTGGAGCCCCCCGTCGGGATTGAACCGACGACCTTCGCTTTACAAGAGCGGTGCTCTACCACTGAGCTAGGGAGGCGCGCGGCCTCACGGCCGCGGCGCCAGCATATCGTGACCAGCATGACTGACTCCTTCGAGACCATCAGCTGGACGCTCGACGACGACGGCATCGCCACCCTCGTGCTCGACCGCCCGGATCAGCTCAACGCCTTCAGTGTCACGATGGCGCGGGAGCTGACGGAGTTCTTCGAGGTCCACGCCCGGCGCGACGAGGTGCGCGCCGTCGTGGTCACGGGCGCCGGCCGCGCCTTCTGCGCCGGCATGGACCTCACCGGCGAGGGCAACGTCTTCGGGCTCGACGAGTCCGTGCAGCCGACGCCCGAGGAGTTCGCGGCCCACTTCGACGAGGCCCCGTACCAGGACGGCGTCCGCGACACCGGCGGCAAGCTCACGCTGGCGATCTACTCGCTGCCCAAGCCCGTGATCGCCGCGATCAACGGCCCTGCCGTGGGCATCGGCGCGACGATGACCCTTGCCATGGACACCCGCCTCGCGTCGACCACGGCGCGCATCGGCTTCGTCTTCGGCCGCCTCGGCATCGTGATGGAGGCCTGCTCCAGCTGGTTCCTGCCCCGCATCGTCGGCCCCGCGCAGGCCCTGGAGTGGGTCTACTCCGCCGACATCCTCACCGCCGAGCAGGCCCGCGAGGGCCGCCTCGTCCGCAGCCTGCACGAGCCCGACGAGCTGGTGCCCGCAGCGCAGGAGCTCGCCCGCTCCTGGGTGAAGGGCCGCTCCGCCGCCGGCGTCGCGCTCAACAAGCAGCTGATCTACCGCGGCCTCGGCTCCGCGAAGCCACTCGACGCGCACCTCGCCGACTCCCTGGCGATGTACTACTCGTCGATCGGCGACGGCAAGGAGGGCGTGGCCGCCTTCCTCGAGAAGCGCGCACCGGAG
The DNA here is from genome assembly GCF_965137015.1 of Tsukamurella hominis. Classification (NCBI taxonomy): domain Bacteria; kingdom Bacillati; phylum Actinomycetota; class Actinomycetes; order Mycobacteriales; family Tsukamurellaceae; genus Tsukamurella; species Tsukamurella hominis. The sequence goes on along the minus strand of NZ_CBCRZG010000003.1, from coordinate 169,927 downwards.
TTCACCGCCAAGGCCTCCGAGACGCCCCGCATCGTCGCCGACTAGCTGTCACGAGGACCGGCAGCGCCGGGCCGGGGAGCGCGCTTAGCCTGGAGCCATGGCACCTCCCCGCTTCCGGCAACTGGTGATCGACGCCGCGGACGCCCGACGGTCCGCGGAGTTCTACCGCGCCCTCCTCAGTCTCGAGTACCTCCCCGGCGACGAGCCGCGCGACGGCGCGGCGGATCCCGCCTTCATCGTGCTGCTCGGCGCCGACGGCCGCCGCCTGCTCGGCTTCCAGACGGTGCCGGCGTTCGCCCGGTCGACGTGGCCGTCCATGGACGTGCCGCAGCAGCTGCACCTCGACTTCGCTGTCCGCGACGACGACGAGCTGGAGGAGCACCATCGCCGCGTCCTGGAACTCGGCGGCACGCTCATCGAGGACCGGCTCGACGATTCGGAGGACCCGCTGCGGGTCTACGCCGACCTCGACGGGCACCCGTTCTGCATCTTCGTGGCCGAGCAATAAGCTGACCGCATGGAGATCCGCGACGCCCAGCCGGCCGACCTGCCGGCGATCCTCGTCATCCACAACGATGCCGTGGAGAACTCGACCGCCATCTGGTCCGAGGAGAAGGCCGACCTCGCCGAGCGCGAGGCCTGGCTGGCCGAGCGACGCGCAGGCGGATTCCCCGTCCTCGTCGCCATCGTCGACGGTGAGTTGGGCGGCTACGCCTCGTACGGGCCCTTCCGTGCCAAGTCGGGGTACCGGCACACCGTCGAGAACTCGGTGTACGTGGCCGACGGCTTCTACCGCCGCGGCATCGCCGAGGCCCTGATGAACGCGCTCATCGAGCGCGCGCAGAAGTCCGACGTGCACGTCGTCGTCGCGGCGATCGAGGAGTCCAACCACGCCTCGGTAGCCCTGCACCGCAAGCTCGGATTCCGGGTGACCGGTCAGATGCCCCAGGTGGGGATCAAGTTCGGCCGTTGGCTGGACCTCGTCCTGATGCAGCGCATCCTCTAGCCGGAGCGCTCGAACACCCGCGTCTACGGGGAGCGCGCCGCGACGGGCTCCGCGGCCGTGCGCCGCCGCCGGCCGACGGGGCGTTCCCCCGGGCGGAGCGTCGAACGGACGGCGACCCCAGTGGGCCGCACTCGCGATGGCGTGCGGATCCTCGCGGACATCTCGCTCGACGTCGACGCATCCTCATACGCTGCGGATTCCGCGGCGTCGAGCTCGGCGATCTCGTCGGCGATGGCGGTCGCGAGAGCGAGTTCCGCAATGCTTCTCTCGGCAGCTTCGAGCCAGGTGATGTGTTCGTTTCCTGCGCTGCCGTTCATGACGCACCCCCGCGTTCGATGATGCCCCTAGCCTACCATCGATATTCGATCGCAACATCACGAATCAATAACGAATTCGAATGTGATTCGAACGATTCGTTGGTCGCGGGGAGGGTGCTCGCCGCGCGGAATCCTGCTCAGGCCAGCGCCGCCGTGCCCGCGATCTCGGCCGCGAGCTCCTCCGGCCGCTCGTCGGGGATCCAATGGCTCACGCCGTCGAGCACCACGAACCGGTACGGCCCGTCGACGTACTCGCCCGCGAGTTCCGCTCCGGCCCTGGTCAACGCGACGTCGTCGGTGCTCCAGATGTACGTCACCGGGCACGCGATCCGCGTGTTCTGCCCCGGCTTCACCGTCGTGAAGGGCATCCCGCGGTAGTAGCTCAGGCCGCCACCCAGCAGGCCGGGCGTCAGCACCTCGTCCACCACGGTGCGGATCGCATCGTCGGGCATGCCGCTCCCGCGGAGGAAGGCCTCGAAGCGCCCGGGGAACCGTTGGGCCAGCAGCTCCGGCACGGCGGGGATCTGGAAGAGATACATGTAGTACGACTTCAGCGCCTGGTCTGAGCGGAGGAACGCCCGCAGGAAGGCGAAGGGATGCGGCACGGAGACGGCGGTCAGCGTGCGCACCAGGTCCGGGTAGGTGGCGGCCGTGAGCCACGCCGTCGACGAACCCCAGTCGTGCCCGACGAGGTGCGCCGGCCCCGTCCGCTCCAGCAGCGCCGCGGCGTCGGCGGCGAGCTCGGAGCTGCGGTACTGCCAGCGCCGCGCCGGGCGCGCCGTCCGCGCGTACCCGCGCTGCCACGGCACGACGGTGCGGTACCCCTGCGCGTGCAGGTGCTCCGCCGTCGCCGCCCACGAGGTGGGCGTCTGCGGGAAGCCGTGCAGCAGTACGACGATCTCGCCGTCGATCGGCCCGGTGTCGACCACCGGGAAGGTGAGTCCCGAGCGCGTGAACTCCGTGATCCGTTCCGTCATGCCCTCACCCAACCACGCCCGACGGTGCGCGGCATCCGCCCTGGGGAGGAGGTCGACGCGGATCCGCGCACGCGCCGCGTCCGCGGTTCCGGACCGCGCACGCCTCGCGGCTGTGCGCACGCGCCGCGTCCGCACAGTCGCGCCGGGTGCGCGGCATCGCTCCCCGTGCTGCGTGCGCTGACCTGGCTCTTAAGCGTCTCTTGAGCGAGGCTCAAGACCCGCGCGCGACGGTGGGGAGGTCAGCGAACGTCCACGGAGAAGGAGCCGTCATGATCATCCGCAAGAAGATCGTCGCCGCCACCGCCGCCCTGGCGGCAGCTGCAGGGATCGCCGCCGTCGCGCCGGGTGCCGCCAACGCCTCGCCCAACGGCTGCGACGCGCATCAATGGACCGTCACGCACCTCGAGACCCCCAGCTCCAGCGTGTCGATCTGCCGCTGGCAGGGCGACGGGCGCACGGAGTACCGCGGCTTCGGCAAGGGCAACGGCCTCGCCGTGACCGCGCCGGTCGTCTGGTCGAACGGCGCGTCGTACAGCGCCGTCAACAACGGCTATACCTACCGCGTCGACGTGGGCCGCGGCCTCGCGGTCATCGCCCCGAACGGCTACCAGATCTCCTACGAGCCGGCCCTCTGATCGCGCGGCGCCGCCGCGCTCACACGCGCCGCCGCGCTCACACGCGCCGCCGCGCTCACACACGCCGCCGCGCTCACACGCGGTGGCGCACCTCGTACCCGCTGATCACGGACACCCGGTTGAAGGCGTTGATCGTGACAGCGGCCCAGATGAGCACGGAGGTCTGCGCCTCGTCGAGCACGTCGGTGGCCCGGTCGTAGGCGATGTCCGCCGCGTGGTGCGGAGGCAACTGCGTCACCAGTTCGGCGATCTCGAGCGCGGCGCGTTGCACGTCGTCGAACAGCGCGGGCGCCTCGCGCCACGCGGCCAGCACGTCGAGCTGCTGGCTGGTCAGGCCCGCCGCGCGGCCGGCGCGGGCGTGCAGGTCGAGGCAGTAGGCGCAGCCGTTGAGCTGCGAACACCGCAGGTTCACCAATTCGACCACGTCACGGCCGATTCCGGCGGCGGCGGCCGCCTCCGCCACTTCCGTCGAGACCGCGATCAACTGCTTGTAGATCCGGGGGGAGGCCTTGTCGATCCGCACGCGCTGGGCTGGCATGGCACTAGGCTAGCGGTCATGAGCAACGTCGACCGACAGCCCGAAGAGGTCGAGTGCGGGGCCACCGTGGACGGGCCGGCCCCCGCTGCCGGCGTGGAGGTGATCGAACCCCGCGAGGTCCCGCTCGGCGGCCCCCGCGCGATGACGGTGCGCCGCACCCTCCCCACGCACGAACGCTCCATGGTCGGAGCCTGGTGCTTCGCCGATCACTACGGGCCCGACGAGGTGGACCGCTCCGGCGGCATGAACGTCCCGCCCCACCCGCACACCGGCCTGCAGACCGTCAGCTGGCTCTTCGAGGGCGAGATCGAGCACCGCGACAGCGCCGGCGTCGAGGCGCCGGTCCTCCCGGGCGAGATCAACCTGATGTCCGCCGGCTTCGGTATCAGCCACTCGGAGGTCTCCACCCCGGAGACCCGCCGCCTGCACGGCGTCCAGCTGTGGCTCGCCCTGCCGGACCGGGCGCGCAACGCGCCGAACGGATTCCAGCACTACGCGCCGCCCGCCGTCGACCTGCCCGACGTGCGGTCCGGGGGCCCGGGCGGCACCGCCCGCGTCTTCATCGGCGAGCTCGCGGGCAGCACGTCCCCGATCGTCACGGCGACCCCGCTGCTCGGCGCGGAGCTGATCCTGCGCCCGGGCGCGCGGGTCAGCCTCGCCGTCGACCCCGCCTTCGAGCACGGCGTCCTCCTCGACACGCAGAAACTCCTGTTCGACGGTGTCTCCCTCTCCTGGGGCGACCTCGGCTACGCCGGCCCGGGCCTCGGCGGCCTCCGCCTGCACAACCCCACCGAGGAGGACGCGCGGGTGGTCCTGCTCGGCGGCGTCCCCTTCGACGAGGACATCGTCATGTGGTGGAACTTCGTGGGCCGCACCCACGAGGAGATCGTCGAGTACCGCGAGGAATGGCAGGCGCGCGCCGCGCGTTTCGGCACTGTGAGCGGATGGCGCGACGATCAGTACCTGCCGGCGCCCCCGCTTCCGACCACCCGGCTCAAGCCCCGCAGGAGGAACCCGCAATGACCGAGAACACCGAGACCGTCGCCGTCGCCCGCAACGATGCCGAGGGCCGCTACGACATCACCGTCGACGGGGAGCTCGCCGGCTTCACCGTGTTCATCGACCGCGGTGAGCAGCGCATCTTCCCGCATACCGAGCTCGACGAGAAGTTCTCCGGCCGCGGCCTGAGCGGCATCCTGGTGCACGACGCGCTGGAGGACACCCGCGCCGCGGGCAAGCGCGTCGTCCCGGTGTGTCCGCTGGTCAAGCGGTACGTCTCCAAGCACCCCGAGGTGCAGGACATCGTCGACCCGGTGACGCCGGAGATCCTCGCCTCGCTGCAGTGAGCGCGACGTTCACAGGGAACTGACAGCGAGTCGTCAGAGTCCCGGGCGCCCGACGGTGCACTATGGCGGTGTGTCCAGTGCGAAAGACGAACCGATGCCCCGCGTGCTCGTGGTCGACGACGAGCAGAGCATCCGCGAGCTGCTGCAGGTCAGCCTGAAGTTCCAGGGCTTCGACGTGGCCGTGGCCCCGGACGGCCCCGCCGCGCTCGACCGCGTGCGCACCTTCCGGCCCGACGTCATGGTGCTCGACATCATGATGCCGGGCATGGACGGCCTGGGCCTGCTCAAGCGGCTGCGCCAGGACGGCATCGAGGCACCCGCGCTGTTCCTCACGGCGCGCGATTCGGTCGAGGACAAGGTCGCCGGCCTCACGCTCGGCGGCGACGACTACGTCACCAAGCCCTTCAGCCTCGAGGAGGTCGTGGCCCGGATCAACGTGCTGCTGCGGCGCCACGGCTTCGGCGAGGACGAGGCGTCGACCCGCCTGACCTTCGCGGACCTGGAGCTGGACGACGAGACGCATGAGGTGTGGAAGGCGGGCGAGCTGGTCTCGCTCTCGCCCACCGAGTTCACGCTGTTGCGCTACTTCATGGTCAACGCGGGCGTGGTGCTGTCCAAGCCGCGGATCCTCGACCACGTCTGGCACTACGACTTCGGCGGCGACGTCAACGTCGTCGAGTCCTACGTCTCCTACCTGCGACGCAAGATCGACACGGGCGACAAGCGGCTGATCCACACCCTCCGCGGCGTGGGGTACGTGCTCCGCGAACCCCGGTAGGCCCGCATGGGTTCGACCTCCCGTACCTCGTTCGCCGCCCGCGTGCCGCTGCGCCTCTCCCTGGTCGCGGTCGTCGTCGGCCTGGTCTTCCTGGGCCTGCTGACCTCCGGCACCGCGCTCACCGCCGCGATGAAGGACCAGCTCCTCTCGCGCGAGGACCAGGCCCTGCGCCAGGCGGCGGAGACGTGGGCCCGGCCCAAGCCGCCGATCCTGCCGGAGCCGCCCCGGACCGGGCGTCCGCCGACGCGCTTCTACCAGGCGGTCTTCCTCCCGGACGGCCGCCAGCTCCAGATCAGCAACCCCGATTTCACAGAGCGGCCGGACCTCTCACAACTCGGTGACCTGCACGGCGACGCCGTCACCGTGCGCTCCGTCGGCGGCGGGGGACCGCAGTGGCGGGTCGTGCAGTCCTCGTCCGACTACGGCGTGGCCTTCGTCGCCGTCACGCTCACCGATGTCGACTCCACCCTGCGCGCGATGATCGTGCTGGAGTTGCTCATCGGCTGCGGCGTGCTCGTCATCGCGGGCGGCCTCGGCTACCTCGTGGTGCGCCGCTCGCTGCGCCCGCTGGAGGAGGTCGAGGCCACCGCCGAGGCCATCGCCGCGGGCGACCTCACGCGCCGCGTCCCCGAGGCGCCGCCGCACACCGAGGTCGGCCGCCTGTCGACGTCGATCAACACGATGCTGCACCAGGTCCAGGACTCCTTCGACCGCGTCGCCGCGTCGGAGGAGACGGCCCGCGCCGACGAGGAGCGCATGCGCCGCTTCGTCGGCGACGCCTCGCACGAGCTGCGCACCCCGTTGACGTCGATCCGCGGCTTCGCCGAGTTGTATCGGCAGGGCGCCACCGACGACACGGGGTTCGTCATGTCGCGCATCGAGTCCGAGGCGGAGCGGATGGGCCTGCTCGTCGAGGATTTGCTGCTGCTCGCGCGCCTGGACGCCCGCCGCCCGCTCGCCGCCGACACCGTCGACCTCACCGCTGTCGCCGACGACGTGGTGCACGCCGCGCAGGCCCGCGAGCCGGGCCGGGACATAGCGCTCGAGGTCGACGGTGCCGGCCCCGTCGAACTGACCGGCGACCGGGACCGCCTGCACCAGGTGGTGACCAACCTGGTCTCGAACCCGCTGCGGCACACGCCCGACGAGGCGACGGTGCGCGTCCGGCTCGCCGAGGAGCCGGGCGCGGTGGTGCTGTCCGTCGCCGACACGGGGCCGGGGATGGAGCCCGACGAAGCCGCGCGCGTCTTCGAGCGGTTCTACCGCACCGACTCCTCGCGCAGCCGCGGCAGCGGCGGCGCGGGGCTGGGCCTGTCGATCGTGGCGGGCATCGTCGAACGGCACGGGGGCACCGTCACCGTCGACACCGCGCCGGGGGAGGGCGCGACCTTCACCGTGCGCCTGCCCCGCTGAGCGGGGCTACTCCGCGGCGAGCGCCTCGACGATCTTCGTCTGCGCCTCGTCGAGCGAGTCGGCGCTCGGGTTCGGGTCGACGTTGGTGAAGTCGAAGTCCGTGAGGCCGTAGGCCGGGAAGACGTGCAGGTGCAGGTGCGGGATCTCGAACCCGGCGACGATCAGGCCCGCGCGCGGCGCGTCGAAAGCGCGCTTGACCGCCCGACCGATCTTGCGTGCGACGTCGTTGAGGTGCTGCCACAGCGCGTCGTCGATCGACTCCCAGTGGTCCACCTCCTCGCGCGGCACCACCAGCACGTGGCCCTGCGTGAGGGGGCCGATGGTCAGGAACGCCACCACCGAATCGTCCTGGTACACGAACCGGCCCGGGAGCTCGCCGGCGATGATCTTCGAGAAGACGGATGCCATGGGGCCAGGCTAGTGGAGGTGCCCGGTAGTGTCATGGCCGTGCGAGTACTCGTCATCGGCACCGGCGGCCGCGAACACGCCCTCCTCGACGCGCTCACCCGTGACCCGCAGGTCACCGAGCTCCACGCGGCCCCGGGCAACCCGGGTACCGCGGCGATCGCGACGAACCACGACGTCGACGCCTCCTCCGGCGACGAGGTCGCGGCGCTCGCCGAGCGCCTCGGCGCCGACCTCGTGGTGATCGGCCCCGAGGTCCCGCTGGTCCTCGGCGTCGCGGACGCGGTCCGGGCGCGCGGCATCGCCGTCTTCGGCCCGTCCGCCGCCGCGGCGCAGATCGAGGGCTCGAAGGCCTTCGCCAAGGACGTCATGGACGCCGCCGGCGTGCGCACCGCGCGCAGCGAGATCGTCGACAGCCCGGCGGAGATCGACGCCGCGCTCGACCGCTTCGGCCCCACCTGGGTCGTCAAGGACGACGGCCTGGCCGCGGGCAAGGGCGTCGTCGTCACCGCCGACCGCGCCGCGGCCCGGGCGCACGCCGCCGACCTCCTCGAGTCCGGACGGCCCGCGCTGCTCGAGTCCTTCCTCGACGGCCCCGAGGTCTCCCTGTTCTGCCTCGTCGACGGCGAGGACGTCGTTCCGCTGCTGCCCGCGCAGGACCACAAGCGCGTCGGCGACGGCGACACCGGCCCCAACACCGGCGGCATGGGCGCCTACGCGCCGCTGCCCTGGCTCGCCGACGGCGCGGTCGACGAGATCGTCGAGACGGTCGTGCGGCCCGTCGCGCGCGAGATGGTGCGCCGCGGCACCCCGTTCTCCGGCCTGCTCTACGCGGGCCTCGCCATGGGCTCCGACGGGCCGGCCGTCGTCGAGTTCAACTGCCGCTTCGGCGACCCCGAGACGCAGGCGGTGCTGAGTCTCCTGGAGTCGCCGCTCGGCGAGGCGCTGAACGCCGCCGCGACGGGCGCGCTCGGCGCGCTGCCTCCGCTCCGGTGGCGCGACGGTGCCGCAATCACCGTCGTGCTCGCCGCCGAGAACTACCCTGCGTCGCCCCGCAAGGGCGACGTCATCACCGGTGCCGACGGCGCCGGGATCTACCACGCCGGGACGGCCGTCGACGCCGACGGACGCCTGGTCTCCAACGGCGGCCGCGTGCTCAACGTGGTCGGCGTCGGCGACGACCTGGGGGCGGCCCGCGCGGACGCCTACGCCAAGCTCGAGCGGATCAAGCTGCCGGGCAGTCATTTCCGCACGGACATCGGCCACCAGGCCTTGCAGTAGCGCATTTGTCCGATGTCGGAGCGGATGGGTTCCGACGATTTGGTCGAAACCCTCAGGCCGGGCGGGACGTGCTGGCAGCATGTCCCAGATGACAGCCGCGACCACGCCCAAGGGTGAGCGCCGGCGCGCGGCCCTCGTGGCGGCGGCCGGAGAGCTCCTCGTCGAGGGCGGCTTCGAATCGGTCCGGCACCGGGCGGTCGCGCACCGCGCGCACATCCCGCTGGCCGCGACGACCTACTACTTCGAGTCGCTGGGCGACCTGCTCTCGAACGCCGTCGCCTACGCAGGTCAGCTGGACGTCGCCGCGGTTCGCGGCCGCGTGGAGGCGGTGAGCCGGCGCAAGCGCGGCGACTCCGCCCTGGCCAAGCTCCTGGCGTCGGTCTTCTTCGCCTGCGACACCGCGGCGGAGCGGGGGGCCCTCGTCTCGCGGTACGAGCGGATGGTGCTGTGCGCCCGCGATCCCGAGCTCACCCGCCTGCAGGCGCAGCTGCGGAACGTCCTGGCGGAGTTGCACGTCGAGGTGCTCACCCGCTCGGGACGCCGGGCGACGGGGCCGGGCGTCGATCGGCTGATGGCCATCGAGGACGGCGCCGTCCTCGCGGCGCTGACCACCCACGGGGCGGACGTGCCCCGCGCGGTCCGTGACGCCCTCGCCACCGTCGTCGATGATCTGGCGCCCGCCCTTCCGTGACGGGCCCCGCGCCCGCACATGAGAGAATCGGGGGGTGAGCACTCCCCGCATCCCCGACGTCCTCGCCAACCGGTACGCCAGCCCGCGCATGCGCGAGCTGTGGTCGCCGGAGTACAAGATCGTGCTGGAGCGCCAGCTGTGGATCGCGGTGCTCAAGGCGCAGCGCGACCTCGGGATCGACGTGCCCGACGGTGCCGTCGAGGCCTACGAGAAGGTCGTCGACCAGGTCGACCTGGCGTCGATCGCGGAGCGCGAGCGGATCACCCGGCACGACGTGAAGGCGCGGATCGAGGAGTTCAGCGACCTCGCGGGGTTCGAGCAGATCCACAAGGGCATGACCTCGCGCGACCTGACGGAGAACGTCGAGCAGCTGCAGGTGCTGCGGTCGCTGGAGTACGTCCGCGACCACGCCGTGGCCGTGGCGGCCCGGCTCGCCGAGCGGGCCGCGCAGTACTCGTCCGTCGTGATGGCGGGCCGCTCGCACAACGTCGCGGCGCAGGCCACGACGCTGGGGAAGCGCTTCGCGTCGGCGGCCAACGAGCTGCTCGTGGCGATCGCCCGCCTCGAGGACCTCATCGGCCGCTACCCGCTGCGCGGCATCAAGGGCCCGATGGGCACGTCGCAGGACATGCTCGACCTCCTCGGCGGCGACGCGGCCAAGCTCGCCTCGCTCGAGTCGCGCGTCGCGGAGCACCTGGGCTTCTCGCAGTCCTTCGTCTCCGTCGGCCAGGTGTACCCGCGCTCGCTCGATCACGACGTGGTGAGCGCCCTGGTCCAGGTGGCGGCGGGACCGTCGTCGATGGCCACGACGATCCGGCTCATGGCCGGGCACGAGCTGGTCACCGAGGGCTTCCAGCCCGGCCAGGTGGGCAGCTCCGCGATGCCGCACAAGATGAACACCCGCTCCTGCGAGCGCGTCAACGGCCTCACCGTGATCCTGCGCGGCTACGGCTCGATGGCGGCCGAGATGGCGGGCTCGCAGTGGAACGAGGGCGACGTCTTCTGCTCCGTGATCCGCCGCGTGGCCCTGCCGGACTCGTTCTTCGCGATCGACGGCCTCTTCGAGACCTTCCTGACCGTCCTCGATGAGTTCGGCGCCTACCCTGCCGTGATCGAGAACGAGCTCAACCGCTACCTGCCCTTCCTCGCCACCACCCGCGTGCTCATGGCCGCGGTGCGCGCGGGCGTCGGCCGCGAGGTCGCGCACGAGGCGATCAAGGAGCACGCCGTCGCCGTCGCGCTGGCGATGCGCGAGGAGGGCAAGGAGCCCGACCTGCTGGATCGCCTCGCCGGTGACTCCCGCCTCGGCCTCTCGCGCGCGGATCTGGATGCCGCGTTGGCGGACCGCGCCGCCTTCACCGGCGCCGCCGAGGCCCAGGTCGCCCAGGTCGTCGCCGACGTCGAGCAGTTGGTCGCGAAATACCCCGACGCCGCCGGCTACACCCCCGCCCCCATCCTCTGACCCGCCGGTTCCCTGCTGTTTCGGCGGCCGCGACCTGCGATTCGCCCGCCGAAACCGCTAGGAACCGAGTGATCCCGGTGGTTCCGGATCCACTGGCTTGGTCATGGCGCCGGCTGGGAGCCGGAGACGGGACTCCGTCGGTGCCGGGCCGTTCCAACCGCGCCGTCGCAGCTCCGATTCGATCCTCGCGATGAACGCCGCACGATCGTCGGTCAACGTCGCGGATGTGACCCTGATGATCGCCCACTTCTGGTCGGTGATCGCGTTCCAGCGCCGAATGTCCTTTCGCTGCTGGGCGACTGTGCGGTGATATCCGCCGTCGTACTCGATCGCGATCCGGTGCTCCCGGTCTCCGAGGTCCACGTGGTACCGGGTGCCGGGAACCGGTGACTGGGGCGTGAAGAAGGTCAGCCCCGAGCGATGGACGGCGAGACGCGTGTACGTCTCCCAATGCGAGTCGGTGCCGGTGCTCGATTCGGCGAGTACGGCCCGCACCCGACGTGCGCCGTAGAACCGGGGATGTGCGTCGAGGTACGCCTGGACGGCCCCCTTCGTGGTCACCGACCTGCCGTAGCGATCGACGCGAAGGCACTGGTCGAAGCCCGCGATCGCCTCGTCGTCGGTGGTGTGCCGAGCGATGTCCGCGGCCGTGAGGGCCCCGCACGTAGCCCGTCGGCGCAGGACGATCTCGACGTCCTCGTCGTCCAGCCGGCCCACGCGGATGATCACTCCCTTCCGGGTGCGCTGTTGCGGTAGGCGGATCTCCGGTGCGTGGCCCTCGGTGTAGAGGGCGCCGTGGAGGGCCGCTGCGGTCCAACCGGTGAACACGGCATCGGGGTACGCGATGGCAAGCGCGTTGCGCACGTCGCGGGCGGTAGCTGCGGCTGCGCCATCGCGTCGGACGCCCTGAATGACGGATATCGAGTCGTGCCGCATCGCGTGCTGGCTGCCCGTCCGCAGCAGGTCGCGCGTTCGGCGGATCATATGAATTGGACGCACCACCCGCACGCACGGTTCCCCTTCGACACATTCCCTGCTGTTTCGGCGCCTGCGACCTGCGATTCGCCCGCCGAAACCGCAGGGAACCGTCAGGCGATAGGGTGGCGGAGTGCGTCCTGAACTGAGCGAATACACGCCGATCTACTCGGGCAAGGTCCGCGAGCTGTACGAGATCGACGACGAGCACCTGCTGCTCGTCGCGAGCGACCGGATCAGCGCTTACGACTACATCCTGGACACCCCGATCCCCGACAAGGGGCGCGTGCTCACGGCGATGTCGGTCTTCTTCTTCGACGCCCTCGGGGTGGCGAACCACCTCGCCGGGCCGGCCGATGATCCGCGCATCCCCGAGTCGGTGCTCGGCCGCGCGCTCGTCACGCGCCGGCTCGACATGGTGCCGGTGGAGTGCGTCGCTCGCGGCTACCTCACGGGCTCCGGCCTCAAGGAGTACCGCGCGAACGGTGAGGTGTGCGGCGTGCCCCTCCCGGCGGGCCTCCTCGACGGTAGCCGCATCGACCCGCCGATCTTCACCCCCGCCACCAAGGCCGCCGTGGGCGACCACGACGAGAACGTCTCCTTCGAGCGCGTCGCCGAGGATGTCGGCCTCGAGCTGGCGACGCGGCTGCGCGAGCTCACCCTGGACGTCTACGCGCGCGGCGCCGACATCGCCCGCGAGCGCGGGATCATCCTCGCGGACACTAAGTTCGAGTTCGGTCGCAGCTCCGACGGTGACCTCCTCCTCGCCGACGAGGTGCTCACGCCCGACTCCTCCCGCTACTGGGACGGCGAGCTGTACTCTCCCGGATCCGCCCTTCCGAGCTTCGACAAGCAGATCGTGCGCGACTGGCTCACCAAGGAATCCGGCTGGTCGACCGACGCCGGCACCCCGCCGCCGCCCCTTCCCGCCGACGTGGTGGAGCGCACCCGCGCCCGCTACATCGAGGCGTACGAGCGCATCTCGGGCCTGAGCTTCGCCGACTGGCCGGGCGGAGCGGCATGAGCGCCCCGGCCCAGCCCGTCGCGAAGAAGGTCCCGGCGCCGCGGACCTTCCACGGCGACACCGTGATCGACGACTACGCCTGGCTCGCCGACACCTCCGACGAGGAGGTGCTCGACTACCTCCGCGCTCACAACGCCTTCACCGAGGCGGCCACCGCGGCTCACGAGCCGCTGCGCGAGGCGATCTTCGGTGAGATCAAGGCGCACACCCAGGAGACCGACATGTCGGTTCCGCAGCGCCGCAAGGGCCACTGGTACTACGCCCGCACGGTCGAGGGCAAGCAGTACGGGATCCACTGCCGCGCGCCGATCGCCGGCCCCGACGACTGGACCCCGCCGGTCCTCTCCGACGAGCCGCTGCCCGGCGAGCAGGTCCTGCTCGACCTCAACGTCGAGGCCGAGGGGCACGAGTACATCGCCGTCGGCGCTGCGTCCGTCTCGCCCGACGGTGCCCTCCTGGCCTACTCGCTCGACACCTCGGGCGACGAGCGGTTCACCCTGCGCGTCAGGAACATCGACACCGGCGAGGCGCTGTCCGACACCGTCGAGGGCGTGTTCTACGGCGCCACCTGGGCACTCGACGGTCGGCACCTGTTCTACACCACCGTCGACGATGCGTGGCGCGCCGACAGCATCTGGCGGCACGAGATCGGTTCCGCCGCCGAGGACGTGCGCGTCTTCCACGAGGAGGACCAGCGCTTCGGCGTGGGCATCGGGCTCACCCGCAGCGAGAAGTACCTCATGATCGCTGCCTCGTCGACGCTGAGCTCGGAGACGCACGTCCTCGACGCCACCGATCCGACGGGCGAGTTCCGAGTCCTCCGTCCGCGAGAGGAGGACGTCGAGTACTCGGTGGAGCACGCGGTGCTCGGCGGCGAGGACCGGTTCCTGTTCCTGCACAACCGCACCGGCATCAACTTCGAGCTGGCGTCGGCCCCCGTCGACGCCCCCGAGGAGTGGACGGTCCTCGTCCCGCACCGCGACGACGTGCGGCTCGAGTACGTGGACGCCTTCGCCCGACGGCTCGCGCTCGGGTACCGACGGGGCGGCCTGCCCCGCCTCGCGCTCGCCGCGGCCACGGCCGCACCGGAGTTCACCGAGTGGGACCCGGGTGAGGAGCTGGTGAACCTCGGTCCCGCCGCGAACCCGGAGTGGGACGCGCCGCGGCTCCGGCTGGCCTACGAGTCCTTCGTGACCCCGGGAACCGTCCTCGAGCTCGACCCGGCGACGGGGGAGCAGACGGTGCTCAAGCGGGCCAACGTCCCGGGCTACGACGCCGCGCTGTACACCGCGGAGCGGGTCTGGGTGACCGCCGGCGACGGCGCGCAGATCCCGGTCTCAGTGGTGCGCCGCAAGGACGTCGGCGACGGGCCGGCGCCCACCCTGCTGTACGGCTACGGCTCCTACGAGGCCACCCTCGATCCCTGGTTCTCCGTCGCCCGGCTCTCGCTCATGGACCGCGGCGTGGCCTTCGTCGTGGCGCACGTGCGGGGCGGCGGCGAGATGGGGCGCGCCTGGTACGACCACGGCAAGCAGTTGGAGAAGCGGAACACCTTCACCGACTTCGTCGACGTCGCACGACATCTCGTGGACACCGGCCGCGCGGAGCCGCGGCGGCTGGTGGCGATGGGCGGCAGCGCCGGCGGCCTCCTCGTCGGCGCGGTGGCGAACCTGGCGCCGGAGCTGTTCTCCGGCATCGTCGCCGACGTGCCCTTCGTGGACCCGCTCACCTCGATCCTCGACCCGAGCCTGCCGCTCACCGTGGGGGAGTGGGACGAGTGGGGCAACCCGCTCGAGAGCGCCGAGGTGTACCGGTACATGCGCGACTACTCGCCGTACGAGAACGTCGCTGCGAAGCCCTATCCCGCGATCCTGGCCACCACCTCGCTCAACGACACCCGCGTGCTCCCCACGGAGCCCGCGAAGTGGGTGGCGAAGCTCCTCGACCACAGCACGTCCGGTGAGCAGATCCTGCTCAAGACGGAGATGGTCGCCGGTCACGCGGGCGTCAGCGGGCGGTACGCGAAGTGGCGCGAGACCGCCTTCGAGTACGCCTGGGTCCTCGACAGGCTGGGCGCCGCGCAGTAGCTTGCAGTCATGAAGAAGCTCCTGGCGGCCGCGGCCTGCATCGCGCTGCTCCCGCTCGCCGCACCCGCGTCCGGGGAGCCCGGCGCGGCGGGCCCGACGGTGACCTACTCGCACGTCGGCCCGTCCACCGCGCCCGAGTACCACGTCGAGTACGTCGTGACCGTGCGCGGCGGCGTCGCCACGGCGAAGGTCGGCGGGTACGGCACCGTCGACGGGACGGCCGAACCCGCGAAGACGGAGACGAAGCGGCTCGACTACGCGACGCAGCGGGCGCTCGTGCAGACCGCCCCGTCGATCCCCGCCCCGGCCACGGGCACGCCCTGCCCAGGAGCGTCCACGAGTCGGCTGACCTACGAGATGGGCTGGGCCGCACCGCGGAAGACCGTCGCCTACAACTGCGCCGCGGGAGACCGGGGCGACGCCGCGGCGATCAGCCGCTACATGGCGCCCGTCGAGAAGCTCTTCACCGTGCTGCCGGGCGTGACCTTCACCGTCACCCGATAGCACGATACGAGAAGTGCCCGGCCCCAAGGGGGACCGGGCACTCGTCGTATCAGGCGATGATCAGTGCGGCATGACCATCTGCCGCTCGGCGGCCTCGGTGTCAGCCTCGTGGGTGCGGGGCAGGAAGAACGCCGGGATGATGCACAGCGCGACCAGGATCGCGGCCACGAAGTAGGTGTTCCCGAAGGCCTCCGCCGCGAACGGCAGGTTGTCGTGCAGGAATTTCGAGAAGCCGGTCTCGCCCTGGAACATCGCGATGCCGCCCTCGCGGGCCTCGGGGCTCGAGTTCAGGCCGAAGGCCAGCGCGCCGGTGTGCTTCTCGCCCTGCGGCGTCTGCATCGCCGGGCCCGCGTTGGTGAGCCAGTTGGTGAACAGCACCGAGAAGATCGCGGTACCCATCGACGCGGCGATCTGCTGGACGATGTTCGTCAGCGTGGAACCGCGGGAGATGGACTCGGGTGCCAGGGTGCGGATCGCGGCCGACATGGTCGGCATCATCGTCATACCCATGCCGAGGCCCTGGATGAGCAGCGAGCCCAGCAGGATCCAGTACGGGGTCTCCGCGGTGAGCTGCGTGAAGGCGATCATGCCGCCGGTGATCAGCGCGAGGCCGGTCATGACGAACTTGCCCGGGCCCATCTTGTCGGTGAGCACGCCGGCGACCGGCATCGTCAGCATGGCGCCGAGGCCCTGCGGGGCGAGCAGCAGGCCGGCCATGAGGGTCGACTCGCCGCGGATGCCGATGAAGTACTGCGCGTACAGGATCGAGCTGCCGAAGAACGCCATCGCGAACATCGCGAAGGTGATCATGGCGACGGTCATGTTCCGGTTCTTGAACAGCCGCAGGTCGAGCAGCGGCAGCTTGGCGCGCAGCGCCCAGAACACGAACCCGACGATCAGAACGAGGCCGACGACGGTGGCGGGGATGACCCGGCCGGTGTACATCGACGAATCCGACTGCGCCTCGGGGATCGAGGAGACGCCGAACAGGAACAGCGCGAGGCCGGGCGAGAGCAGCACGAAGCCGACGAGGTCGAACTTCTGGCCCTTGACGGGCTCGTCCTTGTCGAGCACGAACCAGGCGTAGACGATGGCGAGCGCGCCGATCGGGACGTTGATCAGGAAGATCCAGTGCCACGAGAAGGACTCGATCAGCCAGCCGCCGAGGATCGGGCCGCCGATGGGGCCGAGCAGCATCGGGATGCCGAGCACGGCCATGACGCGGCCGATGCGCTCCGGGCCGGCGGCCCGGGTCAGGATCATCATGCCGAGCGGCATGAGCATGCCGCCGCCGAGGCCCTGGAGGACCCGGTACAGGATCAGCAGGTCGATCGACGTCGCGGTGGCGCAGAGCGCCGAACCCGCCACGAACATCGCGGTCGCGGCCATGTAGAGCCGCTTGGTGCCGAATCGGTCCGCGGCCCAACCGGTCACGGGGATGACGGCGGCGAGCGCCAGGGTGTAGCCGGTCATCGTCCAGGCCACAGTGGCGGGCGATGCGCCCCACTGCGCCTGGAAGGTGTTCTGCGCGACGGCCACGATGGTCATGTCCAGGATGGCCATGATCGACCCGAGGACGACCACGCCGGCCACCATCAGGACGCGACGGTCGAGGCCCTCACCCGCGTGCGGGATCCCGCTCTTGTCGAGCGTGTTCTCGGTACTCATGCGTTCTCTTTCATTGCGGTGAAGAAGGGGTTCGGAGGGATCAGGCCCTCGTCGAGGATCTCGACCATCACGTCGTGCAGCCGGACGCGCAGCGCGAGCGGCAGCCGCTCCGCGAAACTCAGCACCTCACGGTGCTTGTCGCTGACCGCGGACGCAACTGTTTTTCGCCCGAGGTCGGTGATGGTCAGGTTCTTGATCCGGCGGTCCGAGGCGTCCTCACGCCGATCCACCATCTCGAGCTGGACAAGCTTCTCCACGTTCCGCCCCGTTGCGGCGACGGACAGCCCCAGATCATCGGCGAGCCGGTTGATCGGGAGCGGGGCCTCGGCGGCCGTGAGCTGCAGCAGGATGTGGAACTGGTGCGCGGTGATGTCCGACGACAGCATCGTGCCCAGGCTCTCCTGCGTGACATTGCACATGAGTCGGCCCATGAACTCGCCGAAGACCGCGGTGAGGTCCTCGGGAGTCACGTCCGTGGAGGTTGCTTGCACCCAAAAACGATAACTCTGGCGCAACCATTGCGCAATCGAGATAGATGTGTCCTGCGTTACACCTCCGCGTAGGCTCGGGCGCATGACCGCTCTCGACTCCATCGCCCTCACCACGCTCGACGGTGCCGCCACCTCCCTCGCCGACTACGCCGGCCGGGCCGTGCTCGTCGTCAACGTCGCCAGCAAGTGCGGCCTGACCCCGCAGTACGCCGGCCTGGAGGCCCTCGCGACCCGCTACGCCGACCGCGGCCTGACGGTGCTCGGCGTGCCCTGCAACCAGTTCGCCGGCCAGGAGCCCGGCACCGCCGAGGAGATCGCGACGTTCTGCTCCACGAGCTACGGCGTCACCTTCCCGCTGCTGGAGAAGACCGAGGTCAACGGCGAGAACCGGAACCCGCTCTACGCGGAGCTGACGAAGACCGCCGACGCCGAGGGCGAGGCAGGCGACATCCAGTGGAACTTCGAGAAGTTCCTGATCGCGCCGGATCACGCGAGCGTGCAGCGCTTCCGCCCGCGCACGGAGCCCGAGTCCGACGAGGTCGTCGGCGCGATCGAGGCCGTTCTCCCCGCCTGACCGGCCAGTTGGGCGACACGTAACCTGTCGTCCCCGAACGGGACACCTGGGGCGCGCACACTGCGGATATGAGTTCGCCGCTGTACGTCTCGGTCTCCGCCCTCTCCGACGCCACCCGCGCGGACGCGGAACGGTTCGCGGCACAGATGGACGAGCGTGGCGTGCCCGTCTCGCTGCTCGTGGCGCCCCGCCTGAAGGGCAAGTACAAGCTGGTCGACGACCCGTCGACCCAGTCCTTCCTGCGGGAGCGCCGCGCCGCGGGCGACGCGATCGTGCTCAACGGCTACGACCAGGCCGCGACGAAGCGCCGCCGCGCCGAGTTCTCGACCCTCGGCGCCCACGAGGCCGCGCTGCGCCTCGCCGCCGCCGACCGCGTCCTGGAGACCGTCGGCCTGCGCACCCGCGTCTTCGCCGCGCCCCGCTGGAACGCCTCCACCGGCGCGGTCCTCGCGCTGCCCGACGCCGGCTTCCGCCTCAACCTCGGCTACTCCGCGATCACCGACCTCGTCACCGGCGAGGAGGAGAAGGCCCGCGTCCTCGGCATCGGCGACGGTTTCCTCAGCGAGCCCTGGTGGTGCCGGGCCCTGCTCGCCCAGGCCAACCGCATCGCCCGACGGGGCGGCACGCTCCGCCTCGCGGTCGACGCCCGCCGGCTGGCCTCGTCGACCGTCTCGCGCACGATGCTCGACGCCGTCGACCTCGCCCTGCACCACGGCGCGGCGGCCACCGTCTACGAGCACCGCACCCGGGTCCTCCTCGCCGCCTGATCTGCGCCGATCAGAACTCGCGCGTCTCCTCCGTGCCCCACGGGACGAAGTCGGCACCGTCGGGGCGCATGTCCGCGAGCCGGCCGAGGTAGATCCCCGAGCCCTCCGCGGAGAGCAGGGCGTCGTGGATGGGGACCGCGACGGCGGGATTCACGGCCCGGAAGAAGTCGACGGTCTCGCTGATCCGGCACCACGGCGCGTTCACGGGGAGGCCGAGCACGTCGACGGGGACGTCGGGCACGAAGAGCGCGTCCCCGGGGTGGTAGAAGCGGCCGATGCGCTCCTCGTCGCCCAGCAGGATCGACGTGTTGTCGATCGTCGGTAGGTCGGGGTGGATGACGGCGTGCGTGCCGCCCACGGCCCGCGCGATGAGGTTGCCGATGCCGTAGTCGTGGCCGGGGAGCGCCGCGATCCAGCGCCCGCCGCGCGCGGCCGCGGTGGTGGGATCGGCGAACAGTTGCGCGTCGGGATTGGCGTCGACGAGGGCGTCGATCCGGGCGGGGTCGATGTGATCGGGGTGCTGGTGGGTGACCACGATCGCGTCCAGCCCGGTGAGCCCCTCGAAGCCGTATGAGAACGTGCCCGGGTCGAAGAGGACGCGCGTCTCGGACATCTCCACGAGGACGCACGAATGGTGGAAGTGGGTGAGTCGCATGTCGCCAGTATGCGCCGGTAAGCTGACCCGTACAGCGCGATCGACACCCGAGCGCGCGGTCGAATCGAGAGGGAGCCGCAACGTGGCACGGATTGTGGTGGACGTGATGCCGAAGGCCGAGATCCTGGACCCGCAGGGGAAGGCGATCGTCGGCGCACTCGACCGCCTCGGCTTCGCCGGTGTCGCGGATGTGCGGCAGGGCAAGCGGTTCGAGCTCGAGGTCGACGGCGACCTGAGCGACGACCAGCTCGAGAAGATCGCGGCCGAGGTGCTCACCAACACCGTCATCGAGGACTTCACCGTCACCCGGGTCGACGCATGACCCGCGTCGGCGTCATCACCTTCCCCGGCACGCTCGACGACGTCGATGCGGCGCGCGCGGTGGAGCGGGCCGGCGGCGAGGCCGTCGCCCTCTGGCACAAGGACCACGACCTCCAGGGCGTCGACGCGGTCGTCGTGCCCGGCGGCTTCTCCTACGGCGACTACCTGCGCGCCGGCGCCATCGCGTCCCTCGCCCCCGTCATGACCGAGGTCGTCGAGGCCGCGGGCAAGGGCATGCCGGTGCTGGGCATCTGCAACGGCTTCCAGATCCTGTGCGAGGCGGGCCTGCTCCCCGGCGCGCTCACCCGGAACGAGGGCCTGCACTTCGTCTGCCGCGACCAGTGGCTGCGGGTCGAGGCCACGAACACCGCGTGGACCTCGCGCTACGAGTCCGGCGCCGAGATCCTGATCCCCGTCAAGAACGCCGAGGGACGCTTCCAGGCGTCCGAGGCGGTGCTCGACGAGTTGGAGGGCGAGGGCCGCGTCGCCTTCCGCTACGTGGGCGGCAATCCGAACGGCTCGCAGCGCGACATCGCCGGGATCAGCTCGGCCGACGGGCGCATCGTCGGCCTCATGCCGCACCCGGAGCACGCCACCGAGGCGCTCACCGGACCGTCGGACGACGGCCTGGGCATCTTCTACTCCGCGCTGGACGCGGTGCTGTCGGCCTGATGGCTACCGGCCGAGCCACCGCGGACGGGTTGTGCGCCTTCGTCGACGCCTCCCCGTCGCCCTTCCACGTCTGCCAGACGGTGGCCCGCCGGCTCGGTGACGCGGGGTACACCGAGCTCGTCGAGCACGACGTGTGGCCCGGCCCCGGCAAGTACTTCGTGGTGCGCGGCGGCTCGATCATCGCCTTCGACTCCTCGCACTGCGAGCACGGCGAGCTCCCGGCGTTCCGCATCGTCGGCGGCCACACCGACAGCCCCAACCTGCGGGTCAAGCAGCATCACGACGCGGAATCGGCGGGGCTGGCGCAGGTGCTCCTGGAGCCCTACGGCGGGGCGTGGCTCAACTCCTGGCTCGACCGCGACCTCGGGGTGTCCGGGCGGATCGCGGTGCGTGAGGGCGGCAGGGTCGTGCACACGCTGGTGCGCATCGACGAGCCGCTGCTGCGCGTGCCCCAGCTGGCGATCCACCTCTCGGAGAACCGCAAGGGCGTCGAGCTCGATCCCCAGCGGCACCTGCACGCGATCTGGGGCGCCGCCGGCGCCGGAGGCTTCCTGGCGCGCGTCGCCGCTTCGGAGGGCTACGCCGCCGAGGATGTGCTCGGCTTCGAGCTGATGACGCACGACCTGGCACCGTCGCGCACCGTCGGGGCCGACGGTGCCCTCGTCTCCGCGCCCCGGCTCGACAACCAGGGAACCTGCTACGCGGGCACCGAGGCGCTGCTGGCGGTCGCCCCGGTCGACGGGATCGTGCCCGTGCTGGCGCTGTTCGACCACGAGGAGGTGGGCTCGGGCTCCGATCGCGGCGCCGCGTCCGACTTCCTCATCACGGTACTGGAGCGGATCGGCCTGTCGCACAGCCTCAGCCGCGAAGACTTCCTGCGCACACTCAGCCTGTCCGCGGTGGCGTCCGGCGACATGGCGCACGCGACGCACCCGAACTACCCGGACCGGCACGAGCCCGCGCACCACATCGCGGTGAACGGCGGCCCGGTGCTCAAGGTGAACCAGAACCTGCGCTACGCGTCGGACTCCGACGGCGAGGCACTGTTCGCCCTCGCCGCCGAGCAGGCCGGCGTGCCGCTGCAGCGCTACGTGCACCGCGCCGACCTGCCCTGCGGTTCGACCATCGGCCCGATCACCGCGGCCCGCACGGGCCTGACCACGGTCGACGTGGGCGCCCCGCAGCTCGCGATGCACAGCGCGCGCGAGCTGATGGGCTCCGCCGACATCGGCTACTACTCGGCGGCGCTCGCCGCCTTCCTCGCGCCCGCCTGAGTCGGGCCGACCTGCGCCGGGCTCAGCCCCGGAAGTCCAGCAGCACCTTGCCGGACGCCGCGGAGTCGCGGGCGATCGCGAAGGCCTCGAGGGCGTCGGTGGCGGGCAGGACGTGGGTCACCACGCCGCGCACGTTCAGCGAGCCGTCGGCGAGCGCCGCGATCACGTCGTCGATCTCGTCGTTGAACCGCAGCGCACCGCGCAGGTCCAGCTCGCGGGTGATGGCCTGCGCCGCGGGGAAGTCGATGTCGCCCGCGCGCTGCAGCCCGAGCAGCACGACGACGCCGCCGCGCGCCGCCGCGTCGACGGCGGCGTGCAGGCCCGGCACCGTGCCGGAGGATTCGATCACGACGTCGGCGTGCAGCGCCGCGATCGCGGCGGACTCGCGGGCGTCGAGAACCGTCGCGGCGCCCAGCGCCAGCGCGCGCTCCCGCGGCTCGGCCGCGATGTCGGTGGCCACCACCTCGGCGGCGCCGTGGTGCAGCGCCACGGCGACGGCGAGCAGCCCGATCGGTCCCGCTCCGATCACCGCGACCCGCTTGCCCGCGACGTCCCCGGCCCGCTCCACGCCGTGCCAGGCGACCGCGGCCGGCTCGATGAGCGCGGCGTCCCGCGGGTCGATCCCCGCGGGCAGGACGCGCAGCATCCGCGTCGGGAGCGCCACCCGGCGGGCGAAGGCCCCGTCGCAGTGCGGGACGTGCGCCGCCGAGCCGAGATACGTGGATGCGGGCGCGAGGTTCGGGCGGTCGGCGGGGTAGGGCACCCCGTCGACCCCGTGCGGCGTGCCCGGATGCACGGCGACGGGCGTCCCCGCCACGGGCCCGGACCCGTCCGCCGCCGCCCTCTCGACGGTGCCGACCACCTCGTGCCCGAGCACCATCGGGGCGCGCAGGATCGAGGTCCCGGCGGCGCCGTGCAGCCAGTAGTGCAGGTCGGAGCCGCAGACCCCGCCGTACGAGATCGCGATCACGGCCTCGTCGGCGGCGGGCACGGGTTCGGGGAGCGCCTCCACGCGGAGGTCCTCGGCCGCACGCGCGACGACACCCAGATTCACACTGCTCTCCTTCATACGACGGCCGTCATGCCGCCGTCGACGTACAGGACCTGCCCGTTGACGAACGCGGACGCCTCGGAGGCGAGGAAGACCAACGGCCCCACCAGGTCCGCGACATCGCCCCAGCGCGCGGCGGGGGTGCGGCCGGCCACCCACGCGGAGAACTCGGCGTCGTCGACCAGCGCCTGCGTCAGTTCCGTCGCGAAGTAGCCGGGGGCGATCGCGTTGGCGGTGACACCGTGCGGCGCGAGCTCGGCGCACAGCCCCTTGGTCAGCATGACGATGCCGCCCTTGGTCGCCGCGTAGGGCGTGATGTTCGGGCGGGCGAGCTGGGACTGCACCGAGCCGACGTTGACGATCCGGCCGCTGCCGCGCGCGATCATGCCCGGCGCGACCCGCTTGGCGAGGAGGAAGGCGCTGGTGAGGTTGGTCGATACCAGGGCGTTCCAGTCGGCGACGGGGAACTCTGTCAGCGGGTGCCGGATCTGCATACCCGCGTTGTTCACCAGGACGTCCGGGGTGCCGTGCTCGGCCTCGATCGCGCCGATCGCCGCGTCGACCGCGGCCTCGTCGGTCACGTCGAAGGCGGTGGCGTGCACGGGATTCCCTGTCCCGATCTCCCCGGCCGCCCGACGGGCCGCCTCCAGGTCGCGGCCGTGCACGATCACGGTGGCGCCGGCCGCGGAGAGGCCCTCGGCGAGGCGGCGGCCGATGCCGCGGGTGCTGCCGGTGACGAGCGCCGTGCGGCCGGTCAGGGCGAAGGCGGAGGTGTCGCTGGGCATGGGGGCCTTTCAGTGCGCGGCCGGAGCGGCGGACGAGATCGGAGCCGACGGGGCGGAGACCGCGGCGGGGGAGGGGAAGTCGAGGGTGCTCAGGGCGGCGGTGCCGGGCACCGCGTAGCCGGCGCCGGCCTCGGCGTCCGAGATCTTCACGGCGTCGTCGGTGCGGGTGAGGTCGCGGCCCACGGTCTCGGGCACCAGGAAGGTGCTCGCGGTGGTGATGGTGCACAGCGCGACCATGTACAGGCCGAGGATGAGCCAGTTCCCGTCGGTGACCTTGATCAGGTAGGCGCCGAGCACGCCGGCCACGCCGCCGGCGAGGACCGCGGAGATCTCGCGGGCCATCGCGACGCCCAGGTAGCGGTGCCGCGCGCCGAACATCTCGGGGATGAGCGCGCACTGCGGGCCGAGCATCGAGTTCACGCCCACGCCGATGCCGATCGCGATGACCGCGACCGCGACGGCGTGGTTGTGCAACGTCAGCGCCCACCAGGCCGGCAACGCGTAGACGAGCAGGAACAGCGCACCGGCCCGGTAGACGATGCGGCGGCCGAACCGGTCGGAGAGGTGCCCGGTGAACGGGACGGAGAAGACGCCGATGAGCGAGCCGATCGTGACGCCCCACGTGAGCACGCCCTTGTCGGCGCCGGGCCCGGTGACGCTGACGAAGAAGGACAGCGCCAGCGCCTGGAACATGTACGAGCCGCCGTTCTCCGCCATGCGCAGGCCGATGCCCACGAGGACGCCCGGGAAGCCGTGCTTGAACAGCTCGCGGACCGGCTTGTCGGCGACCTGCTCGTGCTTCTCGAGCTCGACGAAGGTCGGCGTCTCCTGCAGCTTCATCCGGATGACCACGGCCAGCAGGATGAGCAGGAACGAGGAGAGGAAGGGCACGCGCCAGCCCCAGCTGAGCATGGCCTCCTCGGGCAGCTGACTGATCAGGGTGAAGACCAGCGCGGCGAGCAGCGTGCCGGCCTGGATGCCGATGAACGGCAGCGCCGAGAAGAAGCCGCGGCGCTTGACCGGCGCGTACTCGGCCATGAGCACCGTCGACCCCGCCTGCTCGGCGCCGGCGCCGAAGCCCTGGAGGAGGCGCAGCGTCACCAGCATGACGGGCGCCCAGATGCCGATCGACTCGTAGGTGGGTAGCAGGCCGATCAGGGTGGAGGCGCCGCCCATCAGCATGATCGTGATGACCAGCACCGCCTTGCGGCCGACCTTGTCGCCGAGGCGGCCGAAGAACAGGCCGCCGAAGGGGCGGGCGGCGAAGCCGACGCCGAAGGTCGCGAAGGCCGCCACCGTCGCCATCGCCGGATCGCCCTGCGGGAAGAACAGCACGTTGAAGATCAGGGCGGTGGAGAGGCCGTACAGCGCGAAGTCGAAGTACTCGAGGGCGCTGCCGATGCTGGAGGCCAGGGTCGCGCGCTTGAGGTTGGCGGCGTACTCGGGGTCATGCTCGGGCGAGGTGGTGGTGGTCGACAACGGCGTCTCCTTCGAACCATCGGCTCGTGACCGGCGTCACATTCGATGCCTCGAAGCTAACACTAGATCGAACGCTGTACAACCAGCTGAACGATATCGGTGTCGACGGTGCGCCGCGGGACCGGTTCGGGAGGCCCTCTCGCGCCTCCCGAGTGAACTGCGACTCACCGGGATCGATTAGTGTCCCGAAGCATGACCACCTCGCCCGCGGCACCGTCGGACCCGGAGGAGGGTGAGCACCTCACCCGAGCCCTGAGCAACCGCCACATCCAGCTCATCGCCATCGGCGGCGCCATCGGCACCGGCCTGTTCATGGGCTCCGGCAAGACGATCTCGGTCGCCGGGCCGTCGGTGATCCTCGTGTACATGGTGATCGGCTTCATGCTGTACTTCGTCATGCGCGCGATGGGCGAGCTGCTGCTCAGCCGCACCGGGTACCGCAACTTCTCCGACTTCGCCGGCGACATCCTCGGCCCGTGGGCCGCGCATTTCACCGGCTGGACCTACTGGTTCTGCTGGGTGGTCACCGCCGTCGCCGACGTGGTCGTCATCGCCTCCGTCTACATCACGTTCTGGGCCAAGGACATTCCGCCGTGGATCCCCGCGGTCGCGGTGATCGTGCTGCTCATCGGCCTCAACCTGCCGACGGTCCGCGCCTTCGGCGAGACCGAGTTCTGGTTCGCCATGATCAAGATCGTCGCGATCGTGGCGCTCATCATCGTCGGCGCCGTACTCGTCATCACGGGCTTCGAGCACGACGGCGCCCGCGCCTCGGTCGCCAACCTGTGGGAGCACGGCGGCGTCTTCCCGCAGGGCTTCATGGGCTTCGTGGCCGGCTTCCAGATCGCCGTCTTCGCCTTCGTCGGCATCGAGCTCGTGGGCACCGCGGCCGCCGAGACGAAGAACCCCGAGAAGAACCTGCCCCGGGCGATCAACGCCATCCCGATCCGCATCCTGCTCTTCTACGTCGGCTCGCTGGTGATCCTCATGTCGGTCGTGCCGTGGGACCGGTTCAGCAAGGACGAGTCCCCGTTCGTCATGCTCTTCACCCTGGCCGGGCTGGGCGCCGCCGCGCACCTGGTCAACGCCGTCGTGCTCACCTCGGCCATGTCGTCGGCGAACTCGGGCATCTACTCCACCTCGCGCATGGTCTACGGCCTCGCCACCGAGGGCGACGCCCCGAAGGTCTTCGCCAAGCTCTCCGGCCGCAAGGTGCCGCAGAACGCGCTCTTCCTCACGGGCGTGATGATGCTGTCCTCGGTCGTGCTGCTCGGCTTCGGCCTGGACAAGTCCGCCGGCTTCACGGTGGTCACCACGGTCTCGTCGCTGTGCTTCATGTTCGTCTGGACGATCATCCTGGTCAGCTACCTGGTGTACCGGTCGCGGCGCCCGCAGGCGCACGCGGAGAGCGCCTTCAAGATGCCGCTCGGCGCCGTCATGCCCTGGGTGATCTTCGCGTTCTTCCTGTTCCTGCTCTGGGCCTTCACCCGCGAGACCGACACGCTGCAGGCCATGCTCGTGACGCCGATCTGGTTCCTCATCGTCGGCGCCGCGTACCTCGTGCTGCGCCGCAACCCGGAGCACCTCGCCGCGCGGCGGGCCTTCGCCGCCCGCGTCGAGGAGGAGAAGAAGGCCGCCGCGCAGTGGCGGGCCGCCCGGGGCTGAGTCAGGCGCGGGTCGCCGTGCGGGACTCGGCCGCCGGCGCGCTGCGCACGGCGGCGGCGCCGACGGGGGTGACCCGGACCCAGGTGTCGTTGACCGCGGAGTTGCCCGAGAGCCGGTCCACGCGAGCGGGATCGT
The DNA here is from genome assembly GCF_965137015.1 of Tsukamurella hominis. Lineage (NCBI taxonomy): Bacteria > Bacillati > Actinomycetota > Actinomycetes > Mycobacteriales > Tsukamurellaceae > Tsukamurella > Tsukamurella hominis. Next base: position 142,951 of record NZ_CBCRZG010000003.1, on the reverse strand, counting down.
GCAGCAGGTTCACGTTCTGGCCCGCGAGCTCGTCCGCGACGCGCCAGCCGGTCCCGCCGTGGCCCCATCCGTGGGGGATGGCGACGGTGCCCTGACGGATCTCGTCGGAGACCTCGAGCGCCACGTCGATGGACCCGGTCGTCGAGGCGACGGTGACGTCCTGTTCCGCCGCGATGCCCAGGCGTTCCGCATCCGCGGGGTGCATCAGCACCGTGCATCGGTTCGATCCGGTGACCATCGTGGGCACGTTGTGCAGCCACGAGTTGTTGCTGCGCTGGCGGCGGCGGCCGATCAGCTTGAGGTCGTATCCGTCGCTCGCCGCCGTGTGCGATCGGCCCGCGAGGGCGTCCGGAAGTATTCGGCGGGCCTCCTCGAGGAAGGATTCCGGCGCCAACTCGATCCGGCGCCCGCGGGTGGCGATCACCTCGCGCAACCGGGGCCTGAGGGCGCCGAGGTCGATGCCGCCGACGCTCTCGCGCATTCGCTTGAGCGTGAGGCCGCGCCGCCCGCGGCGGAGCACCCCGTACGGGCCCAGAGCGATCGGTAGGGCCAGCATCCGCTCGGGGGTGAGGACGTCGGTCAGGCGGCGCAGCGGGCGGCCGACCAGGCGCCGGGCAGGGATCGGCAGCACCTCGAGGATCAGGCGGTTGAGGATCTGCCAGTCGTCGAAGCCGTCCGCGGGCTTGTCCAAGATCTGGTGGGTGTACCGCGCGTTGTTGCGCACGCTGAACGCCGAGACCAGGAGGTTGAAACCGCCCCGTTCCAGGTGCGAGATCGGGGGCAGGACGAAGTCGGCGTGCCGCGTGGTCTCGGTGAGGTAGATGTCGACGGAGACCATCAGGTCCAGGTCCGCGAGCGCGGCGTCCATGCGGCCGCGGTTCGGTACCGACGAGACGGGGTTGCCGGCGTAGGTGACCATCGCGCGGATCCGGCCCCGGCCGGGAGTGGTGAGCTCGTCGGTGAGGGCGGCGATGGGGAGCTCGCTGCGGAAGGCGGGGTAGCGACCCGAGCGGTCGGTCCACCGGCCGTAGGCCACGGGGATGAACCTGGCGAGCCGCGGGACGTCGACCGGAGGGGTCGGGAACATCATGCCGCCGGGCCGGTCCAGGTTCCCGGTGACGATGTTGATCGCGGAGATCAGCCACGTGACCAGCGTTCCGGTCTGCTGCTGGCAGATGCCGATCCGGCAGTAGATCGCCGCCGATCGCGCGGCCGCGTGCTCGCGCGCCAGCTCGATGATCGTCTCCGCGGGGATCCCGGCGAGCGGCGCCATCGCGGCCGGGGTCGCGTCGGCGACGAGGTCGCGGAGCGCGTCGAGACCGCGGGCCGAGCGGGCGAGGAAGGCGTCGTCGCAGAGGTTCTCGGCGAACAGGACGTGCAGCATCCCCATCAGCAGGTAGACGTCGCCGCCGGGTTCCACCGCCACGTGCTGGTCGGCCAGCTTCGCGGTCTCGGTGCGGCGGGGGTCGATCACGACGACCTTCCCGCCCCGGTCGCGGATCGCCTTGATCCGCCGGGGCGCGCCGGGCATCGTCGACAGCGAGCCGTTGGAGACCGCGGGGTTGGCGCCGACGATCACCAGGCGATCGCTGTGGTCGATGTCGACCACGGGTACCAGCGCATTGGACCCGAACATGCGCCAGGCGGTGAACTCGTGCGGATACTGATCGATCGACGAGGCGGTGTAGAAGTTCGGCGTCGCCAGCGCCAGCCTGAGTGTCAGCCCATGGGCGACGCTGGTGTTGTGGGCCGCCGGGTTTCCCAGGTACATCGCCAGGGCGCGGAAGCCGTGCTCCTTGCGGATCGCGCGCAGCCGCCGGCCGATCTCGTCGAAGGCGTCGTCCCAACCGACCGGCTCGAACGTCTCGCCCACGCGACGCATCGGCGTGCGCAGCCGGTCGGGGTCATGGTGCAGCCCGCCCATCGCCGTGGCCTTCGGGCAGATGTACCCCTTCGACAGCACGTCATCGGGGTCGCCGGTGATGCGCGTGACCTGCTGGTCCTCGTCGACGGTGACAAGGATTCCGCAGTGCGCCTCACACAGGCAGCAGTGAGTGGGGCGGGTGGTCGCGGGCATGGCTCCTCCTCGGTCTGCTCGGCCCACGGTAATCGCAAAGGAGGGCTGCCGTTGCCATTATGTGAATGAATATTCTCAATCCTGCTCGGTGAGCATCGGCGCGTCCGGCCCCAGCGGGCGATGTAGCAGGGAGCCGCGGGTCACGGCCGCCCGGCCGAACCGGGTGCGCAGGGAGTCCATGGCGAGGTCGAGGTCCGCGTCGTGTTCGCCGCCGCCGAAGGGCAGCGCGAGCTGCACCGCGCCGTGGTTCTCGAGGTTCGCCAGGGAGAGCCCGATCAGGGTGCACCCGCGATCGCGCACCAGGGGCATCGCCTCGTCGAGCAGGGCGCGCGCGGTGGCGAGTACGACCTCGGTCGCATCCGTGGGCTCGCGCAGGGAGCGGGACCGGGTGACGGAGGAGAAATCGTCGAACCGCAGTCGGAGTTCGACGGTGCGGGTGACGCGCCCGGCGGCGCGGAGCCGCTCGCCGAGGCGATCCACGATCGCCAGCGCCGTGCCCTCGATCTCGGCCTCCGACGTCCTCCGCCGGCCGAGCGCGCGCTGCGCGCCGATGGACTTGCGCCGCCGGCCGGTGTCGATGCGGCGCGGATCGTGCGCCATGGAGAGCGCGTACAGGTGCCGGGCGGTGCCCCGCCCGAGGAACGCGGCGAGGCGGTGCTCGCCCAGCTCCGCGATCTGCCCGACGGTGGCGATCCCCACCTCGTGCAGCCGGGCCTCGGTCTTCGGGCCCACGCCCCACAACCGCCGAACCGGCAGCGGGTGCAGGAACTGCAGCTCCGTGCCGGGCGGGACCTCGAGCAGACCGTCGGGCTTGCCGACGGCGCTCGCCACCTTGGCGAGGAACTTGCTCCGCGCGACGCCGACGGTGATCGGCAACCCGACCTCCGTGCGGACCCGCTCGCGCAACCGGGCCGCGATCTGCACCGGGGTGCCCCGGATGGCGCGGAGGCCGCCCACGTCCAGGAAGGCCTCGTCGACGGACAGGCCCTCCACCAGCGGGGTGGTGTCCCGGAAGATCTCGAAGACCCGGCGGCTGGCCTCCATGTAGGCGTCGAACCGGGGCGGCTGGGTGATCGCGAACGGCGCGAGCGCGAGGGCCTCGCGGTGCGGCATGGGGGAGCGGACGCCCTTCGCCTTCGCCTCGTAGCTGGCGGCCAGCACGACACCCGAGCCGACGAGCACGGGCCGGCCGCGCAGCCACGGATGATCGCGCTGCTCGACCGAGGCGTAGAACGAGTCGAGATCGGCATGCAGGATCGACGCCTCGGCTCGCGCGTCCATGCTCATGGCGGCAGTATCGCGCCGAGGTCCGACAAGTGATCTGAGGCACACTGGGTTGGGAAAAGGGCAACCGTGCTCCGCGCCGATCCGTGCAGCGTAATCGGGCGGTAAAGCCACTGCTCGGACGTTGTACGGGAAGCGAATGCAGGCCCGCGCGCCCCGTGATCGGTGCGCCCGCGCGCCGCGAAGCCGTTGACGCTCCCACGCGGGCGGAGCTACCTTCGCGCCGTTCCCGATTCGAGCAGCAGGGCGGGGACGTTCACCCACCATCCGACGACGCCGCTCGGCGGCGGGAGACGAAGGGTTTTCTCATGACGGAGATGATTTCGAAGGTGAACCGGAGCGCTGTCCTCGCGGGGACCCCCGTGGACCTCGATCGGCCGGCGTACGTGGGCGCGACCGCGCCCGTGACCAGCGTGGGCTTCGCGGCCGGCGGCGGGGGCGGTGTCGATGTCGCGGGCATGGGCGGCGACGCCAACTTCGCGGCGGCGGCCGGCGCGTTCTGACCGGACGGCAGGTGGCCGCGTCCCGTCCCCCGCGGGGCGCGGCCCTTCCCGCGTCATGCTCTCGATGCTGAACCGGATCCCGTTGCGCCGGACGTCGATCGGGCGGGACGGTGCGCTCGACGGTGCCGAGCGTCTCGCTGCCGCCTGTCATGCGATCGCCTCCGCCGAGTACCTCGCTCGCGACATCGACCGCCGCCCTGGCGGCCTCGCCGACTGGCGCCTCGACCGCGAGGACTTCCTCGCCCGCGCACCGCGCCTCGGGCCGCCGGTCGACGCCGTCTCCGGTCCCGCCGCGACGAACGCGCTGCACGTACTGCGGCTCGCGGCCGCCGCTGCAGTGCTGGCTCCCACCGCGCCGCGGGTCCGGTGCGCGGCGAACGCGACGCTCGGCGCTACCTCTGCGGTCCTGCAGCCGCGCAACCATTTCGGCGCCGACGGCGCCGACCACGTCTCCTTCCTCGTGTCCGCGACCTGTGCCCTCGCGCGCCTCCGCGGCGGCGATGCGCGGTGGGTGGACGCCTGCCTGTGGTACCTGGCCGCCCAGGCGACGCTGTCCTACGGCGCCTCCGGCTGGGTGAAGCTCACCAGCCCGGTGTGGCGGTCGGGGCGCGCGGTGATCGAGGTGACCCGCACCCGTACCTACGGTGATCCCCTGGCGTGGAGGCTGTTCCACGAACACCCCCGCACGACGGCCCTCCTCGAGCGCGGGGTCCTCGCGTGCGAGTGCCTGTTCCCCGCCGCACACCTGCTCGGTGGTCGTCCCGCGCCGTTCTTCGCACTCGCGATGGGTTGTTTCCACCTCGCCAACACCAGGGTGATGGGGCTGGGGCGGTTCCTCTGGGCGTTCACCGCGATGTACCCGCCGCTGCTGTACGCGACCGATCGCGAATACCGGCCCGGTGGCGCACGCGCGGGCGAATCCCCACGCAGCGAAGCCTTCCCGCGCACCCTCGCCCTCGCCGCGGTGGGCGGAGCGGCCCTGCTCGCCGTGGAGAACGCGCGTCGCCGCCGCCGGGTCCGCGCCGGACGTGGGGACGAGCGCGTCCTCGCCACCCGCGGCGGAGCGCTGCGCTACCGGGTCGCCGACGGGGCGGCCGGTCCGAACGCACCGGCGGTGATCCTCGTGCACGGCCTGGGCGCGGTGCCGGAGGGGTGGGAGTGGATCGCAGCCGACCTCGCCGAGGACCACCGCGTCGTCATCGTCGACCGGGCCGCCGCCCCGCCCTCGGGCCCCGGTCTCGACGCGGAGGTGGGGCGGCTCGTCGACCTGGCGCGGGCGGAGGGCGACGGCAGGCCCGTTCACCTGGTGGGACATTCGGTCGGCGGATACCTCGCGTTGCGCGCCGCCGGCGAGGTGGGTGCCGCCGTCGGCACCGTCAGCCTGCTCGACGCGAGTCACCCGGACCAACTACGCCGCTCGCCGGCCCAGGCGACCGGCACCGCCAGGCTGGGACCCGCGCTCGGCGTCATCGCCTGGTCCATGCGGCTGGGCCTGGGCCCGCTGGCGCAGCGCCCCGCGTCCCTCGACCGCCTGCCCCGGGCCGTGCGCGCCGCGGCGCTCGACCGGTTCCGCGAGCAGGGGCTGTGGGTGACCGCGCGGCACGAATGGCGGGGCCTCGTTGCGGATTTCGCGGCGTGCGGCGGCGCGCCGCCCGCGACCGGCGTCCCCCGCCTGGTCCTCACGGCGGAGACCAGCGAGGCCAACGACCCCGTGCACCGCGAGCTCCAGGACGAGTACGCCGCCGGCGGGGTCCGGTCCCGGCGCGCCGTGATCGACGGGGCGGACCACGACGGCCTGCTCTACGACCGTGCATACGCACGCCGGGTCGCGTCGGAGATCCGCGCGTTCGTGGCGTCCGAGTCGGCGGTGGGGGGCGAGCATGTCCGGGCGTGACGGCCCCACCCGGCTGCCCGCGCGCTCCGTCGAGTGGGGCCTGGCGGGCGCGCTGCTGGTCACCGCGGCGGCCCAGCATCCCAACAAGATGTTCGACCGGGTGCGGCGCCTGGATCCGATCGGGATCCTCATCCCCAACTGGCGTTTCTTCGCGCCGGAGCCCGCCCGGCACGACTTCCACGTCGTCCACCGGACCGTCGGGACCGACGGGGCGGTGACCGACTGGCGGGAGACGGTCCCGTCGCGCCGGAGGACGTGGCGGCACGCCCTCTTCTTCCCGGAGCGGCGCCGCGACAAGGCCCTGTCCGACGTCTGTACGGAGGTGGGGGTGGCCGCATCCCGCGGCGATGTCGAGACGAGGGCCTCGTACCGCATGTTGCGGGAGTTCGTCCGGGGGTCGGTGGTGGGCGCCGCGGCGGACGACTGCGGCCCCGACCTCGAGGGCTTCCAATTCGCGGTGATCCGGTACTCCGGGTACGACGACTCCGAGGACCCTCAGCACGTCCTGGTCTCGGAGTTCGTCCCACTCGCCTGATCTGTAGCTGGCGTCACGAAACGACTGACGACGGACGGACGCGCGGTTAGCATCGAAGAGATGGAGTCATCAGCGTCACCCGGTGCTCCTCGGACGATGAGGGCCGTTCAGCTGGTCGCCCACGGCGGCCTGGACAACCTCGTCTACCGCGAGGACGTACCCGTTCCCGACCCCGCCCCCGGCGAGGTGCTCATCGACGTCCACGCCTGCGGCATGAACAACACCGACGTCTGGGTGCGGGAGGGGGCGTACGGCACCGAGACCGACCCCGGATCGGTGTCGACGTGGCGCCGTGGCCGCTCCACGTTGACCTTCCCGCGCATCCAGGGCGCTGACATCGTCGGCCGGATCGCCGCGGTCGGCGACGGGGTGGACGCGAATCGGATCGGCGAGCGCGTGATCGTCGATTTCAGCATCTACAACCGGCCCGAGGGCGATGAGAGCCTGGCCGACATCGACTACATCGGCCACGGCCGCGACGGCGGCTACGCCGAATACGTCGCGGTCCCGGCCGAGAACGCGTACCGCACGGACGCGCCGATCGACGACGCCGAGCTGGCGACGTTCTGCTGCGCGTACCTCACCGCGGAGCAGATGCTCGAGCGCGCCCGATTGTCCTCGGGGGAGCGGGTTCTGGTGACGGGAGCCTCCGGTGGCGTGGGCTCGGCGATCGTCCAACTGGCGCGCGTGCGGGGCGCGGTCCCCTACGCGGTTTCGAGCCGCGGCAAGGAGCAGGCGCTGCTCGGCATCGGGGCGGAGCGGGTGGTCGCGCGCGACGACGGCGGTGATCTGGTCGACGCGGTCGAGCGGGCGGTCGACGGTCCCGTGGACGTGGTCGCCGACCTCGTCGCCGGCCCCCTGTTCAACGACCTGCTGCGCATCCTCCGGCCCGAGGGCCGGTACACCACCGCGGGAGCGATCGGCGGGCCCGTCGTGCAGCTCGACCTGCGCACGATGTACCTGAAGCAGTTGGAACTGCACGGCTCCTCGCAGGGCACGCGCACGGCGTTCCGCCGGTTGCTGGGGTATATCGAGGCGGGCGCGATCCGCCCGCTGCTGCACGGCGCCTACCGGCTGTCGAGGCTCCCGGACGCGCAGCGCGAGTTCATGGCGAAGACCTACGTGGGGAACCTCGTGGTCGTCCCCGACCGGCACTGGGCGGACGTGGGGGCTCCCCATGCTGCGGCGTGAGCGGTCGCTCGAACTGATCGACACCCAGTCCGGCGGCGATGTCAGCCGCATCGTCGTTGCGGGGATCGGGCCGATTCCGGGGACGACAGTGCGCGAGAAGGCTCGGTACCTGCAGGCCGAGGGCGACGGGCTGCGGCGCCTGCTGCTCTCCGAACCCTACGGCGACCCCGCGATGTCGGTCGATCTCATCGTCGAGCCGGGGCATCCCGAAGCACAGGCCGGCTACATCATCATGGAGGCCATGGGATACCCGATGTACTCGGGGTCCAACACGATCTGCACGGCTACGGCCCTCCTGCAGAGCGGCGCGATCGCGATGCACGAGGGTGGCCAGGACGTGGTCCTCGAGTCGCCGGCCGGGTTGGCCCGGATCCGTGCCGAGGTACGCGGCGACCGGGTGGAATCGATCACCACGCAGAGCGAGCCGGCGTACGTCGCGCAGGAGGGCCTCGCGGTGGACGTGCCCTACTACGGGACCGTCGGCTTCGATCTGGTGTGGAGCGGTGCGTACTTCGCGATGATCGACGCGGCGGAGCGGGACTTCCGGCTGACCGCCGACGAGCAGATCGCGCTGACCGCCTTCGGCGACGCCTTCGTGCGAGCGGCGAGGCCGGGGCTGCTGCAGGAGCACCCCGATATCGGTGACGTCGGGCCGCTGCCGTTCGCCCACTTCATGGGCCCGGTGCACGACCTGGCCGACGGCCGATTCGAGTCCCGTTCGGCGACCTACGTGCATCCGGGCGTGCTGTGTCGAAGCCCGACCGGGACCGGGACCTCCGCGCGGCTGGCGCTGATGTACCGGCGGGGCGAGATCGCGGACGGTCAATCGTTGGAGACCGTCTCGCCGCGTGGCAATCGGTTCGTCGGCACCGTCCGGGGTGCGGGGCGGGTCGGGCGGTACGACGCCCTGCATTCGGCGATCACGGGCCATGCCCGGTTGATCGCGCACTCGCGACTGGTGGTGGACCTGGAGGATCCGCTCGTCGACGCGTCCGACCTCGAGGTGCTCCTCACAGCCGGATGAGGGGGCTGGCGGATAACTGACTTTCGAGTAAGGTTACTTCAAAGTCAGTTGCTGAGAGCCTCCCCGAGGAGTCGCACACATGAGTACCTACCTGATCACCGGCGCCACCGGCTTCCTGGGCCGTCGGATCGTCCCCCTGCTGCTGGAGCGCGACCCCGAGGCGGTCGTGCACCTGCTCGTGCGCCCGTCCTCCGCGTCCAAGCTGGACGAATGGCGCGCCCGGTGGGGCGAGGACCGCGTCCGCCCGCTGCTCGGCGACCTCGGCGCGCCCGGCCTGGGCCTCTCCGCGGAGCCCGAGGGTGTCGACGCCGTCCTGCACCTGGGCGCCGTCTACGACATGGGCGCGAGCGCGGAGGCGAACGACCGGATCAACGTCGAGGGCACCCGCGCCGTCATCGATCTGGCGCGCCGCGCCGGCGCCGAGCTGCACCACGTGTCCTCCGTCGCCGTCGCGGGGGACTACCGGGGAAGCTTCGGCGAGAACGACTTCGACCTCGGGCAGGGCTTCCCCTCGCCGTACCACCGCACCAAGTTCGAGTCCGAGAAGCTGGTGCGCGAGGCCGAGGGGCTGCGGTGGCGGGTCTACCGGCCCGCCATCGTGGTCGGGGACTCGCGTACCGGTGAGATGGACAAGATCGACGGGCCGTACTACTTCTTCCCGGCGTTCGACGCGCTGCGGCGCGTGCCGTCGATGATCCCGATGGTGTTGCCGGACACGGGCGATACGAACGTCGTTCCGGTCGACTACGTCGCCGCGGCGATGGTCGAGCTCCTGCTCCGGCCGGATGGAACGGGTCGGACGTACCACCTGGTGAACCCGGAACCGCAGAGCGTGTTGGAGCTCTACCGGGCCATCGCCCGGCCCGCGGGCGCGCCCCGCGCGGTGGGCCGGGTGCCGCGCCGCGTGGTGGACCCCGCCCTGCGCGCCAGCGGCGCGGGCAAGGTGGGCGTCCTGCGCGACACCGCCCTCAAGCAGGCCGGCATCCCGCCGAAGGCCTTCGAGAACCTCGGCTTCACGGCGACCTACACCTCGCAGCCCACGCAGCGGGCGCTGCAGGGCACCGGGATCGAGGTCCCGCCGCTGAAGGAGTACGGACCCGCGCTGTTCCGCTACTGGCGCGAGCAGCTCGACCCCGCGCGCCTGCGTCGCCGCGACCCGATCGCCGGACGCCACGTGGTCATCACGGGCGCCTCGTCGGGCATCGGCCGGCAGACGGCGATCGAGCTCGGCGAGCGGGGCGCGCGCGTGATCCTACTGGCGCGCAACGCCGCCGAACTCGAGGCCACGGCGGATCAGGTACGGGCGGACGGCGGCGAGGCCGCCACCTACGTGTGCGACGTGACCGACGGCGACGGCGTCGACGCGACGGTCGGGCGGATCCTCGCGGACCACGGCCACGTCGACTACTTGATCAACAACGCGGGCCGATCGATCCGGCGGTCCGTCAAGGCCTCCACCGGCCGGATGCACGACTTCGAGCGCACCATGGACGTGAACTACTTCGGGGCCGTGCGGATGATCCTGGCGCTGCTGCCGCACATGCGGGAGCGCGGCTTCGGGCACGTCGTGAACATCTCCAGCATCGGCGTCCTCGCGCGGGGCCCGCGATTCTCGGCGTACGTCGCGAGCAAGGCGGCCCTCGATGCGTTCACCGACATCGCCGCCACCGAGACCCTCTCGGACCACGTCACGTTCACCAACGTCCACATGCCGCTGGTCCGGACCGAGATGATCGCCCCGACCGAGGCCTACGACGATGCGCACGTCATCAGCCCGGAGAAGGCGGCCCGGATCATCATCCGCGCGATGCGCGAGCGGCCCACGCGGGTGAACACGCCGCTCGGCGTGGTCGGCGCGCTGGGCCGCACGTTCACCCCGCGGATCACCCGGCGGATGCTCCACCAGGACTACCTCACGACGCGCGACTCGGCCGCGGCGAAGGGCGTGTCGGCGTAGGGGCGGAGCGGGCGTTTGCGCTCAGCTCGACTCGAACGCTCGCGCGCGACACGGCTCCGGTGTTCACTGGAGCGGTGGGATGGGTGGCGGTGGTGCGGCGTGTCGGTATCGCGGTACTGACCCTGCTGTTGGCGTCCATCGTCATCTTCTCAGTGCTGCACGCGGTTCCGGGTGATCCCGCCGTGGCACTCGCCGGTGCCGACGCGTCGCCGGCGACCCTGGAGGCTCTCCGCCACGAGCTGGGCCTCGACCGGCCGCTGGTCGTGCAGTACCTGCAGTGGCTCGGCGGGGCGCTCACGGGTGACCTCGGTCGGTCCTACGTCATCGGGGGCAGGATCGACGCGCTCCTCGCCGACGGCCTGCGCAATACCGCTGCCCTGGGGCTCACGGCCCTGGCGATCGCGGTCGTGGCCGCCGCGGCGCTGTCGTTCGTCGCCGTCGCCTCCCGCACGACGTGGGTGCGTTCGGCGATCGCCGGGTTCGAGGTGATCGGGATCGCGGTACCGCCCTTCGTGACCGGCGTTCTCCTCGTCGAGTTCTTCGCCGTCGTGTGGCCGGTGCTGCCCGCGGGCGGCACGCCGCCGCGCGGCTACACCGACGACGTGGGTATCACGCTCCAGTACCTGCTGCTGCCCGCCGTCTGCCTCGCGATCCCGGTGGCCTCGACCCTCACCCGGTTCTTCTCCGAGGCGCTCCGCACCGAGTGGGCACGGCCCTACGTCCTGACCGCGCGCGCCGCGGGCGTCCCCGCGGGCCGGATCCTGGTGCGGGGTGCGGCGCGCAACGCCCTGCCGTCGGTGGTCACGGTGTTCGGCATCCAGGCCGGCCAGCTGCTGGGCTCGGCGGTGCTGGTCGAGGCGATCTTCGCGTGGCCCGGTCTGGGGCAACTCCTCGGCCAGGGCATCGCGGCGCGCGACTACCCGGTGGTGCAGGCGGTCCTTCTGCTCGCGGTCACCGTGTTCATCGTCATCGCGCTGCTCACCGACGCCGCGTACCGCCTCCTCGACCCCACCCGGAGGCCGGCATGACGCGCTCGCGCACACTGCTCGCCGGGGCCGCACTGCTCCTTCTCCTCGTGGTTCTCGGCGTCGCCGCACCGCTGCTGGCGCCCGAGGACCCCCTCCGGCAGATCCCCGGAGCGAACCTGCTGCCTCCCGGAGCCGGCCACCCGCTGGGCACCGACGACCTGAACCGGGACGTCCTCAGTCGCGTGCTGTACGGGATCAGGACCAGTCTGCTCGTGATCTTCAGCGCGGTTCCGATCGCCGCGCTGGTCGGCGTCGGGCTGGGCGTCGCGAGCACCGCCCATCGGGCGGTCGACACCGTCCTCGCCCGCGCCTCCGACGTCGTCCTGGCCTTCCCCGCGCTCATCCTCGCGATCCTGCTCACGGCGCTGCGGGGCCCGGGCATCGTCACTGTCGTGCTCGCGATCGCCGTCGCCGAGGCACCGGTGTTCCTCCGGCTGACCAGGGCCGAGATCCTGCGTCTGCGGGGAACGGCCTACGTCGAGGCGGCACGGGTCGCCGGCGCGTCGCCGGGCACCGTCCTCGCCAAACACGTTCTTCCCAACGCGCTCGAGCCGCTCGCAGTGCAGGTGGCGCTCGCCCTCTCCCTCGGTGTCTTCGTCGAGTCCGGGCTGAGCTTCGTGGGGGTCGGAGTGCGCCCGCCGACGCCGTCCCTGGGCTCGGTGCTGGCGGGAGCGGTGAACAACTGGGACGCCAACGCCGCGTACGCCTGGGGGCCGTTGGTCGCGATCGTCGCCCTGTCGCTCGCCCTGTTGCTCATCGCCCGAGGATTCGCGGGGGCCCGCCGATGACTGCGCCGCTGACCATCGCCGGTCTCACGGTCACCGGCCCCGACGGGCGGGTGCTCGTCGACGGCCTCGACCTGACCGTCTCGGCGGCCTCCGTCACGGCCCTCGTCGGCGAATCCGGTTCGGGCAAGACGCTCACCGGCCTCGCGATCCTCGGCCTCCTGCCCGCGGGGCTCTCCGCCACGGGCAGCATCGAGCTCGGCGGGGAGCAGGTGATCGGGCGCAGCGAGCGCGAACTGCGACCACTGCGTGGGACGCGCGCGGCACTGGTCTTCCAGGAACCGCAGTCGGCACTCAATCCGTCGCAGCGGATCTGGCGGCAGATCCTCCAGGTCCTGCGCGCCCACAGGCGGGTGGGGCGCGCCGACGGTCGGCGCCGGGCGATCGAATTGCTCACCGACGTCGGCATCCCCGATCCGGAAGTCCGCGCCGACTGGTACCCGCACCAGCTCTCCGGCGGGCAGAAGCAGCGCGTGGTCATCGCGCTCGCCCTCGCCGCCGAGCCCGCGCTCCTCATCGCCGACGAGCCGACGACCGCGCTCGACGTCACCGTCCAGGCACAGATCCTCGCGCTGCTGCGCGACCTGCGCGACCGGAAGGGCCTTGCGGTCCTGCTCATCTCGCACAACCTGGGAGTCGTCGCCGACCTCGCCGACACCGTCACCGTCGTCCGCGCGGGCGAGACCGTCGAGACCGCGCCGGTCGACGAGATCTTCGCGCACCCGCGGGCCGCGTACACCCGGGAGCTGCTCGCCGCCGTTCCTCGTCTCCCCACCGGGGCGGGGCAGGCGGAGGACACCCCGGCGTTGGAACCGGTCGTGCGGGTCGAAGGACTTCGCGTGATGTTCGACGGTGCGGCCGCCCTCGACGGCGTCGATCTCACGGTGGGGCGCGGTGAGGTGGTGGGGCTCGTCGGCGAATCGGGCTCGGGGAAGACGACGCTGGGGCGCGTCCTCGTCGGCCTTCAGGGCGCCGATGCGGGCCTCGTCGACGTGCGCGCGACGACGCTCGGGCTCGTTCACCAGGACCCGTACGCCGCGCTCGACCCGCGCTGGGACGTCGGCCGGATCGTGGTGGAGCCGCTGCACATCGCCGGTCAGCGCGACAACCGGATCCTGCGGGAACGCGCCGCCGACCTGATCGACGCCGTCCGGCTCCCGGCGGACGTGCTGCGGCGGCGGCCCGCCGAACTGAGCGGAGGGCAGCGGCAGCGCGTGGCCCTCGCGCGTGCCCTGGCGGGCTCGCCCGAGCTCGTCGTGGCGGACGAGCCGACCAGCGCACTGGACGTGTCCGTGCAGGCGGGCGTCCTGGACCTGTTCCGGGAACTGCACGCGGAGTTCGGTTTCGCGGCGGTGTTCATCACCCACGACCTCGCGGTGGTGGGCGAGGTCGCGGATCGGGCGGTGGTGCTGCGACACGGCCGCGTCGTCGAGGAGGGACCGGCGCGGTCCCTGCTGGCGGCGCCTCGCTCGGAGTACGCGCAGGCGCTCGTGGCCGCGGTGCCGGTGCCCGACCCGGAGGTCCAACGGGCACGGCGGGAGGAGCGGCGATGAACGGCGTCACGCGGCGATCGGTTCTGCTGGGGGCGTTGGGTATCGGCGCGGCGGGAGCGCTGTCGGGGTGCACGTCCGCCGTCCAGCGGGCGCGGGACGCCAACGCCGCGCCTGGCGGCGCCGGCGGCACACTGGTGCTCGGCTCGTTGGCCGACATCGACCCGAAGTCGATCTACAGCCAGTCGGTCACGACGATGGCGATCGGCCTCCTGGTGTGGGACACCCTGATCCGGTACGACCGGAGCACGCGCACACCCCGTCCCGCGGTGGCCCGGTCATGGGACGCCACACCCGACGGCCGGAGCCTGACTCTGCACCTGCGGGACGACGTCCGCTTCCACACCGGCCGCCCTCTCACGTCGAAGGACGTCGCGTACGCCGTGTCGGTCTACGCATCCGACGCCGCGGGCTCCCAACTGCAGTCGGCGGCGAAAGCGGTGACTGCGGTCGACACCCCGGATCCGCACACCGCCGTCCTGCGGTTCGCCGCCACCGTGCCGAACGTCTTCGACCTGCTGGAGTTCATGCTGCTCGTCGATTCCGAATCGGCCGCGGAGCTGCGTGCGGGGACGAGCTTCGTGGGCACCGGGCCGTTCCGGTTCGACGGTCGCGAGGTGGCGGCGAGCGCTCGCTTCCGCCGCTTCGACGGGTACTGGCGAGGGCCCGCTCGCCTCGACGGCGTGACGCTACGCGTGGTCCGCGACGCCGGTGCGCTCCTCACATCGATCCGGGCGGGACAGTCCGATCTCGTTCTCGACGCCGCGCCGCGGGCGCTGCGGCAGTTCCGGGACCGGTCGCTGTACCGGATCACGACCGGCGACGTCCACGACGCCGCGTACTACGTGGGTGCCAACGTAGCCGCGCCCGCTGTGGCGGACAAGCGGGTGCGGCAGGCGATCTCCTACGCCGTGGACCGGGACAGGATCGCGGCGGAGGTCTTCGCGGGTGCAGCGGTCGCGAGCGCGTCGCCGTGGGCGGCGAGCTCGCCCGGCTACGACGGGGCGGCCGCATCCCACTACCGGAAGGATCCCGGGCGGGCCCGCGCGCTGCTCGCCGAGGCCGGCGGTCCCCGACGCCTGGCCCTGAGCTACCCGACCGGATTGGCCGCGGCACCGGCGATCGCCGCGATCGTGCAGAACGACCTGGCGGAGGTTGGGGTCACCGTCGAACTCGACCCCCGGGAACAGGCGTCGTTCTCGCCGTTCCTCAAGTCCGGGAAGCACGAACTGTGGGTGGGCCCGCACGGCTTCGGCCAGTCCGACCCGCTGACCCTCGCGGCCGGCGCCGCCCCCTTCAAGCCGAAGGGGAACCTGTCGGGGTTCTCCGCGCCCGAGTACACGGCCCTCGTCGCGCGGCTGGCGGAGGAGGGGCCGGGCCGGCCGGCGGCGCTGCGGGAGTACACGGACTACCTGCTGGACCAGCAGTTCATCATCGACCTCGTGGTCTCGCCGGCCACGTACGTCTCGCCAGCGCGGGTCAAGGGCCTGGACTGGAACCTCTACAAGTACATCGACCTGCACGGCGCGACCGTCCGCTGATCACAACCAGCGGTAGCGCACCTCCGGGCGTCCACGGCCGCCGTACTCGGTGACCCGCTCGCACAGCCGGTCGTCCGCGAGGCGCTCGAGGTAGCGCCAGGCGGTCACCCGCGACATCCCCGTCCGGGCGGCGACGTCGGCGGCACCGAGGGGCCCGTCGGCGTGCCGCAGCGCGCCGGTGACGGCCTCCAGGGTCGACGGTGCCAGCCCCTTCGGGGCCGTCGTCTCGGCGGGGGCCTCGCGCAGCGCGGCGAACGCGGCGTCCACCTCCCGCTGGCCGACGTCGCCGCCGCCCAGCGCGTCGCGGAAGGAGAGGTAGCGGCGCAGCCGGTCCGCGAAGGCGGCGAAGGTGAAGGGCTTGATGAGGTAGAGGATCGCGCCGCTCGCCATCGCGCCGCGGACCGTCTCCATGTCGCGGGCCGAGGTGATCACCATGACGTCGGGCCGCGGGCGGACGGCGGCGAGGTCCGCGGCGAGGTCGAGCCCGCTGCGGTCCGGCAAGCCCACGTCCGCGAGCACCAGGTCGACGGGCGGGCCCGCGACGGCGGACCGTCGGACCTCGCCGAGCGCGGCGGCGGCCGTTCCGGCGACCCCGGCGACCTCGAAACCGTCCATGCGCCGGACGTATTCGGCGTGCGCGCGGGCGATCTGCGGTTCGTCGTCGACCACCAGCACCCGGATCGTCATCGCTCTCCTTCCGGCAGGCGCACCGTCACCGTCGACGGCGCGCGCTCCGCCTCGATCGTGCCACCCGCCTGCCGCACCACCTGATCGACCAGCGCAAGACCGAGCCCGCCGCCGTGCAGGCGACCGCTGCGGTCCTTCGTCGAATAGCCGCGCGTGCGGGCACGGCCGAACTCGTCGGCCGACATGCCCGGGCCGCTGTCGGCTACGCGCAGCTCCCACGCTCCGCCGGGGCTCGACGCCGAGAGCTCCACCCAGCCGCCCGCCCCCGCGGCGTCGATCGCGTTGTCCACCAGGTTGCCCAGGAGCGTCAGCAGCTGGACGTCGGGGAGCGGGGCGCGGGCGAGGTCCGTGCCCTCCGCCACGGTCAGCTCGACGTCGAGCGCGGACGCCGCGGCGGTCTTCGCCACGAGCAGCGCGACGGCGGACGGCGCGGGGTCCCCGGCGAGCCGGTCGATGAGCTGCTGCGAGGCGGACCGGTCGGCGACCGCCAGGTCCGCCGCCGCGGCGTCCTCGCCGAGCTCGATCATCGTGACCACGGAGTGCAGCCGGTTGGCGTGCTCGTGCGCCTGCGCGCTCAGGGCGTCGGCGAGGGACCGGGCGGTGTCGAGCTCGCCGAGGACCGTCTGCAACTCGGTGCGGTCGCGGACGGTGAGGACGGTGCCGATCGGGCCGGTCGGGCCGGTGACGGGGCGGCGGTTCACCAGGAGCACCCGGTTGCCGGTCACGTGCAGCTCGTCCTCCAGGTCGGCGGCGCCGCGCAGCGAGGGCGGCAGGTCGTTCTGCCCGACGTCGCCGTCCGGCAGCTCCAGGAGCCGTCGTGCCTCGTCGTTGACCACCCGGGCGGGACCGTCGGGCGCGTCCGCGTCGAAGACGATGAGGCCCTCGGAGAGGGTGTGCAGCACCGCGTCGTGGTGCTCGTACAGGCCACGCAGGTCGTGCGCGGAGAGCCCGAGGGTCTGGCGGCGCAGCCGCCGCTGCGCAAGGGCCGAGAGCGCGACCAGCAGGAGCAGCGCCGCTGCGACGACGGCGAGGATCCGGGGCAGCGCGTCGCGCACCTGGTCGCCGAGCCGGGCGCGGGTCACGCCCGCGGAGACCAGCCCGACGAGGGTGCCGGAGGCGTCGTGCACGGGCGTGACGGTGCGGATCGACGGGCCGAGGCTGCCCGCGTAGGTCTCCGTGAACGTCTCGCCCGCGAGCGCCCGGTCGATGCTGCCGGTGAACTTGCCGCCGATGAGCGCGGGGTCGGCGTGGCTCAGGCGGGTGCGGTCGGGGCGCATGACCACGACGAAGTCGAGGCCGCCCAGTGCCCCGACCCGCTCCGCGACGGGCTGCATCACCGCCGGCCCGTCCGGGGCGGCGAGCGCCGCCACCGTCGACGGGGACGCGGCCAGCGCCACCGCGGCGGCCCGCGTCTGCGCCCGGGCGGTACGGTCACCGTCGTCCCGCGCCTGGGTCACGACCAGCCACGACGCGCCCACGGCGATGGTCAGCAGGATCGCCACCTGGGCCAGGAACGACTGGGCGGCGACGCTGCGTGCTCTGTTCCTCACAGGTACGACGTTTACACAATGAACACAAGCTGTGCTGCAGGTCACAGTTCTCGCAAGATCTATCCAGGCTCTTTCAGCCCATCGATCAAGGAGGACGCCGTGGCGGCTCAAGGAAAACGCGACCGGACGCACTGGCTCTACATCGCGGTGATCATCGCCGTGGTGGCCGGCGTGATCGTGGGCCTGGTGGCCCCCGAGTTCGGCAAGGGGCTCAAACCCCTCGGCGACCTGTTCGTCAGCCTGATCAAGATGATGATCAGCCCGGTGATCTTCTGCACCATCGTGCTCGGCATCGGCTCGGTGCGGGCCGCGGCCAGCGTCGGCAAGATCGGCGGCCTGGCGCTCGGCTACTTCATCGGCATGTCGACCTTCGCGCTCGGGATCGGCATCGTGGTGGGCAACCTGCTCAAGCCCGGCACCGGGCTCGGCATCCACGCCGACCCGACCGTCGGCGCGAAGTACGCGGACCAGGCGCACGCCGCGGGCGGAACCTGGGGCTTCATCCAGGGCATCGTCCCGGAGACGCTGTTCTCGGCGCTCACCGCGGGCAGCGTGCTCCAGGCGCTGTTCGTCGCCCTGCTCGTGGGCTTCGCGTTGCAGGCCATGGGCCCCGCGGGTGAGCCGGTGGTGCGCGCGATCGGCGTGCTGCAGAAGCTGGTCTTCCGCGTGCTGGTGATGGTGCTCTGGCTGGCCCCTGTGGGCGCCTTCGGCGCGATGGCGGCCGTGGTCGGGGCGACGGGCTTCGACGCCGTCATCCAGCTCGGCTGGCTGATGCTCGCCTTCTACATCACCTGTGCGCTGTTCGTCTTCGTCGTGCTCGGCACGCTGCTGCGCTTCGTCACGGGCCTGTCGGTGTTCAAACTCGCGCGGTACCTCGGCCGCGAGTACCTGCTCATCGTCGCGACGTCCTCGAGCGAGTCGGCCCTGCCGCGGCTCATCGCCAAGATGGAGCACGCCGGCGTGGAGAAGACGACGGTCGGCATCGTGGTGCCCACCGGCTACTCCTTCAACCTCGACGGCACCGCGATCTACCTGACCATGGCCTCGCTGTTCATCGCCGACGCGATGGGCTCGCCGCTGAGCTACGCGGAGCAGTTCTCGCTGCTGCTGTTCATGATGATCGCGTCCAAGGGCGCTGCGGGCGTCACCGGAGCCGGCTTGGCGACCCTGGCGGGCGGCCTGCAGAGCCACCGCCCCGAGCTGCTCGGCGGCGTCAGCGTGATCGTCGGCATCGACCGGTTCATGTCGGAGGCCCGCGCGCTCACCAACTTCTCCGGCAACGCGATCGCCACGCTGCTCATCGGCAAGTGGACCTCCACGGTCGACCTGGCGCAGACCCAGCGCGTGCTCGACAAGCAGGACCCGTTCGACGAGGCGACGATGGTCGACGACCACGGCGCCGAGGGACCCGCCGGCCCGGATACGAAGGTGGCCGCCGCGCACTGACCCTCTCCCACAGTCGAAGCCGTCCCGACCGCCCGCGGTCAGGACGGCTTCAGCCGCTGTGCGAGGTCGCGGGCCTGCTGCTCGGTGAAGCCGCCCGCCAGCTGGATCCGGCCGCCGTCGATGCCGCTGCGGATCACCGGCGCGGACACGACGCGCGCCCCGACCACGATCGCCAGCTGTTTGTTCACATTGCGGGCGGTGGTCTCGGCGACCGCGCGGCTGTCGGCGGCGTCGAGCTGGAACGTGACGAGCCACTGCCCGGATTGCTCCGTGACGCCCGCGTCGGTCGCGGGCGCGTGCGTCACCGACGGCTCGAGCCGGTAGAGCATCGGGCCGGTGCGCTCGCAGAGCTCCGCCCTCGCCGACGGTGCCGGGGTCGCGGTGGGACATGTCCTGGATCCGACGGGTTCGGCGGAGGTCACCACGCGCAGCTGCGGCGCCACCGCCGCGGGGGACGCGCTGCTCGGAGGACTCTCGTGCCCGCCGTTTCCGGACTGGCCGCACGCGGCGGTCGCGGTGAGGGCGGCCGCCACGACAGTCGCGGTGGTCGCGGTCCGGATTCCTCCTCGATTCGCCATGGTCCCGAGGGTAGGCCCGCCGGGCGCTCAGTGGGCGAAGCGCGCGCGAACCGCATCCTCCGTGAGCCCGTAGTCTTCCAGTGCATAGGTGTGGTTGGGGCGCCGGGCGCCGGATCGGCTGGCGTCGTGCATCGCCGACATCGCCTGTTGCGCATCGCCGGTCAGGTCCAGGCCGAACGATCCGTAGATGTTCCCGACGGTGCCGAGCGGGTCGGCGACGAGGTCGCGGTAGTCCACGTCCACGAACTGGGCGCCGCGCCCCGCGGCGGTGTGCCGCGCGCGGGCCTGGTCGAAGGCGGCGAGCCCGCGGGCCCAGGTGTCCAACTGGTCCGCGCCGATGGTCGCGCCGGTGAACGCCGTCGACCAGCCCTCCGTGGCGTGCTGCGCGAGCGAGCAGACGGAGGCGATGATCGTCTCGGCCGGCCGGTGGCACTGGACGATCAGGGCGTCCGGGTACACCTCGAGGACCGCGTCGAGCGCGAACAGGTGGCTCGGGTTCTTGAGAACCCACCGCTTGCCCGGGTCGTTCATGCCGATCAGTTGCAGGTTCCGCTTGTGCCGGCGGTACGCGGGCGTCCAGTCCTGTTCGGCCAGCCAGGCCGCGTACGACGGGACGTGGGCGAGGCACTCGTAGGAGACGGAGTGCACGGACTGGCGCAGCAGCTGCCAGCACTCCTCGACCTCCGACGCCGACATGTAGTGCAGCCCCATGAATTCGGGGTGCTCGGTGTGGTGCTGTGCATACTGCTCGTCGAGGAGCGTGTAGACGGGGTTCTCCGCCCACGTCTCGCGCGGGGGCCGCGGCTGCGGGACCTCCGCCAGCCACATCTGCAGGCCCTGATTGCCGGGGTCGGCGTCGAGCAGGCGGTGCAGGGCCGTCGTGCCGGACCGGGGGAGGCCGGTGACGAACATCGGCCGCTCGACGGCGACGTCGGCATGGCCGGGGTTCGCCGTGAACGCCGCCTCGCTGATGAGGCGCGCGGAGAGCGCGCCCCGGAGGAAGACGCGCGAGAGCTTCGAGCCGAGCTCGGTGAGCGCCGCCTCGTCGCGGTAGGAGTCCAGCAGGACCTGCAGGGCGTCGCGATAGCCGTCCGACGGGTCGCCGAAGTCGCTCAGCCCGGTGCGCCGCATCGCGGACTCGTGCAGATCGTCGACCGTGCCGACGGAGGTGGTGATCTCAGACATGGAACTCTCCGCAGTTGACGTCGAGCGTCTGGCCGGTGATGCCGGACGCGCGGGGTGAGGCGAGGAACAGGACGGCCGAGGCCACCTCGTCCTCGGTGGGCAGGCGCCGCAGGTCGGAGTTCTTCGCCGCGTCGGCGTAGTCCTCCTCCACCGTGACGCCCTTGGTGCTGGCGCGGTACTCGAAGTAGGCCTTGAGCGTGTCGCCCCAGATCCAGCCCGGCACCACGGAATTGATCCGGATGCCCTCGGGGCCGAGCTCGGTGGCGAGCGACTGCGCGAGTGCGAGCTGCGCCGTCTTCCCGGCCTTGTAGCCGCCGTAGCGCAGGTCGGAGTGGCGGATCACCATCGAGTTCACGTTCACCACGGCGCCGCCGCCGTCCGCTGCGGCGAGGGCCTCGCGGAAGGCGAGCACAGTGCGCAGCGCGCCGAGCGCCATGAGGTCGACGCTCTGCAGGATGTGCGCGGGATCGGTCTTCACCAGGCGCTGCATCGACGGGTACGTGAACGCGTTGTTGATCACCGCGTCGACCCGGCCGAACCGCTCCTGCACCTGCGTCGCCAGCGCGGCGAGCGAGTCCTCGTCGGTGATGTCCGCGGGGATCGCGACGGCACCGTCGATCTCGGCGGCCATGGCCTCCAGGCGCTCCGCGGTCCGCGCGACGAGGACGACGCGCGCGGCCTCGTCGGCGAACCGTCGGGCGAGCACGGCGCCGAGGGCCGGCCCGGCCCCTGCGATGACGACGACCCTGCCGTCCAGTCCCAGTCCGGCCATCAGCCGACCATCCTTTCGCCGATGAGTCGCGCCCGTTCCGCGATCCGGGCGCGCCACGCGGCGCCCTCGATGCGGTTGGACGCGTGGTGGGGGAGGTGCTGCGCGACCTCCGCGAGCGGGACCACCTGTGCGGTGGGACCGTCGGCGGCGGTGAGCGGGGAAGCGGTGCGCTGCCAGCGGAACTGGAGGTAGCCGCGACGGTGCCCGAGGGTCTCGATCCAGTTGGCGACGCCGGGATCGTCGTTCGACACCACGATGCGGATCATGCCGTCCGGGTCCACCTGCGCCTGTGACCCGTTGAGCGAGGTCTGGTGGTGGATGTAGTCGAGGGAGATGTACCAGAGGCTGCCGAGCTGGAAGCCCAGGTACGGCGCGTCGCCGCGGGGCACCGTGATGATGAGCGCCTGGTCGTCGGCGAGGTCGTAGTGCCCGACCGAGGAGAACTGGGTGGCGAGGCCGCCGGGCGTGAGCCGCGGGGCCGTCAGCGTGTTCACCGGGAGCGGGTCGTAGAACCACTTGGGGAACTGCAGCCAGGTCTTCACGCGGTTCACCAGCTGCTTGCCCGCGGCGGCGTAGCGCTTGGCCATGAGCTCGGGGGTGACCGGCGGTGGGGCGGTGCCCGCGGTGTCAGCGCGGGCGATGGCGAAGGTGCTGCGCTCCGCGGCCCAGTCGTCGAAGACCTCGCGGATCACCAGCTGCGCCTTGCCGGGCGGGAGCCGGTAGTAGTCGGGTCCGGGCTCGCCGGGGCCGAAGCGGACCGCGAACCGGCCGTCGGCGTCGACGGTCAGCTCGCGGTCGTCGAAGGCGACGGTGCTGGCGGGCACGTTGTCGTCGGTGTACTCGCCGCCGCCCAGCACCTGGAAACTGATGTCGCACGTGGTGCCGCGCCGGCCGGTGACCACGTACTCGTGCGCGCCGTCGACCCGCGCGCCGAAGTACAGCGTGTCCGGGTTGTCGAGGCCCATCTTCGTGAACGGTCCCGTGCCGCTGAGCAGGAACGGATGGTCCTTGTCGAAGTGGAAGGCGCCGTGGACGCAGGCGGCGACGCCCTGCGCGAGGTACTGCAGCCCCTCCAGCAGGTCGGCCTCGGTCTCGATGTGCGGTGCCGCGGCGACGAGGCCCTCGGCCTCGGTGATCGCCGCGACGAGCGGATCGCTGTACATTCCACCTCCGGTAGTGGTACAAATGTGGACCAATGCGGTAGAACCTGTTCCAGACCGTAGGCGCAGGTGTCGGCGAGTGTCAAGGAGTGGCGATGACGGATGCGGTGGAGTCGGCGGAGGCGGTCGGCGCGGCGGGACGCACCTCGCCGCCGACCGCGCGCGTGGTGGCGGTGCTCGACTTCCTCTCGCGGCACGAGCGGGAGCGGTTCGGCATCTCGGAGCTCGCGCGGCGCGTGGGGCTGAGCAAGCCGACGTGCCTCGGCATCGCCGCCACGCTGGTCGAATCCGGGTATCTGATCCGGGACGAGCGGGACAAGACCTACCGCCTGGGGCCGGCGCTGATCCCTCTCGGGCGGGCCGCCCGCACGTCGCTGCGGGCCGACCCCGCGGGCGGCGACGTGCTCGCGGGGCTGTGGGAGGCCTTCGGGCACCCGGTCTCGCTGTCGGGCGTCGTCGGCGACCGAGTGACGGTGCTCGACGTGGCAGTCGACCCGGGGCGCCCCGCGATGGTCAAGGTGGGCGACAGCTACCCGTTCACCCCGCCGATCGGGCTCATGTACGTGCTCTGGGACCGCACCGGCCGGCTCGAGCGGTGGCTCGCGCGCGATCACGTCCGCGCCGACGGCGACCGGCTCGCCCGCGTCATCGAGACCTGCCGCGCCGACGGCTACCTCGTGGAGCTGCTCACCCCCGCGGGGCAGCAGCTGTACCGGCTCATGGCGGGCGTGCCCGGCGACATCCCGGCGGAGCTGCGCGCGCTGCTCGGGGAGGTGGTCGCGGGCATCGGCGACCGCGTCCACCTGCGCGGGGAAGCGACGGAGACGGGCGAGGCGCAGAACGTCAGCGTGATCTCGGCGCCCGTCTACGACGGCGACGGCGCGCAGGCGATGGTCGCGAGCATCTACGTGAGCGCCGAGCTCGACGAGGCGGGTATCGCCGAGCGGGCGACCGCGCTCGTCGCCGCCGCCGACCGGATCACCGTCCGGATCGGGGGCAGCAAGCCGCGGCGCTGAGGTGTTGACAGTCAGCGAGAACAGGTTCTAATCTTCGGAACAAGGATGGACCGTTACGGTCCAAATATGAACCGGAGGTTCGAGTGGTGGAGACGACGGTCGCCGCGGATCATCTGCGGGCTCTCGAGGCGGAGGCGGTGTTCGTCTTCCGGGAGGTCGCCGCCACCTTCGAGCGGCCCGTGCTGCTGTTCTCGGGCGGCAAGGATTCGGTGGTCATGGTGCACCTCGCCGCCAAGGCCTTCTGGCCCGCGGCGATCCCGTTCCCGGTGCTGCACATCGACACCGGGCACAACTTCGACGAGGTCCTCGTCTTCCGCGACGAACTGGCCGCCGACCGCGGACTGCGGCTCGTCGTCGGCAGCGTGCAGGACGACATCGACTCCGGCGCCGTCGTCGAGCCCACCGGCCCGGGCGCGACCCGCAACCGGCTGCAGACGGCCACGCTGCTGCGCACCCTCGGCGAGCACCGCTTCGACGCCGCCTTCGGCGGGGCGCGCCGCGACGAGGACAAGGCGCGCGCCAAGGAGCGGATCTTCAGCTTCCGCGACCGCTTCGGCCAGTGGGACCCCCGCGCCCAGCGCCCCGAGCTGTGGAACATCTTCAACGGCCTGCACCAGAAGGGCGAGCACATCCGCGTCTTCCCGCTCTCGAACTGGACCGAGCTCGACATCTGGCAGTACATCGCCGCCGAGGCGATCGCTCTGCCGTCCCTCTACTACGCGCACGAGCGCGAGGTGATCGAGCGCGACGGGATGCTGCTGTCCACCGGGCCGCTCGTGGCACCCCTGCCCGGCGAGACGCCCGAACGCCGGACCGTGCGGTTCCGCACCGTCGGCGACGCGACGTGCACCGGCGCCGTGGAATCGGACGCCACCACGCCCGAGGCCGTCGTGGCCGAGGTCGCGACCACCCGGATCACCGAGCGCGGCGCGACCCGCGCGGACGACCGGATCTCCGAGGCCGGAATGGAAGACCGTAAGAAGGAGGGCTACTTCTGATGGAGATCCTGCGCATCGCGACGGCCGGAAGCGTGGACGACGGCAAGTCGACGCTCATCGGGCGGCTGCTGTTCGAATCCAAGGCCGTGCTGGAGGACCAGCTCAGCGCCGTGGCCGCCACCACCGCCGCCCGCGGCGAGGAGGGCGTCGACCTGGCGCTGCTCACCGACGGCCTGCGGGCCGAACGGGAACAGGGCATCACGATCGACGTGGCCCATCGCTACTTCGCCACCGCCACGAGGAAGTTCATCCTCGCCGACACGCCGGGGCACGAACAGTACACGCGGAACATGGTCACCGGGGCGTCGACGGCCGACGTGGCGCTCATCCTGGTCGACGCCCGCCACGGCCTCACCCGGCAGTCCCGCCGGCACGCCTTCCTCACCTCGCTCCTCGGCGTCGAGCACGTCGTGCTGTGCGTCAACAAGATGGACCTGGTCGGCTTCGACCGCGGCCGCTTCGACGCGATCCGCGCCGAGTTCGCCGAGTTCGCGGCCAAGCTCGAGGTGCACGACGTGGAGGCCATCCCCGTCTCGGCCCTGTTGGGCGACAACGTCACCGAGCGCTCGGCGAACACCCCGTGGTACGACGGCCCGTCGCTGCTCTACCACCTCGAGAACGTGCACGTGGTGAGCGATAAGAACCTCATCGACGCGCGGCTGCCCGTCCAGTACGTGATCCGCCCCCGCGACAGCGACTTCCGGGGCGTGGCCGGCACCGTCGCCTCCGGGGCGTTCGCGGTCGGCGACGAGGTGGTCGCGCTGCCGTCGGGCTTCACCACGACGGTGGCCGAGCTGTACCGGCCCGGCGGGGCGAAGGCCGACCGGCTGGAGGCGGGGGAGGCCGCGTGCGTCCGGCTCGCCGACCACCTCGACGTGGGCCGCGGCGACGTGCTCTGCCGGCCCGCGAACCGTCCGCAGTCCGCGACCGACCTCGACACGACCGTGTGCTGGTTCTCCGACATCGCGACGCTCACCGAGGGGGCCGAGTACCGGATGCTGCACGCCCACAGCTCCGAGACCGTGCGGGTAGAGGCGCTGGACTACCGGCTGGACACCAGCACCCTGCACCGCGACCAGGACGCCACCGCACTCGGGCTCAACGACATCGGCCGGGTGCGGCTCACCGCCCGCCGGCCCGTGCTGTTCGACCCCTACCGGCGGGGCCGGACCCTCGGTAGCTTCGTGTTGGTGCACCCGCACACCAACGAGACCGTCGCCGCGGGAATGATCACGGGCCCCACGCTGCGCTCCAGCGCGGTGGTCTGGCACGGCGCGGCCGTCCGCCGCGAGGACCGCGCGACGCGCGGTGGCACCGTCTGGCTGACGGGGCTCTCCGCGTCCGGCAAGTCGACGGTGGCCTGCGAGCTCGAGCGCCTGCTGGTGGCGCGCGGCGTGCCCGCCTATCGGCTCGACGGCGACAACCTGCGGCACGGCCTCAACGCCGACCTCGGATTCTCCGCCGCCGACCGGGCCGAGAACGTGCGGCGCGTGGGCGCCGTCGCGCAGCTGCTCGCCGATGCCGGGACGGTGGCGATCGCCTCGCTGATCAGCCCGTACCGCGAGGACCGGGACCGGATCCGCGCGCAGCACGAGGAGGCCGGCCTGCCCTTCGTGGAGGTCTTCGTGGACACCCCCGTCGAGCTGTGCGAACAGCGCGACCCCAAGGGCATGTACGCCAAGGCGAGGTCCGGCGAGATCCCCGAGTTCACCGGGATCAGCGCGCCCTACGAGGCGCCGGAGCGGCCCGAGCTGGTGCTGCGGCCCGAGGACGGGGAGCCCGCGGAACAGGCGCTGGTGGTGCTGGACCGCTGGCTGAAACTCCGGCCGTGAAACACCCGTCTAAACTGGGCTGGTGCACGTAGACACGGTGACCCACGCCGCCTCCACGCCCGATGTCGACCAGCCGTACCGCGAGCTCGGACTCAAGGACGACGAGTACCAGCGGATCCGCGAGATCCTCGGCCGCCGGCCCACCGACGCCGAACTCGCCATGTACTCGGTGATGTGGTCCGAGCACTGCTCCTACAAGAGCTCCAAGGTGCACCTGCGGTACTTCGGCGAGACCACCACCGACGAGATGCGCTCGACGATGCTCGCGGGCATCGGCGAGAACGCCGGCGTCGTGGACATCGGCGACGGCTGGGCCGTGACCTTCAAGGTCGAGTCGCACAACCACCCGTCGTACGTGGAGCCCTACCAGGGCGCGGCCACCGGCGTGGGTGGCATCGTCCGCGACATCATGGCCATGGGCGCCCGCCCGATCGCCGTGATGGACCAGCTGCGGTTCGGCCCGGCCGACGCCCCCGACACCCGCCGCGTGCTCGACGGGGTCGTGCGCGGCGTCGGCGGCTACGGCAACTCCCTCGGCCTGCCCAACGTGGGCGGCGAGACCGTGTTCGACGCCTCCTACGCCGGTAACCCGCTGGTCAACGCGCTGTGCGCCGGCGTGCTGCGCACCGAGGACCTGCACCTGGCCTTCGCCTCCGGCAAGGGCAACAAGATCATCCTGTTCGGCGCCCGCACCGGCCTCGACGGCATCGGCGGCGTCTCGGTGCTGGCCTCCGAGAGCTTCGACGCGGACGAGAAGCCCAAGAAGCTGCCGTCGGTGCAGGTGGGCGACCCGTTCATGGAGAAGGTGCTCATCGAGTGCTGCCTGGACCTGTACCGCGAGAAGCTCGTCGTCGGCATCCAGGACCTCGGCGGCGCCGGCCTCTCCTGCGCCACCTCGGAGCTGGCCGCCGCCGGCGACGGCGGCATGTACGTCGACCTCGACCAGGTGGCCTGCCGCGCGCAGGGCATGAGCGCCGCGGAGATCCTCTCCTCCGAGTCTCAGGAGCGCATGTGCGCCGTGGTGACCCCGGAGAACGTCGACGAGTTCATGGCCGTGTGCGCCAAGTGGGACGTGCTCGCCACCGTCATCGGCGAGGTCACCGACGGCGAGCACCTGGTCATCGACTGGCACGGCGAGACCGTCGTCGACGCCCCCGCGCGCACGATCGCCCACGACGGCCCCGTCTACACCCGGCCCGTCGAGCGGCCCGCGTTCATGGACGCGCTCATCGCCGACACCACGGCGGGCCTGCGGCGCCCCGCCTCCGACGACGAGCTGCGCGCCACCGCCCTGAAGCTGCTCGCCTCGCCGGCGCTGTGCTCGCGCAAGTTCATCACCGAGCAGTACGACCGCTACGTCCGCGGCAACACCGTGCTCGCCGAGCACGCCGACGGCGGCGTCATCCGCATCGACGAGAGCACCCAGCGCGGCATCGCCCTCTCCACCGACGCCTCGGGCCGCTACACCTACCTGGACCCCTACGTCGGCGGGCAGCTCGCGCTCGCCGAGGCCTACCGGAACGTCGCCGTCACCGGCGCGACGCCGAAGGCCGTCACCGACTGCCTCAACTTCGGCTCGCCGGAGGACCCGGGCGTGATGTGGCAGTTCCAGCAGGCCGTGCACGGCATCGCCGACGGCTGCGTCGCACTGGGCATCCCCGTGACCGGCGGCAACGTCAGCTTCTACAACCAGACCGGCAGCACCGCGATCCTCCCGACTCCGGTGATCGGCGTGCTCGGCGTGATCGACGACGTGCGGCGCCGCATCCCGACGGGCCTCGGCACCGAGCCCGGCGAGACGCTGTACCTGCTGGGCGACACGCATGACGAGTTCGACGGCTCCATCTGGGCGCAGGTCGAGCACGACCACCTCGGCGGCGTGCCGCCCCGCGTGGACCTGGGCCGCGAGAAGCTGCTCGCCGACGTGCTCACTGCCGCCTCGCGCGACGGCCTCGTGTCCGCCGCGCACGACCTCTCCGAGGGCGGCCTGTGGCAGGCCGTCGTCGAGGCGGCGCTGGCCGGCGAGACGGGCTGCCGCCTGTTGCTGCCCGAGGGCTCCGACGCCTTCGTCCAGTTGTTCTCGGAGTCGACGGGCCGCGTCCTCGTCGCCGTGCCGCGCACCGAGGAGACCCGGTTCGCCGCCATGTGCGCGGCCCGCGAGCTCCCGGCCGTGCGCATCGGCGTGGTCGACCAGGGCAGCGACTCCGTCGAGGTCCAGGGCCGGTTCAGCGTGACGCTGGCCGACCTGCGCGCCGCGCACGAGGGCACGCTGCCCGCGCTGTTCGCCTGATGGCGGCACCGTCGGGCGAGAACACCGCAGCGGCCGCGCCCGAGGAGGGCCTGCACGCCGGCCTCCGGGCCCGGCACCTGATCATGATGAGCCTCGGCTCCGCGATCGGCGCGGGCCTGTTCGTGGGCGCCGGCAAGGGCATTGCGCTGGCGGGCCCGGCGGTGCTCATCGCCTACGCCGTGGCCGGGCTCGTCGTGATCGCCGTCATGCGGATGCTCGGCGAGATGGTCGCCGCCGACCCGAACCCCGGCGCCTTCTCCTACTACGCCGGCCGCGCCCTCGGGCCCGGCGCCGGGTTCGCCGTCGGCTGGCTCTGGTGGGTGCAGCTGTGCCTGGTGGTGGCCGCGGAGGCCGTCGCCGCCGCCGCGATCCTGAACGGGCTGCTGCCCGGCGGGCCGCCCGTGTGGGGGTGGGCGCTCGTCTTCATGGTCGCGCTGACCGCGCTCAACCTGGCCGGGGTCCGCGGCTTCGGCGAGTTCGAATTCTGGTTCTCGCTGATCAAGGTCGTCTTCGTCGCGCTCTTCCTGGTCATCGGCGTCGGCTACCTGCTCGGCTGGACGAGCGCACCGTCGCCCGGGCTGGGCAACCTCACCGACTTCGCGCCGCACGGCATCAGCGGCGTCGTCGCCGCGCTGCTCGTGGTGGCCTTCGCCTTCGGCGGCATCGAGATCGTGGCCGTCGCGGCGGCCGAGACCCGGGACCCCGAGCGCACCGTCGGGCGGGCCATCCGCGCCACGGTCTGGCGGATCCTGGTCTTCTACGTCGGCAGCGTCGCCGTGATCCTGCTCGCGCTGCCCTGGGACGACCCGGCCGTCGCGAAGGAGCCCTTCGTCGCCGTGCTCCAGGCCGCGGGGCTGCCCGCGGTGGGCACCACTCTCGGCGTGGTCATCGTCGTCGCGCTGCTCAGCTCCCTCAACGCGAACCTGTACGGCAGCTCGCGGATGCTCTACTCGCTCGCCGAGCGGAGGATGGCGCCCGCCGGTTTCGGGCGCGCGAACCCGTCGGGCGTGCCCGTCCTCGCGGTGCTCGCGAGCTCGGCGATCGGCTTCCTCGCCGTGCCCGCGACGTACGTGTGGGGCTCCGAGGTGCTGGACCGGCTGCTGGCCGTCGTCGGGTCGACGCTCATCGTCACCTGGCTCGCCACCATCGCCTCGCAGATCGTGCTGCGTCGCCGCGCCGAGCGCGACGGGACCCGCCTACCGCTGACGATGTGGGGCTACCCGTACCTCTCGTGGGCCGTCCTCGTGGTGCTGCTGGGCATCGTGGTCCTCGCGATCGCCAACGACGACGTCCGGTACCAGGTGCTCTCGACCTCCGCGATCGTCGCGCTGCTGTGGATCGCCGGGACCGTGCACGCGCGCGGTCAGGCCCGGCGCGCGTCCTTGGAGCGGTAGAGCCCCGCGTCCGCCGCGACGATGAGCGCCTCCACCGAGGTCCCGGCCTCCGCGGTCGTCGTGGTGCCGATGCTCGCGCCGATCCGCACCACGTGCGCCTCGGCGCCCTCGGCCGCGGGCAGCTCGACGGGCGTCGACAGGGAGCGGTGCACGAGCTGCGCCGCGTCGCCGGGCCGGAAGGGCGGGGAGACGAGGACCGCGAACTCGTCGCCGCCCACGCGGTAGAGGATGCCGACGCCCGTGAGCGCGGTGCGGATCCGCGCCGCGATCGCCCCGAGCAGTCGGTCGCCCACCGCATGCCCGAGCCGGTCGTTCACCGCCTTGAAGCCGTCGAGGTCGACGAGGCAGAAGCCGACCCTGCCGGCGGGCGCGTCCGCCAGGTCCTCGCGCAGCCGGCGCCGGTTCGGCAGCCCCGTCAGCGCGTCGTGGTGGGCGAGATGGCTGAGCTCGGCGTTCGTCGCGCGCAGCTCCGTGACGTCGTGCCCGACACCCACCAGGAGCGGCGGGCGGTCGCCCTCGGCGGGCACCCGGCTCAGCGCCCAGCGGCCGACGCTCGTGTCGCCCAGGAAGCGCAGCCGGCGGTGCTCGAGGAACCGGGTGACGCTCTCGTCGTCCGCCTCGGCCAGCTCCCGCAGTACCCGCTCGACGTCGACGGCATCGTCGGAGAGCAGCGGCCGCACGTCGTCGCCCGACGGTCCCAGCAGGGTCGGGTTGGCCTGCATCATGCGGGTCATCGCCGAGCTGGCCTCGAGGATGCGGCCGTTCTCGTCGGCGACGAAGACGGGGGAGCGGGCGTGCTCGAACATCACGCGCAGCCGCGCCTGCGCCTGCCGCTCGCCCTCCTCGGCCGACCGCCGGGCCAGTTGCGCCGCCCGGTGCACCACGGCCTGCCCGTCGATGATCCGGCGCGTGAGGGCCTCGGCGTAGCCGGCGGTGTACTCCGCGAGGATCAGGGCCGTCCGGCGCCGGACCTCCGCCGTCGGCTCCCGGACCAGCGCGTCGGGCAGGGTCGCGATCGCCCGGCCGCCCGCGGCGGCGCCCGCGGGCACGGTGATCTGCAGCGAGACCAGCAGGCGACCGACGTCGCGGCCCACCGCCGGGTCGAAGTCGTCGGCTCCGAGCGCGGCGATCACGGACTGGAAGGCCGTCAGCAGGTCCGCGCGGACAACGGCGGCGGGCAGGGGGAGGTAGACGTCGTCCGCGATCGCCATGAGGAACTCGTCCACGAGCAACGCGACGACGGACTCACCGCGCGCGAGGAAGCCCAGCGGTGACGAGGATTCCCCCACTGCCCCTCCTCGATCCCGGTTCTGTCCGAGCACTCTACGCGGGGCGCCGAGTTCGGTTAGATTCGACGTTGCAATGACGAATCTCGAACCGCCAGACGCACCGTCGACGATCCCGCTGGACATGGACCGCCCCAACGGATCGCGGCTCTACGACTACTTCCTGGGCGGCACCAGCTACCTCCCGGTCGACCGGGACGCCGGCGAGGAGATCGCCCGGGAAGCCCCGCACTGGGCGCTCGGCGCTCGGCTCACCCGGACCTTCGCTCGCCGCGCGGTGCAGACGATGGCGAACGCGGGCATCGACCAGTTCCTCGACCTCGGCTCGGGCATCACGGCGGGCGGCACCGTCCACGAGCTGGCGCGGCTGGTCAACCCCGAGGCGCGGACCGTCTTCGTCCATCGCGAGCCGATCGCCTTCGAGCTCGGGCGCCAACTCGTCGGCGACGATCCGCACGCGGGGGTGCTCAAGGTCGACATCCGCGACCCCGACGCCGTTCTGAACCACCCCGTGACCCGCGGGCTCATCGACTTCACTCGCCCCGTCGGGCTGCTCGCGGTCGGGACGTTCGTCTTCGTCGGCGACGGGGACGACCCGGCCGGGCTGCTCCGCCGGTACCGGGAGCCCGCCGTCCCGGGCAGCATGATCGCCCTGTCGCACGTCTCCGACGATTCCGCCCACCCCGAGATCGCCGCCGAGTTGCGGTGGGTGCGTCGGCGATACGAGCAGACCAGTACCCCGCTGAACGTTCGGCCCCGCGCGGAGATCCTCTCCTGGCTCGAGGGCACGGAGATCCTCGAGCCGGGCCTGGTGCGCTACGGCCGGTGGCGTCCCGAGTACCCGCTCACCGAGGCGCAGCTGCGCTGCGACTACGGCTACGTCGGCGTGGGCCGGGTCGTGTGATCCGGCGCGGTGCCATCATGGGCCGATGAGGATCAAGCCCGGGCGGCCGCGGCTGTCGGACTACGCGTCGTTCGTCGACGACTCCACGGCGTCGCCGGCGGCGCCCGTCACCGTGACGTGGGCCGGCGTGACCACCCTGCTGATCAGCGACGGAACGTCGGCGATCATGACGGACGGCTTCTTCTCGCGGCCGTCGCTCCTGTCGGTGGGAGTGCGGCGCCTGGAGCCGTCCGTCCCGCGTATCGAGGCCGGGCTGCGGCGGCTGGGCGCCGAGCGCCTCGACGCGGTGGTGCCGGTGCACACGCACTTCGACCACGCGATGGATTCCGCCGCGATCGCGGAGCGGACCGGGGCCGTCCTGGTCGGCGGCGCATCCGTCGCGCACCTGGGGCACGCGCTGCCCGGCACGCAGGTCAGGGTCGTCCGGGACACTGCACCGCAAGCCTTCGGCGGCTTCGACATCACCCTGATCGAGGGCCACCACTGCCCGCCCGACCGGTACCCGGGGCAGATCACCCGCCCGGTCATCCCGCCCGTGCGCGCGTCGGCCTATCGCTGCGGGGAGGCGTGGTCGATGCTGGTGCGCCACCGCGCGACCGAGCGCACGGCACTCGTCGTCGGGAGCGCCGGGTTCGTGGCCGGGGCGCTGACCGGCCGCAGCGCGGAGGTCGCGTACCTGGGCATCGGGCAGCTGGGCCTGCAGTCCGGCGCCTACATCGAGCAGTACTGGTCCGAGACGGTCCGCACGGTGGGCGCCCGGCGTGTGGTCCTGACCCACTGGGACGACTTCTTCCGGCCGCTGGACCGGGGCCTGCGTGCCCTGCCCTACGCGGGCGACGACCTCGACGTGTCGATGGCGGCACTCACCCGGCTGGCGGCCGAGGACGTTGTGCCCCTGCACCTTCCGACGCCGTGGCGGCGCACCGACCCCTGGCGCGACTAGGCCGGCCGCGCGCCCGCCGCGGCCGCCCGGCCGGCCGGCGCGGGTCAGCGTGGCGCGATCGGCAGGGTCGTCACGATCCGGTCCGACGGGGTGGCCGCGCCGCCCGGGCGCTCGATCGAGATGCCGAACGTCACCGCGCCGTCGATCGACGTGACCGCCGCCGTCGTCGTGGGGCGCACGTCGGCCTGCGTCATCGTGCCGCGGGAGCGGGCGCTGCCGCCCGGATCCATCAGCCACATCTGGTAGACGGTGCCGTCCTGCGGCGGCGGGACGTCGTTCATCAGCACCACGCCGGCGTTGCGCTCGCGCGAGTAGATGAACGAGATCGTCGCGTCGCCGACCCGCGCCTGCGCGGTCCGCGCGTCGGGCGCCGCGAGCACGATCTCCGTCTCCGACGGTGCCCGGCCGTCCTGCCCGGCGAGGACCGAGCGGCCGAGGACGACGCCGGCCGCGACGGCGACCACCACGACGGCCGCCGCGGCGACCGCGCGCAGCGCCGTGCGCGACGGCCGGCGGCGCCGGCGGATCGGCGTGACCCCCGGGTCGTCGACGACCTCGGCGAGGACGCGCTCGAAGACCTCCGCGGGCGGCTCGACCCCGTGCTGGGCGGCCTGCGCCGCCATGGTCTCGCGCACCGCGCCCACCCGGGCGTCGAACTCCTCGCGGACGTCGGCGGCCGCCGCCTCGCGCGCCGCCTCGATGCCCGACCGCTCGTTCGCGTCGACGGCGTGCAGTGCGTAGACCTCCGCGTCGTCGAGGAGGACGTCCTCGCCCCCGGTCCCCTCCGGCGCGTCGGTCATGACAGCACTCCGAGGGGCTCCAGGCACCGGCGCAGGCGCGCGATGCCGTCGCGAATGCGGCTCTTCACGGTGGCGAGCGGGGCGTCCAGCCGCTCCGAGACCTCGCGGTACGTGTGACCGCCGTAGTAGGCCATGGTGAGGGCGTCGCGCTGCGGGTCGCTCAGCGTGTCGAGGCAGTCGACCACGGCGCCGGAGTCCTCGCGCCGTTCGCTGGTCTCGGACACCACGTCGTGCGGGCGCTGGTAGCTGGCGTGCGCGAAGGTGTTCTCGCGCTCGCCGCGGGAGCGTTCGGCGCGGACCCGGTCGACGGACCGGCGGTGCGCGATCGTCACGAGCCACGCCTCGGCCGAGCCGCGGGCGGCGTCGAAATCGGCGGCCTTGCGCCACGCCTCGAGATACACCTCCTGGGTGATCTCCTCGCCGTAACCGCGGTCCCCGATCACCCGCAGCGCCGTGCCGAAGACCAGGCGACCGGTGCGCTCGTACAGTTCGCGGAAGGCCCCGACGTCGCCGGCCGCGGTGCGTTCGAGCAGGTCGTCGGCCTCGGTTCGCGCACGAGTCATCCAGGTGCCTCCTTCGTCCCGCGGTACGTTACCGGCTCCCGGCGCACCGGACCGGATTCCGCCCCCGACCGCGGGGCGCAGCACCGTCAGGGGAGCGCACACAGCGGCGCGATCCGCTCGAGTCCCCCGGTGGTGGGCGTGCTCAGGATCGTGCACGCGTTGTAGCCGAGCCGCTCCGCGGTGGCGCGCAGCTCCGCCCACCGGGCGGGCGGCACCGCCGCCGTGCGGGACAGGACGAAGGCGCTGCGGCGCGCCGGATCGCCGACGAACGCCCACGAGTAGTCGGGCGCCAGGGCCGCGACCACGTAGTTGGGCGGACCGTCGAGGGCCTCCTGGGTGGGGACACCCGGGAACGAGACGTGGAGCTGTGCCGTCGTGCGGGGATCGGTGACGCGGGCGTTGCCCCGGATCGAGGAGGTCGCCCCGGTCCACGTGGTGCAGGTGTTGTGGACGGAGACGTTCGTCGCGTCGACGATCCGGTAGGTCGCCGTGGTGTCGCGCGCGCACTGCACGCTGAACGGCGCGGGGATCGCGGCGAGCTGGTGCCAGGTCCCGGCGTAGCGGGCCACGTCGACCTTCGCGACGGGGCCGAGGGGTGACGCGGCGGCGGGGGCGGCGACGGCTGTCGCGACGGCGAGGGCAGCGGTGCCGGCGATGGCGGCGGAGCGGGCGGTGCGGTTCATCGGTTCTCTCCTCGGGGAGGTCGGGGGACGAAGAAGGACGTGCGGGCCGCGCGCGAGGCGGCGGTGGCCAGGAGGAGGCCGCTCATCGCGCCCCTGCCGGCGCGAGCACGATCTGCTGCACGTCCAGGTAGCCCGACCGGAAGCCGGCCTCGCTGTACGCGAGGTAGAACTCCCACAGGCGGCGGAACCCGGGCGTGTCCGCGGGCGGCGGCAGCGTGTCGGGATCGGCGAGGAAGCGCTCGCGCCACAGGCGCAGCGTGTGCGCGTAGTGCGCCCCGAACCGGTGCCGGGCGCGGATGCCGAGCCCGGCGGTTCCGGCGGCCGCGGCGATCGCCTCGGTGGACGGCAGCATCCCGCCGGGAAAGACGTACTTCTGGATCCACGTGTACGTGCGCAGCGTGGCGAGCATCCGGTCGTGCGGCATCGTGATCGCCTGCAGCGCGATCCGACCGTGCGGTTCCACGAGCCGCGCCAGCGTCGCGAAGTACTCGTCCCAGTGCGCGGCGCCGACGGCTTCGATCATCTCGACGGAGACGACCGCGTCGTAGACGCCGTCGATGCGGCGGTAGTCGAGCAGGTCCACCCGCACCCGATCGGCGAGCCCGGCCGCGGCGATCCGCTCGAGCGCCAGGGCGCGCTGCTCCGTCGAGAGCGTCACCGAGCGGACCGTCGCGCCCCGCGCGGCCGCGCGCAGGCAGAGCTCACCCCAGCCGGTCCCGATCTCGAGCAGGCGCGTGCCGGGGCCCACACCGGCGGCGTCCAGCAGGCGGTCGATCTTGGCGTGCTGCGCGTCCCTCAGCGCCGGCCGGCGGGGTGCTCCGGCGTCCCCCGCGCGGGTCACGCCGGGCTCCCCGTCCGGGATCTCGTCGCGGGAGAACAGCGCGCTCGAGTAGGTGAGGGTCTCGTCGAGGAACGTCGCGAACAGCTCGTTCGAGAGGTCGTAGTGGTGGGAGACGTTGTCCCGGACGTGGTCGGGTGTGCCGAGCTCGGTGCGGGGCCGCGCGACTGCGGCGAGGCGGCGCAGCGACTGCAGCCACCGCGGCACCAGCTCGGGCATCCGCTCCGCCAGCGCGGTGAGGGCCGCGACCAGGTCCGGGGAGTCCCACTCCCCGGCCACGTAGGCCTCGCCGAAGCCGATGAGGCGAGACGTTCCGATCCTGCGGTGCACGGCGTCCGGGGCGTGGAGCACGATCGCCGGACCCGCGGGGGCGGGAGCACCCGCGGCGAGGATCTCCACCCCGCTGCGGCCGGCGGCGCGCGCGAGGAGACCGCGGGCCGCGCGGCCCAGGAGGCGCCCGCGGAGCCCGGCGGGGACGGGGACGCCGAGGTGGCCGGCGTCGGAGCTGCGGGGTGCGAGATCGACGGTCACGGGTGCGCTTTCTGGTCGGTGGAGCCGGGGCGGGGGACGAGCGGCAGGCCGGAGGCCCACAAGCGGATGCCGTGCCGGCGGATCCGGACGGCGACGAGCAGCGGCACGAGCGGGGCGCGCAGCTGCGACAACAGGATCCGTCCCGGCGTCGCGGGGCGGCGGGTGCCCCGCCACTGGGCGGTGAACGGGGCCCTGCCGGGCCGTTCGAGCACCACGTCGATGGACAGCTCCCCGTCCGGCTCGGGCATGCGGAGGCGGTACACGCCGTCCACGGGGTGGAACGGGGAGACGTAGAACTCCTTGGCGACCGACGCGCCGGCATGCGCCCCGGGGCCCAGCACGTAGGCGTGCCGCCCGCTGTAGGTGTTGTGCACCTCGGCGACGATCGCCCGGACCTCCCCGGCGGCGTCGTGGCACCAGAAGACCGTCAGCGGGTCGAAGACGTAGCCCAGGCAGCGCGCGTTGAGGAGCGCGGTGATCGGCCCGCCGGGGACCTCGGCGCCGTTGTCGCGCAGCGTCTGCTCGACCCGGCGCCGGAGGGTGTCGGCACCGTCGGCGACGGGGGACAGGTGGTCGGCGGCCCGGAACGAGACCAGGGGGCGCAGCCACCACGGCACGGTGGGCGGGGCGTCGACGTCGATGAACCAGCTCGCACTCCGGTGCCGGAAGCCGTACTCGACGGGGGAGCGCCGCAGGTGCCCGATCTCGGTGTCGTACATCGCGGGCGGGCGGGTCACGGCGCTTCCCCGACCAGGCGGCGGGCGGCGCGCAGGCCCGACGCCGCGCCGTCCTCGTGGAAGCCCCAGCCGTGATACGCCCCCGCGAAAGCGAGCCCCGGGCCGGAGATCTCGTCCAGGCGCCGGGCCGCGGCGACGGAATCCGTGGTGAACGAGGGATGCTCGTAGGGCAGCTCGGCGAGCACCCGCGCGGGGTCGACGAGGTCCGCGCCCCCGAGCGTCACCAGCGCGGTCTCGCGCCCGCGGGGCAAGCCCATGAGGCGGGTCAGGTCGTAGGTCACCGAGACCGGCCGCCCGTCGCCGGTGGCGAGGTAGTTCCACGAACCGCGGGCGTTCTCGGTGCGCGGCAGCAGCGAGGTGTCCGTGTGCAGCAGAGCGGGATTCGGGGTGTACCGGATCGCGCCCAGCAGCTCGCGCTCGAGGGCGGTCGGCCCGTCGAGGAGCGCCAGCGCCTGGTGCGGGTGGACTGCGACCACGGCACCGTCGAACTCCTCCGCGGTCCCGGCGTCGTCGACGATCCGCACGCCCCGGTCCGTGCGTGCCAGGCTGCGCACCCCGGTACCGGTCCGCACGTCGGCGACCCCGGCCGCGACCTTCTCCACGTACCGCGCGGATCCCCCGACGACGGTGCGCCACTGCAGCGACCGCCCGACGGTGAGCATGCCGTGGTTGTCGAGGAACCGGAACAGGTGGCGGGCCGGGTAGGCGTCGACGTCGTCGGGCGGGCACGACCACACGGCCGCCACCAGCGGGCGGAGGAAGCCCTCCACGAGGCGCTCGCTGAAGTCCTCGCGCAGGACGAACGCGCCGAGCGGCAGGTCCGCCGTCCCGCCGTGGAGGTGGGCGCGTGCACGCCGGTGGAACCGCGGCACCTCGGCGAGGAGTCGCAGGTGACCGGCGTCGATGAGGTGACGCGGCGTGGGCAGGAGGCCGCGGATCCCCTTGCCTCCCGCGAACTCGACGCCGCGCGCGTCGTCGCGGATCGACATGCTCATCTCGGCGTCCCGGGTGGCGACGCCGAGTTCCTCGAACAGGCCGCACAGCACCGGATACGTGCGGTCGTTGTGGACGATGAACCCGGAGTCCACCTGCACCGGGTCGTCGAACCCGAGGTCGACCGTGTGGGTGTGGGCGTGTCCGCCGAGACGGACGTCCCGCTCGTAGAGCGTGACCCGCGCCGACCGGCTCAGCTCGTGGGCGGCCATCAGCCCGCTGACGCCGCTGCCGATCACCGCGAAGCGCTTGTTCGCATCGTTCATGCCCGTCATTCGGAGCCGCGGCGCCGCCGGATGGGAACGGGCGCGGAGAGATTTCCCACCGTGTGCTCGCGGTGTCCCGGGGCTAGCGTGGAGCCATGGGAATACACGGATCCGCAGTCGTCGACGCCCCCGTCGACGAGGTCTTCGACTGGTTCTCCCGCCCCGGGGCGTTCGCCCGCCTCCAGGCGCCCTGGCTGCCGATGCGGCTCCGGTCGCAGGCGACGTCGCTCGCCGACGGGGTGACGGTGATCGACCTCCCCGGCGGCCTGCAGTGGCGCGCCGTGCACGACCCGTCGGAGTACGTGGCCGGGCGGCGCTTCGTCGACGAGGTCTCCGCGGGCGGCGCCCGCTCCCTTCCCGCGGGCCTGTTCCCGTGGCGGCACGTCCACGGCTTCGAGCCCGTCGACGCGACCCGCACCCGGGTGACCGACGAGGTGCGAACCCCCGTGCCCGAACGCCTGCTCTCGGAGGTCATCGCCTTCCGCTACCGGCGCCTCGCCGGGGACCTCGCGGCGCACCGTCGGGCGGCCGACGCGGGCCTGGCGTCCTCGACGATCGCCGTGACGGGCGCGTCCGGCCTCGTGGGCACCGACCTCGCGGCGTTCCTCAGTACCGGCGGGCACCGGTTGCTGCGGCTGGTCCGCGGCGAGCCGCGGTCCGACGACGAACGCCGCTGGGACCCCGCCGCGCCCGACCCCGCCGCCCTGGAGGGGGTGGACGCCGTCGTCCACCTCGCCGGCGCGAGCATCGCCGGGCGGTTCACGCCGGCGCACAAGGAACGGATCGCCGAGAGCCGGATCGAGCCGACCCGCCTGCTGGCCCGCGCCGCCGCCCGGGCCGGCGTGCCCGTGTTCGTCAGCGCCTCGGCCGTGGGCTGGTACGGGCGCGACCGGGGCGATGAGATCCTCACCGAGGAGTCGGCGGCGCCCGCGGAGCCCGACTTCCTTGCGGACGTGGTGCGCCGCTGGGAGGCCGCCGCGCACGACGGGGCCGGCGACGGGACCCGCGTGGTCACGGTGCGTACCGGCATCGTCCAGGCGCCGCAGGGCGGGACGCTGAAGCTGTTGTTGCCGCTGTTCCGCGCAGGACTCGGGGGCCGGCTCGGCGACGGCCGCCAGTGGCAGCCGTGGGTGAGCATCGACGACCTCGTGGACGTCTACCACCGGGCGCTGTGGGACACCGGTCTGTCGGGACCCGTCAACGCCGTCGCGCCCGGCGTGGTGCGCAACGCGGCCTACACCCGCGCCCTCGGGCGGGCCGTGCACCGGCCGACCCTGCTCCCGGTCCCCGCATTCGGCCCGGCGCTCCTCCTCGGACGCGAGGGCGCCGACGACCTCGCCTTCGCCTCCCAGCGCGTGCGGCCCGCCGTGCTCGAGCAGAGGGGCCACGCCTTCCGGTACCCCGCGGTCGACGACGCGCTCTCGCACCTGCTCGGCGGCTGAGCGCGTACCGTCGGGGCGACGGCGCCGACGAGGAGGACCGATGACCACGACACCCGGAGTACCGGCGGCGGAACTGGCCCGCCTGCAGGCCGCGGGCACCGCGACCGAGGCCTTCGCGCTCTACGACGCGCTGCCCGCGGTGCAGGTGGCCGACATCCTCGGTGACTGGCGCGGCGAGGGCCTCGACACCGGTCACCCCATGGACGGGCTGCTGGAACTGTACGGCTGGCACGGCAAGCGCTTCGCTTCCGCGAACGACGTGCAGCCGCTCGTCTTCGACGGTCCGCGCGGGCCGTACCCGGTGAATCCCGCCGCCATGCCGCTGGGCGCGTCGATGCGGCTGCCCAGGGCGCTGCTCACCGCGACCGCGCCGCTGGCCCGCCGCGGGCTGCGGCTCGTGCGCACGTCGAAACCCCGTGCGCGGCTGCGGATGATGGAGCACCGCGGCGTCGTCACCGCGACCATGAGCTACGACGCGCTGCCCATCAACGACCACTTCCGCCGCGTGGACGACGGCACCCTGCTGGGCGTCATGGACCTGCGCGACGTGCCGCCGTTCTTCTTCGTGCTGCGCCGCTGAGCGTGCGCGGGGCCGGACCGCTCAGGAGTAGCGGACGGCGATCCCCGGGTAGTCGAGCACGAGTCCCGCGGTGTCGTAGCGCAGTTCGCACGCGAAGTCGAACGTCGATGACGCGTAGTCGAAGCGGGGTCCGTCGGTGGTGTCGATCAGGGCGTAGCTCTGCTCGAGCCGGTGCACGGTGAGGTCGGCGCGGACGAACGCCGCGGGGACGTCGACCGCGGTCCCGGGGACGAAGTCGATCCGATGGACGGGCAGCGTGTTGGTCACCGCGGAGGACTCGAAGTCCACGTCGACGCAACCGTCGAGCTCGGGTCGGTGGCGGCCGTCGACGGTCCACCGACCGTCCGGGCCGCGTCGC
Source organism: Tsukamurella hominis (assembly GCF_965137015.1). Classification (NCBI taxonomy): domain Bacteria; kingdom Bacillati; phylum Actinomycetota; class Actinomycetes; order Mycobacteriales; family Tsukamurellaceae; genus Tsukamurella; species Tsukamurella hominis. The sequence continues at coordinate 101,750 of NZ_CBCRZG010000003.1, read as the reverse complement.
AGTTCCGTCGAGCGGTCGGACCCGTCGATCAGCCCCGTGGCGCGGACCGTGCGAGTCGCCCACGCTTCGTCGACCTCGATCGCGTACCCGACCGACCAGAGCGCCCCGGCCTCGTCGGCGGTGGTGCGGCCGGTGACGAGCGTGCCGCCGGAACCGGTTCGGAAGAAAACGATCTCGAACCCCGCGCGGGCCTCCCGATGCGTCCACGAGGCGCTCGGAGGTGCCGGGTCGAGGCGCACGGTCACACCTCCCAGGTGTGCACCGGGTTCCCCTCGTGCATGAGCTGCACGTAGTCGGCGAGCATGCCGCGCAGCGCCTGCTCGCGGGACTCGCCCGCGGCCTCGCGGTTCGCGACGGCCTGCCGCTGCCACGACGAGCCGGTCTGGCGCTGGACGCAGCGCCCCTCGAGCACCTGCATGTACCGCTCGCGCGACTTGGAGCCCACGCCGTAGGACTTGAGGCCGGCGTCCATGAGCGGCAGCAGGCGGCGGAGCACCAGCTCGTCGGGCCGGATCCAGCCGACGTTCGGCCAGTAGAGGCCGGCGTCGAAGGCGTCGCGGGCGCCGGAGTGCAGGTTCTCGGTGGCGGCGTCGAAGCTCATCTGGGTCCAGATGGGGCGGTCGGCCTCCACCAGCGCGCGGACCACGCCGTAGTAGAAGGCGGCGTTCGCCATGGTGTCCACCACCGTCGGGCCCGCGGGCAGTACCCGGTTCTCCACCCGCAGGTGGGCGTGCCCGTCGACCACGTCGTAGACGGGGCGGTTCCAGCGGTAGACGGTGCCGTTGTGCATGCGGAGCTCGGGCAGCTCCGGGGACTCGCCGCGGGAGACCACCTCGAGCGGGTCGACGTCGCTGCACACCGGCAGCAGCGCGGGGAAGTAGCGGGTGTTCTCCTCGAACAGGTCGAACGTGGAGGTGATCCACCGCTCGCCGAACCAGACCCGCGGCCGCACACCCTGATTGCGCAGCTCGATGGGGCGGGTGTCGGTGGCCTGCTCGAAGAGCGGGATGCGGGTCTCGTGCCACAGCGCCTTCCCCGCGAGGAAGGGCGAGTTCGCGGCGATCGCCACCTGCACGCCCGCGATCGCCTGTGCCGCGTTCCAGTGCGCCGCGAAGTCCTCGGGCGCCACCCGCAGGTGCAGCTGCAGAGACGTGCACGCCGCTTCGGGGAGGATGGTGTCCGAGGTGATGTCGAGCCGTTCGCCGACCACCGCGCCGGGCAGCGGGGCGCCCTCGATGTCGATCTCGATGTCCTCGCCGCGGGCGGCGAAGACCTGCTCGTTGAGCAGGTCGTAGCGCGGATTCGCGGAGAACCACTGCTTGCCGAAGTGCTCCTCGTCGAGCGTCGGGAGCATCCCGATCATGACCAGGTTCGAGCCCGCGGCGCGGGCCCGCTCGTCGGCGCGGTTCAGCGACTCGCGCAGGGAGTCCTCGAGGTTCTCGGTGCTCTGGTCGACGAACGGCCTTGGGGCCACGTTGATCTCGATGTTGAACTGACCCAGCTCGGTCTGGAAGTCCGGATCGGCGATGGCGTCCAGCGCCTCCGCGTTCGCCATCGCCGGCTCCATCTCGTCGTCGACGAGGTTCAGCTCGACCTCCATGCCGAGCAGCGGCTCCGGCGGCGCACCGTCGTCCGTGAACAGGCCCTCTGCCAGCATGCGCGCGATGGCGTCCGTTCCGCGCTGGACCTGACGGCGGAACCGCATGCGGTCCTCGCGTGTGAACACCCTGGCATCGACATCGGCACCCATGGCTCGCAGCTTTGCAGAAGCGGCGCGGCGCGCGGGGGCGAATGGAGTCATCGGCCGCGCCCGCACTGTCGGTTGTTCACCCACGCGCATGGGTGATGAACTATCGTCGCCATCATCGATGCCGAACCGATAGGGGATCCTCATGCGCGCCGTCCGTCGTTCCGCCCTGGCCGTCACGGCCCTCGCCCTCGCCGCCCCGGCGGCCCTGGCCCCGTCGGGCATCGCGTCCGCCGCGCCCGCGAAGCCGACCACGCCGGCGGCGAAGCTCCTGCTGACCCAGGGCGAGTTCCCCGCCGGCTACCAGGTGCAGAAGGTGAGCCCGAAGGAGCTGTCCGAGATCACCGACTCCGTCGGCACCGGCATCTCCGGCGCCCGCGTGACCCCGGCGCACTGTGCGCCCACGATCGACCGCGCGGCCCTCGGCCGCGCCGCGGGCATGCCGATCGTCGTGGCGGTCAACGAGGCGAAGCGGACCGCCCTGTCGGAGACGCTCTCCTCGGCGGGCTCGCTGGACAACGCGCTCCGCATCCCCGCCGGCTGCGAGAACATCCGCATCGAGATGAACCCGAAGCCCGGCTCGGCCGACCGGGTCGTCATGAACGCCACCTCCGCGCCCGTCGCGCTCCCGGGCGCGCCGAAGGGCGCGCGGGCCGTGTTCACCCGGGCCACGGGCACCGTCACCGTCGACGGTGAGGACACGCGCTTCGTGCAGGAGCAGCTCATCGGCGGCGAGCAGGTCCGCGGCTACGCCGTGCTCCTGGTCTCGACCACGGTGAGCGACACCGGACGCGCCGACCGCGCGGGCTTCACGCAGGCCCTCACCGCGGCGACGAACAAGGTCCGCACCGCGAAGTAGGCGGCCCTGCCGGGGCTCAGCTCCCGGCCACCGTCCGGCCGCCCACGACGGTCCGCGCGACCTTCGCCGTGAGCAGGGCGTCCTCGCCCGCGACGAACGGATCGGCGTCGAGCACGACGAAGTCCGCGGCCAGGCCGGCCCGGAGCGTCCCGGCGACGTCCTCCCACCGACACGAGTACGCCGCGTCGCGGGTCCCGTGCCCGAGGGCCGCGGCGAGTGGCAGGGCCAGTTCCGGGAGGTTCGCCGGCAGCGACGGGTCGATCGCCGACCGCCGGGTGGACGCGACGAACATGTTCGGCAGGGGCGGGTGCGGCGCCGTGGGGGCGTCGGAACCGAAGGCCAGTACGGCGCCGGCGGCGGTGAACTCGGGCCACGGGTAGCCCCGCTCCACGCGGTGATCGCCCAGGTTGGCGCGCCAGGTCGCCTGGATCGCCGGGTCGGCGTGCACCGGCTGCATGGACGCGACGGCGCCCAGCCGGGCGAGCCGCGCGACGTTCTCCTCCGCGACCGTCTCCAGGTGCTCGAGCCGGTGCCGCCGATCGAGCGGGCCGTTGGCCTCGATCGCCCGCTCGAGCGCGGTGAGCGCGATGTCGGAGGCCTCGTCGCCGATGGCGTGCATCGCCACCTGCAGGCCCGCGGCGTCGGCGGCCCGGACCACCGGCTCCAGGGCGTCCAGCGGCCAGATGGGGCCGGGCCGGCTGCCGTCGGCGAAGGGCGCCCGCATGGCGGCGGTGCAGCTGTCGATGACGCCGTCGACCATGATCTTGACGCCCGCGATCCGGATCGGCCCGCCGGCCAGCCGTTCGGCGTGCGCGCGCGCCTCGCCGACCTGCGCCAGGTCCGCCGCGGTGTCGCCCGTCGGCGCGATGAGCCAGTGCGCGGCGACCCGGATCCCCAGCCGGCCGTCGGCCGCGGCGCGCTCGAGGGCGGCGAGGTCGTCGCCGCGCATCCCCATGTCGACGGCGCCCGTCACGCCCGCCGCCAGGTAGGCGGCGACCGCGGCGTCGAGGGCGCGGTCACGGTCGGCGTCGGTGACCAGGCCCGCGAGGAAGTCCTCGGCCAGGCCCAGGGCCGCCGTCTCGTAGAGCATGCCCGTGGCCGCGCCGGCCGCGTCGCGGCCGATGGTGCCGCCGAGGGGGTCCGGGGTCGCGTCGTCGATGCCGAGCTCGGCCAGGGCGGCGGTGTTGACCCAGATCGAGTGCATGTCGTTCGAGTGCAGGTAGACGGGGCGATCGGCGACGGCCTCGTCGAGCAGGTGCCGGTCGGGGGCGCGCCCGGCGAGCGGCTCGAACAGCCACTGCCCGCCGATGAGGCGCGGCGCGTCGGGATGTTGCGCGGCGTAGGCGCGCAGGCGCTCCTGCAGGTCGGCCGCGTCGCGGGCGCCGAGGAGGTCGAGGTGTCCGAGCGAGGAGCCGAGGTGGACGAGGTGGGTGTGGGCGTCGACGAAGCCGGGCAGGACCACGGCACCGTCGAGCTCGACGACCCGCAGGTCGTCGATGCCGCGGACGTGCTCGCGCGCGTCGGTGTCGGAACCGACGAAGCGCAGTGCGCCCGCGGATTCGACGAGGGCCTCGGCCCAGGGGCGATCCGGGTCGGCGGTGAAGATCCGGCCGCCGCGGTGCAGGGTGGTGGTCATGGACTACTCCGATTCAGGGGTGGGGAATCCGTAGAGGATGCGGGTGAGCAGGGCGTACAGGCCGGCGGCGACGAGGACGCCGACCGGGAGCGAGAGGTCGATCCCGCCGAGGGCGACGGCGATCGGCCCGCGGAACTCGACGGTGTGCGCGCACAGCAGGGCCAGGCCGGCCGCGGCGAGGACCGAGACCGCGCCGGCCGCGTTCACGCCGCGCGTGAACCAGAACCGCGAGGCGGGCGAGACGTCGCTGAGCGCCGTCCCGTCGTAGCGGCCGCGGCGCAGCACGATGTCGGTCACGTACACCGCCATGATCGGTCCCACGAGGACGACCAGCATCGACAGGGCGCTACTGACCGCGCCGAGGAAGTCGGACACGAACAGCGCGTACAGGGTCAGCAGCGCGCCGAGGAGGCCCGTGACAGCGACCGCCCGCGCCCGGCTCAGGGGCACGCCGACCGACTGCAGGGCGAGCCCGGCGCTGTACGAGGTGAGCGCGTTGTTGCTGATGGTGCTCACGATCACGGCGACGAGGAAGACCGGCACGAACCACGACGGGATCAGTGCGATGAGGCCCGCCTGGGGGTCGGACATGTCGACCGCGGTCGCCGCGAGGGCGCCCACCGCGACGAGGACGACGCCGGGGATCGCGCCGCCGAGGGCCGTGGCCGCCGCGACGGAGAATCCGCTGGTGTCCGCGGGGAGGTAGCGCGCGAAGTCGGAGCTGATCGTGTACGACAGCGGGGCGGCGGCCACCAGGGTGAGGCCGCCGAGGACGGCGACCCACAGGTCGAAGCCGTGCAGCGGCGCCGGCTGCGCGAAGCCGAGGTCGGCGCGGGAGGCCACGAAGCCCGACATGACCAGGAAGACGACGCCGAGGATCAGCGACAGCAGCGGGTAGAGGCGGCTGATCACGCCCTGCCCGAAGACGGCGACGGTCACCGTCGCCGTGGCGATGGCCGCGATGACGACGAGCTGGGCCGGGGTTCCGAGCGGCACCCCGAAATGCTGCAGCAGGGTGTAGCCGACGGCGGCCGCCGCGGCCCAGTTGATGGCGATGTAGCAGACCGAGACGAACCATCCGTTGACCGCGATCGCGACCCGGTTGCCGCGCACCCCGTACATCGCGCGGGTGGTCACCTGGCTCGGCGTGCCCGATACCGGCCCCGGGATCGCGACGATCCCCGTGACCACGGCGAACAGGCAGCCGACGACTCCGACGGCCACGGCCTGCCAGAGTTCGAGGCCCATGAGCACGAGCGCCGCGCCGACCACGACGGACAGGTAGTTGATGCTGGGCGCGCACCACAGCGCGAACAGGTCGCGGGCGCGGCCGTGGCGTTCGTCGTCGGGGATGACGTCGATGCCGCGGGCCTCGACCCGGGGCCGGGACGGGGTCGCCGCGGGTGCGGACGGTGCGGCGGGCACGGGCGGTCCCGGCGGGGCGGGCTTCGGGATCGGCGTCATCGGGCCTCCACGGGATCGGTCGCGCCGCGCGGGGCGGCGGCGCTGTGTGGCGCGAGTCACGCTAGGTAGCCAAAACGATTTGGACAAGGGTGTGGGTGGAATCACCGGAGGGTCTAGCGTGGGTGCCATGACCAGCCGGCCCCGGATCGCCGACGTCGCCCGTCGTGCGGGCGTCTCGGTCACGACGGTCTCGCACACGTTCAGCGGCAACGGCGTCGTCGCCGCGGACACGCGCGAACGGGTGCGCGCAGCGGCCCACGCGCTGGGATACCGGCCCGACGTGCTGGCGCAGGGGTTGCGCCGCAACCGGCTCAGCGTGCTCGCGCTCGTCGTGCGGCCGCTGGACCGGATCGACCCGGGCCAGCTGCACGGCGTGGACTACTTCCTCCGGCTCGCGGGCGCCGCCGCGATGGCCGCGCTCGACGCCGGCTACTGCCTCATGCTGGTCGGGGACCCCGCGCGGGACGACGCCCCGTCGGCCGCCCTCGCCGCCGAGGGGATCCTGCTGACCGAGCCGACCCGCGACGACCCGCTGCTCGACCTGTGCGAGCGGATCGGCACGCCCTGCGTCACCGTCGGGCTGCCCCCGCGCGACGACGGGACCTGGGACGACGGTGCGCCGGGGCACGTGGGGATCGAGACCGAGCGCATCACGCACGACGTGCTCGAGCACCTCGCGGCCGCGGGCAGCCGCGCGATCGCCTTCCTCGCCGCCGACGAACAGGACGAGTGGTCACTGCGCTCGATCGAGGTCTACCGCGCCTGGTGCGCCGACCGGGGGATGCCCGCCGCGGTGATCGTGCACGCGGACGCGCTGGGCGCGGAGGCGGGCGTGGACGCGGTCGACCGGTGGTTCCCGCCGGGCTCCGTCCCGGGCGTCGGCGGCGTGCCCGACGCGCTGTACTGCCTCGCCGCGGCGCCCGCCGCCGGGGCGGCCGAGCGGTTGCGCGAGCGGGGCTACGCGGTGCCGGCCGCGGTGCGGATCGCGGCGGGCTCCGACGCCGAGGAGGCGCGCGCGGCGGACATCACGGCCGTCGACCTGCAGCCCGAGGAGCTGGCCAGGCGGGCGGTGACGACGCTGGTCGCGGTGCTGCGGGACGAGGGCGCGCCCGACCAGCCCGCCGGCGTCGGGCGGCTCGTGCCCCGCGGCTCGACGGCGCGCTGAGCGCTACAGCCGCAGGATGGGCAGGTAGCGCGCGATCTCGCCCGCGCGGGAGCCGCTGGCCGCGAGGTCGGCGGCCTCCGTCGCCTCGTCGACGGTGACGAGGCCCGTCGCGAGCCGCAGCCAGACGCGGGGCGCGCACTCCACGACGTTCGGGGGCGTCCCGCGGGTGTGCCGCAGTCCCTCGATGCACTGCACGGCGACGAAGGGCGGCACCCGCACCTCGACGGATCCGCCCGGCGCGTCCTGCGCCAGGGTGCGGGCCGTGGACCGGACCGCGGCGGCGATCGCGGCGCGCGGGGGAGCGGGCGCGTCGTCGTCGACGATCCAGTCCCGGACGGCCAGTACGGCGGCCCGCATCTCCGCCGGATCGATCGTCTTCGCCACGCGAACCCCCTGTCTCCGGGAAGAAACCTACTCGGCGATTCGTTTCCGCTGGCGGATCGGTCCTACAATCGGATCAGGCCACGCCCCCAGCCCCAGGAGTCAGCCGTGCAGCAGCTTCCGCTCAGCGTCGTCAACAACGCCCCGCTCGATGACGGTGAGGAGCAGGAGCCCCGGGAGGAGTGCGGCGTCTTCGGCGTCTGGGCCACAGGGGAGGACGTGGCGAAGCTCTCCTACTACGGCCTCTACGCCCTGCAGCACCGCGGCCAGGAGGCCGCCGGCATCGCGGTCGGTGACGGCCAGCAGGTACTGGTCTTCAAGGACCTCGGGCTGGTGAGCCAGGTCTTCGACGAGCAGACGCTGAGCTCGATGCCCGGCCACGTCGCGATCGGCCACTGCCGCTACTCGACCACCGGCTCCACCACCTGGGAGAACAGCCAGCCCATCTTCCGCACCACCAGCGCGGGCAACGGCGTGGCGCTCGGTCACAACGGCAACCTGGTGAACACCGCGGAGCTCGCGGAGCGCGCCGTCGAGCTCGGCGTCGCCGGCGGGCGCCCGAGCAAGGCCGCCACGTCCGACTCCGACATCCTCACGGCGCTGCTCGCGCACGCCGCCGCCGACCGCACGCTGGAGCAGGCGGCCATGGAGCTGCTGCCCACCGTGAAGGGCGCGTTCTGCCTGACCTTCATGGACGAGCACACGCTGTACGCCGCGCGCGACCCGCACGGCGTGCGCCCGCTGAGCCTGGGCCGCCTGGACCGCGGCTGGGTCGTCGCGTCCGAGACGGCGGCCTTCGACATCGTCGGCGCGTCCTTCGTGCGCGACATCGAGCCGGGCGAGCTGCTCGCCATCGACGAGGACGGCGTGCGCTCCACCCGGTTCGCCGAGGCCACCCCGAAGACCTGCATCTTCGAGTACGTCTACCTCGCCCGCCCCGACTCGGTGATCCACGGCCGGTCCGTGCACTCGACCCGCGTCGACATCGGCCGTCGCCTGGCCCGTGAGCACCCCGCCGACGGCGACCTGGTGATCCCGGTGCCCGAGTCCGGCACGCCCGCGGCCGTCGGCTACGCGCAGGCGTCCGGCATCCCCTACGGGCAGGGCCTGATGAAGAACGCCTATGTGGGCCGCACGTTCATCCAGCCCTCGCAGACCATCCGCCAGCTGGGCATCCGGCTCAAGCTCAACCCGCTGCGCGAGGTGATCCGCGGCAAGCGGCTCGTCGTGGTCGACGACTCGATCGTCCGCGGCAACACCCAGCGCGCGCTGATCCGGATGCTCCGCGAGGCCGGCGCCGCCGAGATCCACGTGCGCATCGCCTCGTCGCCGGTGAAGTGGCCGTGCTTCTACGGCATCGATTTCGCCTCCCCGGCCGAGCTCATCGCCAACGGCGGCGGCGCCGATTCCATGGAGGCCATGGTCGAGTCGGTCAGGGCCGCGATCGGCGCCGACTCGCTGGGCTACATCTCCCTCGACGAGATGACGGCCGCCACCGAGCACGCGGGCGAGTCCATGTGCCGCGCCTGCTTCGACGGGGTCTACCCGATCCCGCTGCCCGAGTCGACCTCGATGGGCAAGGCGGTCCTGGAGAACATGCTCAAGGCGGGCTCGCAGGGCGACCCGCTGCAGGCCGACAACGACAACGCCTCGGCGCTGCGCCGCCCCTGAGCGCGTCCCGGCGGGTCCTCGACTCCGCCGGGCGCCCGTGGGCTCCCGGTCCGGTAGCCTATGAATCCGTGACGGATTCCAACACCCACCCGCCGCAGGGTGCCTCGTACGCCGCTGCAGGAGTCGACATCGAGGCCGGTGACCGGGCCGTCGAGCTCTTCAAGCCGCACGCCAAGCGCGCGACCCGCCCCGAGGTCCTCGGCGGTCTCGGCGGTTTCGCCGGCCTGTTCGCGCTCAAGAAGTACCGCGAGCCCGTGCTCGCCGCGTCGACCGACGGCGTCGGCACCAAGATCGCGGTGGCCCAGGCTCTGGGCAAGCACGACACCGTCGGCATCGACCTCGTCGCCATGGTGGTCGACGACCTCGTCGTGACCGGCGCCGAGCCGCTCTTCCTGCAGGACTACATCGCCGTCGGCAAGGTGGTCCCCGAGACCGTCGCCGAGCTGGTCGGCGGCATCGCCGAGGGCTGTGTCCGCGCGGGCTGCGCGCTGCTGGGCGGCGAGACCGCCGAGCACCCCGGCCTCATGGCCGAGGGCGAGTACGACCTCTCCGCGACCGGCGTCGGCGTCGTCGAGGCCGACGAGGTGCTCGGCCCCGACAACGTGCGCGCGGGCGACGTCGTGATCGCCATGAAGAGCTCCGGCCTGCACAGCAACGGCTACAGCCTGGCCCGCAAGGTGCTGCTCGACTGGGGCCACATGGACCTCGGCGGCTACGTCGAGGAGTTCGGCCGCACGCTCGGCGAGGAGCTGCTCGAGCCCACGGCGATCTACGCCCTCGACTGCCTGCGCCTCGCGCAGGAGACGCAGGTGCGCACCTTCTGCCACGTCACCGGAGGCGGGCTCGCCGCGAACCTCGGCCGCGTGATCCCCGAGGGGCTCGTCGCCGAGCTGGACCGCAACACGTGGAGCCCGTCCGCCGTCTTCGCGCTCATCGCCCAGCGCGGCCGGGTGGAGCAGGTCGAGATGGAGAAGACCTTCAACATGGGCGTCGGCATGGTCGCGATCGTCGCGCCCGAGGACGTCGACCGCGCGCTGGCCGTGCTCACCGCACGCCACATCGACAGCTGGGTCCTGGGGACGATCAAGAAGTCCGACGGTGCGGGCGAGCGGGCCGTACTGAGCGGCTCGCACCCGAAGTTCTAGGAACGCCGTAGGCACCGTGACCGGGGGTCACGGTGCCTATCGGCGTGGTGTTTCGGAAGGTGCGAACCGCGTCAGGCGCGGCGCCACTCGTCCTCGCGGTACGGATCGCCCGCGATGTCGCTCCACTCGGGGTGTGTGGCGAGTACGTCGGCCTCGTCGGTCACGCCACCCGCCAGCTCGTCCTGCAGCCTCTTCAGGTCAGTACTCGGGGTGCTGTACTTCAGCTCCCGTGCAACCTTGGTCTGCTTCGCCTTTGCCCGGCCGCGGCCCATGGGGGACCCCCTTGCGCAATGAAGGGGCGGCCAGCTACCGGATCAACCGGTGGGTGGCGGCCCCTTTCTCCGTGTAGTAATTCTTCCTGCCGTCCAGTTTAGCGTGCTCGCGCCGATGGTGCTGCCGCCTGGGTGTCAGTCGGCGCGTTTGAGGGCCTTCGTGGCGTCCCGTTCGACCTTCGGGGGCAGGTCACCGGCCCGCAGGAGGGCCCGCAGCCGGTCCGGCCGCGTCGCGCGGAACAGGTCCCGCACGGTCGCTCCGTGCGCCGGGACCGCCGCGACGACGATCGGGTCGCCCGCCGCCACGGGCCCGGGCGTGACCACGCGGAAGTAGGCTCCGGAGTCGCCGCGGGCGAGGAATCGCGCCAGCCAGTCGTCCTCGCCGGACCACAGCGCGAAGGTGCGGCACGGGGTGCGGGGGATCGTCACCTCGAGCTCCAGCGCGGCGCCGATCCGCAGCCGGGTGCCGACCACGAGGTCGGTGGTGTCGCCGTCCAGGCGCAGGTTCTCCCCGAACCAGCCGGGCGGCAGGTCGCGGCCGAGCTCCTGCGCCCAGCGCCGCGCCTCGTGCTCGGAGTAGGCGTACACGGCCTGCTCCTCGCCGCCGTGGTGGCGGGTGTCGCAGACGTGGTCGGTGACCGGGCCCAGCGGGCCCACGTCGACGGCGTCCTCGACGGGGCGTTTGTCGATGGCCGTGCGCTGCTCGGGCTTGCGCGGGTCGAGCCGCCGCTCCTCGGCGACCACGCAGACCGCGACGACCCTGGTGGGCGTCACCGGCCGCGCAGACGGTCGACGGCGGACCGCCCGGCCTGTTCGCCGGCGTCCGCGGAGGGCGTGACGTCGGTGTCGATCGCGGCGGCGGCGCCGCCGGCGTCGAGCTTCGCGTCGTCGGGGATCGAGCGCTTGATCAGCGCGAGGGCGATGGGCCCGTAGTCGGCGTGCTCGACGACGGTGCCGAGCCGCCCGACGGTGCGTCCGTCCAGCGTCACGGGGTCGCCCGTCGCGGGCCGGGCGTCGGCGGAACCGTCGAGGTGCAGCAGCACGAGGCGGCGCGGGGGCCGGCCCAGGTTGTGCACCCGGGCGACGGTCTCCTGCCCGCGGTAGCAGCCCTTGTCGAGGTGCACGGCGGTGCCGATCCAGTCCACCTCGTGCGGGATGGTCTTCTCGTCGGTGTCGACGCCCTGCCGGGCGCGGGCGGCGGCGACCCGTCGGGCCTCGTAGGCCCAGGTGCCGGCCGGGCGCGCCCCGGCGGCGACGAGGGCGGCGAAGTCCGCGCCCAGCCGCTCGCGCGGGACGATGAGGTTCACCTCGCCGGGCTCGGTCCGCCGCACGCCCTCCACCTGCGCGGCGACGGTCTCGGCCTCGGGCCCGATCACGGTGAGCACCGCGAGGTCGTCCCGCGCCTGCACCTGCACGTCGGACCGGAAGACCATGCGCTGCAGGTACGTCGCGAGGTCCGGGCTGAGCGGGGCCTCCTTCGGCGCGAGCGCTGCGGGTTCGGTGTCGAGGTAGGTCGTGCCGTCGACGTCGATGAGGTGGAAGTGGTCGAGCACGCGACCGCTGCCGTCCAGGTTGAGGTTCTGCGTCGCGGTGCGATCCGGCAGGTGCGTGAGGTGCTGGCTGGTGATCGAGTGCAGCCAGGAAAGGCGCTCGGACCCGGTCAGGGTGATCACACGGCGGTGCGAGCGGTCGATCACCGCGGCGCCGCGCTCGGCCGCGCGCTGCTCCCCGAACGGATCCCCGAAATGCCAGGTCACACCGGTGTCCGGCGTGTCCTCGGGGTTCATGATGCCGGACATGGAATGTTCTTCAGTCGACACTCCTCAAGCCTACCCCGCTGGCCGCGCGGCGCTTCGGGGCGTCGAATACTGTTGCCGCCATGGCATCCGTGGTGGTCACCCTGGACGGTTCCGTGCGCGCTCCCGACGCGCCTCTCCTCTATGCCGACGACCTCGGCGCGGTCCGCGGCGACGGCTGCTTCGAGACCGTCCTGGTCCGCGACGGCGCCCCGCTCAAGGGCCGCGCCCACCTCGACCGGCTGGGCCGTTCGGCCGCCGCACTCGGCCTCCCCGCGCCCAACGACGGCGCCTGGTGGGCCGCGATGCAGCGCGCCGCGATGCTTTACGGCGAGGAGGCGGGGAGCGCCGAGGGCGCGCTGCGGCTCGTCTACACGCGCGGCCGCGAGTCCGCGCCCGGCACGCCCACCGCGTACGTCTCGGTCTCGCCGCTGCCCGACCGGGCGCGTCGCGCGCGGACCGAGGGGATCTCGGCCATCACGCTGAGCCGGGGCTATTCGACGGGGCTCGGCACCGACGCGCCGTGGCTCCTGCTCGGCGCCAAGACCCTCTCCTACGCCGTGAACATGGCCGCCGCGCGGTACGCGGAGGAGCAGGGCGCCGACGACGTGATCTTCACCTCCAGCGAGGGCCGCGTCCTCGAGGCGCCCCGCGCCACCGTCGTGATCGCCCGCGGCCGCACCCTCGTCACCCCGCCCGCGGAACAGGGCATCCTGCCCGGCACCACTGCGCGCGCCCTCTTCGACGCGGCGGAGGACAAGGGCGTCGCCACCGCCGTCGAGCCGCTCTTCCCCGTGGACCTGGTCATGAACGACGGGGTGTGGCTGGTCTCGTCGATCACGCTGTGCGCGCGGGTGCACACGCTGGATGGCCGCGCCCTGCCCGACGCGCCCATGGACGCGACGGTCCGCTCCCTCATCGAGGCGGGAATCGCGAACACCCCGTAGCGTTTCCGGACAATCCGGGCACGGCCTGCGGCGGCGCCGCGACGGGCATAGCGTCGCGGGATGAGTACGCGCGAGGACACCGGCACCGAGGGAGATCAACTCGGCACCAGTCTCAAACCCCGGCACATCACGATGATCTCGATCGCCGGCGTCATCGGCGCGGGCCTGTTCGTCGGCTCGGCGAACGCGATCAAGCTCGCGGGGCCGGCGGTGCTGATCTCCTACAGCCTCGCCGGGCTGTTGGTGATCCTGGTGATGCGGATGCTCGGCGAGATGGCGACGGCGCACCCGGACACGGGCTCCTTCTCGACCTACGCCGAGCGGGCGCTGGGCCGCTGGGCGGGCTGCAGCATCGGATGGCTGTACTGGCTGTTCTGGGTGCTGGTGATCCCCGTCGAGGCGACCGCCGCCGCGGTGATCCTGTCGAAGACGGTCGGCGGCCCGCAGTGGTCGTGGGCCCTGTTGGTGGTGGTGCTCCTCACCGTGACGAACCTGTTCTCCGTCGGGAACTACGGCGAGTTCGAGTTCTGGTTCGCGCTGATCAAGGTGCTCGCGATCGCGGCCTTCCTGGTGCTGGGTGCGCTCGCGATCTTCGGGCTGCTGCCGGGTTCGGGGGTCTCCGGCGTGAGCCACCTCTGGGACACGGGCGGGTTCATGCCGAACGGGGCCGGGGCGGTGATCGCGGCGATGCTCACCACCATGTTCACGTTCATGGGCTCGGAGATCGTGACGATCGCCGCCGCCGAATCGCCCGAGCCGGCCAAGGGCATCACCAAGGCCGTGAACTCGGTGGTCTGGCGGATCTGCCTGTTCTACATCGGCTCGATCTTCGTGGTGGTGGCGCTCGTCCCGTGGAACACCCTCGACTCGGCGACGGGGTCGTACCAGGCGGTCCTGCAGGCGATGAACATCCCGGCCGCCGCGGGGATCATGGACGTCGTGGTCCTCGTGGCCGTCGCGTCGTGCCTCAACAGCGCGCTCTACACCGCCTCGCGGATGCTGTACTCGCTCGCCAGCCGCGGCGACGCTCCCCGGGCCGCGGGCCGGACCACGAAGCGGGGCGTCCCCGCCGTCGCGGTCCTGGCGTCGATGATCCTCGGCTTCCTCGCGGTGATCGGCAATTACGTGCTGCCCGAGAAGCTGTTCGGCTATCTTCTGGCCACGACGGGCGCGGTGGCCCTGTTCGTCTACCTGGTCATCGCGGTGAGCCAGATCGCCCTGCGCCGCCGGGAGAGCACCCCGTCGCCGCTGCGCATGTGGTTCTTCCCCTGGGCGACGTACGCGGTGATCGCCTTCATCGTCTTCGTCATCGTCGCGATGATCGTCGACCCGGACCAGCGCAGCGCGGTCGGCCTGTCGACGGCGCTCGCCGTGATCGTGGTCGCCGCCAGCGTCGCGCATCAGAAGCGCATGGATCGACGGTCCGCGGTCGCCCCGGGCTGAGCGCGAAGGGCGTCAGCGAATCCGCCGTGCGCCCCGCGGCCGGGGCGCGCCCGGCCTACGGTGGACACAACGGGTTGGCCACGGTGCGCGACGTGTGCTGTGTCTCAACACTTGGGATCGGAGGCGATCTCTACTACCATCGGTAGTAATTACTACTGAACGTAGTAGAAGGGTCGGCGACGATGCCGGCCCGACCCCTCGGCCCAGGGAGTACGCATGACCGCGTTGGACATCGCCCGCTGGCAGTTCGGCATGACCACGGTGATGCATTTCATCCTGGTGCCGCTCACGATCGGCCTCGCGCCGATGGTGGCCACGATGCAGACCATCTGGCTGGTGACGGGGAAGCAGGCGTGGCTCAAGGCCACGAACTTCTTCGGCAAGCTCTTCCTCATCAACTTCGCCCTGGGCGTGGCCACCGGCATCGTCCAGGAGTTCCAGTTCGGCATGGCCTGGAGCGAGTACAGCAAGTTCGTCGGCGACGTCTTCGGCGCGCCGCTCGCGCTCGAGGGCCTCGTCGCCTTCTTCATGGAGTCGACCTTCCTCGGCCTGTGGATCTTCGGCTGGACCAGGCTGCCGAAACTCGTGCACCTGGGCTGCATCTGGATGGTCGCGCTCGGCGTGAACGCCTCCGCCTTCTTCATCATCGCCGCGAACTCCTGGATGCAGCACCCCGTGGGCGCGACCTTCAACCCGGAGAAGAACCGCGCCGAGCTCACGAGCATCTGGGAGGTGCTCACCAACTCGACCACCCTCGCGGCGTTCCCGCACACCGTCTTCGGCGCGTGGCTCACCGCCGGCACCTTCGTCGCCGCGATCGGCGGCTGGTGGATGGTACGGGGCATGCGCAAGGGCGACCCCGCCGCGATCGAGCTGGCGCAGTCGATGCGCCCCGTCACCCGCTTCGGCCTCGGCGTCATGATCGTCTCGGCCGTGGGCCTGGGCATCACCGGCGACGCGCAGGCCAAGCTCATGTTCGAGCAGCAACCCATGAAGATGGCCTCGGCGGAATCGCTCTGCCACACCGAGACCGGCGCCAGCTTCTCCCTGCTCACCATCGGCACGCACAACAACTGCGAGTCGGTGACGCACGTGCTGCAGGTGCCGTACGTGACCTCCTTCCTCGCCAACGGCGACCCCAACTCGACGCTCAAGGGCGTCACCGAGCTGCAGGCCGAGGCCGTCGAGAAGTTCGGTCCCGGCGACTACCGCCCCAACCTCTTCGTCTCGTACTGGGCCTTCCGCGCCATGATGGGGTGGTCGATCGGCTCGGGCGTGCTGGCGCTGGCGGGCTTGTGGGTCACCCGCCGCGGCCGCGTGCCGAACCAGAAATGGTTCAGCCGGATCTGCCTCATCGCGCTGCCCACGCCCTTCCTCGCGAACACCTCCGGCTGGGTGTTCACGGAGATGGGACGCCAGCCCTGGGTGGTGGTGCCCAACCCGAACGGCGACCCCACGATCCGGCTCACCGTGGGGCAGGCCGTCTCCGGCCACTCCGTGACGATGATGGCCTTCTCCCTCCTCACCTTCGCCGCGGTCTACGGCACGCTCTACCTGCTGTGGTTCTTCCTGCTCCGGCGGTACGTGATCAAGGGCCCGAACCTGCACAGCCCGCTGGATCCGCCGCACGACGACGATGATCCGCCCGCCGACACCGACGCCCCCGAGGGCGCGGAGCCGGGCCGGAAGGCCACGTCCGACCACCTCTCCTTCGCGTACTAGGAGGCCGCCATGACACTGCCCGACTACTGGTTCCTCGCCATCGGCTTCCTCTTCACCGGCTACTTCGTGCTGGAGGGCTTCGACTTCGGCGTCGGCATGCTCATGCCGATCCTGGGCCGCAAGCGTTCCCACGCCGACTCCGAGCAGCGGCGCCGCGTGCTGCTCAACACCATCGGCCCCGTCTGGGACGGCAACGAGGTGTGGCTCATCACCGCAGGCGCGGCGATGTTCGCGGCCTTCCCCGTCTGGTACGCCGAGGTCTTCTCCGGCTTCTACCTCGTGCTGCTCGCGATCCTGGTGGGTCTCATCACCCGCGTGTGCGCGATCGAGTGGCGCGGCAAGATCGACGAGCCGCGGTGGCGCGGCTGGGCGGACGTCGGGATCGGACTCGGTTCCTGGATCCCCGCCTTCGCGTGGGGCCTGACCTTCGCGAACATCGTGCACGGGGTCGACCTGGACGAGCGCGGCGGCATGACCAGCGAGGTCTGGGACCTGCTCAATCCCTACGGGCTGCTCGGCGGGATCGCGACCCTCGGCCTGTTCCTCCTGCACGGCGCGATCTTCGTGGCGCTCAAGTCCGACGGTGACGTCCGGGTGGACGCCCGGAGCCTCGCCGTGCGGATGTGGCTGCCCGTCGCCGCGATCGGCGCTGTCTTCGCGGTGTGGACGCAGCTCGAGCACGGCAAGGCGTGGACCTGGGCGATGGTGGTCCTGGCCGCCGCGGGGCTGCTCGCCGCGGGGCCGCTCGTCCGCGCCGGGCGGGAGCTGGCGGCCTTCCTCGCGACGTCGTTGACCGTCATCGGCGTGAGCGTGCTGCTGTTCGGCGCGCTGTTCCCCAACGTGCTCAACGCCACCGACCCGGCGCGCTCGATCACGATCGAGGCCGCCGCGTCCTCGCACTACACGCTGGTCGTGATGTCCTGGTGCACCGTCGTGCTGCTGCCGCTGGTGATGATCTACCAGGCGTGGACCTACTGGGTCTTCCGCCAGCGGATCTCCGTCGCGCAGATCCCGCCGTCGATCGGCCTCAGCCCCCGTGCCTGACACCCGGGCACCCGTCGATCCGCGGCTGCTCCGGTACGCGCGCAGCTCGCGCGGCTTGATGGTCACCGTGGTCGCGTGCGGCGTCGTGGAGACCGCTGCGGTGATCGCGCTGGCCTACGCGCTCGCGACGGCGCTGGCGCGGCTCGTGACCGGCAACGCCGACGTGACGCAGCCCGTCGCGCTGGCGGTGGCCGCCGTGGCGGTGCGGGTCGCGGTGAGCCACCTGCGATCCCGCATCGAGCGACGCGCCGCCGACCGGGTGGTCTCCGAACTGCGCTCCGCCGCACTGGACGCCGTCGGTCCAGGGCGGTCCCCCGTCGACCGGGAGGAACTGCGCACCGCGCTCACCCGCGGCCTCGACGACCTCCCGCCCTACCTCACCGGCTACGTCCCCGCCCTCGCGCTGAGCGCCATCGCGACGCCGGTCCTCATCCTCGCGATGTTCCTCGCGGACTGGGTCTCCGGCGCCATCGCGCTCGGCACCCTCCCGCTGCTGCCGATCTTCATGGTGCTCATCGGCCTGCTCACCCGCGACCGCACGCGGCGCCGCCTGGAGGCGATGTCGCGGCTCTCCGCGCGGCTGCTCGACCTCGTCGCCGGCCTGCCCACGCTGCGGGCCCTGGGCCGCGAGCGCGGACCCGAGCGCACGGTCCGCGAGCTCGGCGCGCGCAACGAGACCGAGACGATGGGCGCGCTGCGGATCGCCTTCCTCTCCTCCTTCGCCCTGGAGCTGCTCGCCACCCTGTGCGTCGCGCTCGTCGCGGTGAGCATCGGCCTGCGGCTCGTCTACGGCGAGATGACCCTGTTCGCCGGTGTTTTCGCGCTGATCCTCGCGCCCGAGGTGTACCGGCCGCTGCGCGCGGTCGGCGCCGGCTTCCACGCCGCCGAGCAGGGGCTCGAGGCCACCGGCCGGGTCTTCGCCCTGCTCGACGCCCCCGCGCCCGCTCCGGTGAGCGGCACCGCGGGCCCGGGCGTGCTCGTCGCCCGCGGCGTCACCGTCGACGGGCGGGACGGGGCGGCACCGTCGGGCTTCGACGGTGCCTTCGCCCCCGGCCGGCTCACCGTGCTCACGGGGCCCAACGGCGCGGGCAAGTCCACGCTGCTCACGGTCCTGGCGGGCCTCGCGGCGCCGGACGCGGGCGAGGTCACCGTCGACGGTGCGCTGCTCGCCGGGGGCCCGGACTGGTGGGCGCACGTGGCGTGGTGCCCGCAGCACCCGTACCTGGAGCCCGGCACCCTGGAACACAACTTCACGCTGCTGGGCGCCCCCGCACCGGATTCCGTGCCCGAGGTGCTCGCCGCGACGGGCCTCGACGAGGTGGTCGCGGAGCGCGGCTGGGAGCGGCCCGTCGGCACCGGCGGGGCCGGGCTGTCCGCCGGGCAGCGGCAGCGGCTCGCGCTGGCCCGCACCCTCGCCCTCAGACGCGAGGTCCTGCTCTTCGACGAGCCCACCGCGCACCTCGACGAGGAGCTCGCCGCGCGCGTCCTCGCCGAGCTCCGCGCCCGCGCGGACGCCGGCGCGACCGTCGTGATCGCGGCGCACGACCCGCAGGTACTGGCCGCCGCCGACGAAGTGCTGGAGGTGGCGCGTGCATGACCTGCTGATCTGCCTGCGGGCCATGCGGACCCGTCCCCTCGCCGCCCTCGGCGCCGTGGCCGCGGGCGTGCTCACGGCGGCGAGCGCCCTCGCGCTGGCGGGCCTCTCCGCGTGGCTCATCACCAAGGCGTGGACGATGCCGCCCGTGCTGGCGCTCTCGCTCGCCGTGACCTCGGTACGCGGGCTCGGCATCACCCGGGGCCTCATGCGGTACGTCGAGCGGCTCGCGTCGCACCGGGTCGCGCTGCGCGGGCTCACGGAGCTGCGGGCCGCGCTGTACCTGCGGCTGGCCGGGGCCGCGCCGGCGGAGTCCGTGCGGCTCTCCGGCGGCGAGCTGCTCGCCCGCACCGGCGCCGACGTCGACGCGGTCGGCGATGCGCTGGTGCGCATCGTGATCCCCGCCGCGGTCGCGGCGACGGTCTCGGTCGCGGCGACCGGCTGGATGTGGTTCCTCGATCCTCGCGCCGGGATCGCGCTCGCGGCCTGCCTGCTGGTGGCCGGCGGGGCTGCGCCGTGGCTGACGGCGCGCGCCACCCGCGACCGCGCGGCCGCGGAGGCCGCGGGCAGCGAGGCCTTCGGCGCCGCGGCCTCGGCCGTGCTCGACCACGCGGGCGAGCTCGCCGTCGCGGGGCGCCTCGACGAGGTGCGCGCCCGCGCCGCCCGCGCCGAGGACGCCCGACGGTCCGCCGTCGACCGCGCGGCCCGCACCGGCGCGCTGGCGGACGCGGCGATCCCGCTCGCCGTCGGCATCGCCGTGGTCGCCGCGCTGCTCGTCGCCGTCGCCCGGATCGACTCGGCGGCCGCGACCACGCTCGGCATCCTCGTCCTGCTGCCGCTCAGCGCCTTCGAGGCCGTCTCCGTGCTGCCCGACGCGGCGCGACAGTACGTGCGCTCCGCCGATGCCGCGGGCCGGATCGCGCCACTGCTGACCCTGCCCTCGGTGCCGGCCGGTACCGTGTCGGTCGCCCCGCACCCGCGGCTGGAGCTGGGCGCGCTGACGCTCGAACCCGGCGACCGCCTGGTGGTGCGCGGCGCCTCCGGGGCGGGCAAGACGACCCTGCTGCTCGCCCTCGCGGGTCTCGACGACCGCGGCGGCGAGGTCCTCGTCGACGGGACGCCCGCGCGCGCCTGCGCGGACCTGCCCGCGTCGGTGGGCTTCTTCGGCGAGGCCGCCCACGTCTTCGCGACGACGGTGGCGGAGAACTGCCGCGTGGCGCGCGGCGACGCCACCGACGCCGAGATCGACGCGGCGCTGCGCCGGGTCGGGCTGGGGGAGTGGATCGACGGCCTCCCGGACGGCGTGCGGACCCCGCTGGGGGACGGCGCCGACTCCCTCTCCGGGGGCCAGCGCCGCCGGCTGCTGCTGGCGCGGGCGTTGCTCAGCCCCGCGGGCGTCGTCCTGCTGGACGAGCCGACCGAGCACCTGGACGCCGCCGACGCGGAGCGGCTGCTGGCCGAGATCCTCGACCCCGCCGGGCTTTTCCCCGGGCGCACCGTCGTCGTGGCGGGGCACGCCGCGCCGCCCGACGGCGTCCCGCTTCACGATGTGGGGTTCTGAGCGGTCGGAGGTGCACCTGAACCTGTCCGCGCCCTCTCAGCTCGACATCGTGAGGCGCTCAGGCGATCACGCCGCGGATCGCCGCCTCCACCGCGGCCTCGGCGAGCGGCCACTGCTGATCGCCGGGTAGGTGGTGCAGCGGCCCGCGCAGGGCCATCTCGGCGAAGCCGTGGACCATCGACCAACAGGACCACGTGGCTGACCGTCGGGCCTCGGGGCGCAGCAGGTCCGCGTGCACCAGGAGGTCCAGGGCCTCCGACAGCGCGACGTACGGCGGGATCCCGCTGAGCGACTCCGGGTCCGGCGCCTCGTCGCCGAAGAAGCACACCGAGAACCAGCCCGGCTCGGCCAGCGCGAAGGCGATGTAGCCGAGCCCCACGGCTCGCAGGCGCTCGACGGGGCCTTGGCCGGGGCTCACGGGCATCGCGTCGGCCATGCGCTGCTGGATCGCGGCGCTCACGGCCCGCAGCAGCGCGAGGCGGTCGGGGAAATGGCGGTACGCGGCGTTGGGGCTGACCCCCACGCGGCGGGTGACCTCGCGGATGGTCAGCGCCGACGGTCCGCCGGCGCGCGTGACCTCGAGACCCGCGTCGACCAGCGCCTGTGCCAGGTCACCGTGGTGGTACGCCATGCCCTTGTGTCCCCCGTCCGCCAAGTGTACGGTGTGAACATAACAGATGTGGACGCTGTGAACATGCCAGGAGGCGCGATGACCACCAGCACGACGCCCGAGCCGGTCCTGCACCCGGAGTTCAGCAGCCCCGGCGCCCTCGCCACGTCGTGGGCGGAGGTCGCCGCGGCGCTCGACGGTGCCGAGATGTTCCGGCTCAGCACCGTCCGCGCGGACGGGAGGCCGCACGTGTGCCCCCTGCCTGCGATGTGGCTCGACGGCGCGTTGTACTTCGTGACCGGCTGGGAGGAGCAGAAGGCGCGGAACCTCGTGCACGATCCGCGCTGCGTCCTCACGACGGGGACCGACGCGTACCGCAGCGGACTCGACGTCGTCGTCGAGGGCCGCGCCGAGCGTTGTACCGATCGCGCCGTGCTCGAGACGCTCGCGCGGATGTGGCGCGACCGGCTGGATTGGCCCTACGACGTCGACGACGACGGCTTCCGCCACCACGCCGACGGGCTAGCGCCCAACCCCGACGCGGCCTCGCTCCCCGTCTTCCGCGTGCGCCCCGACAAGATCCTGTCGTTCTCCCGCGGCGCGCACTTCGCGCAGACCCGCTTCCGGCCCTGAGCGCCGCCACGTCCGCCCCGAGACTTCCACCCCGAGAGAGGAACCCGTCATGACCGCCATCCCACCCGTCGTCGACCGCGAGACCTGGCAGAAGGAACTCGACGCGCTGCGCATCCGCGAGAAGGCCGCGACCCGCGAGCTCGACGCCATCGCCGCACAGCGGCGCGCCCTGCCCGCCGTGGAGCTGCCGGAGTACCGGCTGACCGCCGAGGACGGCAGCACCGTCACCCTCGCCGAGGTCTTCGACGGTGCGAGCCAGCTCATCACCTATCACCACATGTGGACCGACGGGAACGAGTGGCAGTGCCCGGGGTGCACGGGCGTGACCTCGCAGTACACCCGGACCGACTTCCTGGGGAACTGGGACGCGCGGATGGTCGTGATCACCAACGGACCGATGGACGAGATCCTCGCCTACAAGAAGCGCGTCGGGAACACGATGACCTGGTACTCGTCGGCCGGCTCCGACTTCGGGGCCGAGGTGGGTGCGCCTCCCGGTGGTGGCTTCGCGTACAACACCTTCGTCCGCGACGGCGAGAAGGTCTACCACGTGTGGCAGACCTTCAGCCGCGGTGCGGAACAGGTGTCTTACACCTTCGGCCTGCTCGACGTGCTGCCCTACGGGCGCCAGGAGGAGTGGCAGGACGCCCCCGACGGCTGGCCGCAGGGGCCGACCTACTCGCGCTGGGCGTCGTCGAAGCAGTTCGCCGAATGGTACGGCGAGAACGCCTCCTGAACAGTGCGTTCGCCCTCCGGATAAATCCGTTGCCGACGCCTCGGAGCGGGCGTAGCGTCGAAGACGTCAACGGAAAGGAGGTGATCCAAGAAATGGTGAATTTCAGGATCAAGGAGGTGGCTGACCGCTAGGCGGCCACCCGCCTGGAATACGGCAGGCCCCGGGAGCGCGTGATGTTCACGCACCCGGGGCCTGTTGCGTTCTCGACTATCCCGCGTAGCGGTTGAGCTTGGCGCTCAGGCGGGGGATGAGCTCGCCGTCGGCGTCGATGCGCTCCTCGACGTAGGCGAGCGCGCCACCCTGCTCGACGAGGCCGTACAGCCGCTTGGCGGCGCCGGCGAGCGGCGAGGTCTTGGAGCGGATCACCACGTCGGCCTCGAGCTCCCACGCGGTCTGGGAGACGGGCTTGCCGTAGTACAGCTCGACGATGCCGCTGGCGTGGGTGACGACGAACTCGATCTCGTCGTCCTCGCCGATGCGCCAGAAGCCGGCCTCGCGCAGGTCGGGTTCGGAGAACTCGCCCTTGTCGTCCAGCTTCCAGGACCGCGCCTCCCAGGAGAGGAAGTTCTGACCGTCGTGGCTGACGACGATCTGCTGGCCGAAGTGGTAGTCGCCGGAGGCGTCGTGGCCCTCGCCCTCGCCGCGCCACACGCCGACGAGGGGGAGCAGGCCGAGCAGGCCGGAGTGCAGGTCCGGGCCCTGCCGCAGGTTCGCCGTGTCGTCGGCGAGCGGCAGCCCGGGGAGGTTCGAGATGTTGCGCGACGACGTGGTCTCGGCGCGCTCGATCGCCGCGTCCAGCGCCTCCTGGCCGGTGCCGGCGGAGGGGGAGGCGTCGGGGGTGGCCTCGTCGCTCACGGCGGCTTACTGACCGTCGGTGAGGACGCGGTACATCACGAAGATCGCGAACGCGAAGATCGCGACCGACGCCACCGCCATGAGGATCTCGAAGAAGATGACCATGGCCTCGATACTAACCCCCGGCTCGTGGGCGCTCGCAACCGCACGAGTCCCGGTGGTGGAAGGCTGTGGGCAATCTCTCGACCCGCCGCGGACCGTCGAAACCCCCGATCCGTTCGACGAGCAGGTCGACGCACCGCCGGCCGATGGCCTCGACGTCCTGGGCCGCCGCAGTGAGGCCGGGGGAGAACAGGTCGGACCACTCGAAGTCGTCGTAGGCGACCAGGGCCACGTCGTCGGGAACGCGCAGGTCCAGCTCGCGCAGGGCTCGCATCGCGCCCACCGTCATCTCGTTGTTGAGGACGACGAGCGCGGTGGGCCGCGGCGCCCGCGCGCGGAACATGGCCAGGGTCTGGATGCGGGCCTCGTCGGCGCGGGAGTCGCCGCAGCGCACGTGCCGGGGCGCGGCGCGCAGCCCGGCGACGTCCATGGCGCGGACGAAGCCCTCGATCCGCTCCTCCGTGGACTGGATGCCGGGGCGGCCGGTGAGGACGCCGATGCGCCGGTGCCCGAGCTCGGCGAGGTGGGCGGTGAGCCGGACGACGGGTTCGGCGCCCTCGGACGCCACCTGGTCGACGTCGGCGGGGGAGAGCCGGTCGATGAGCACCAGGGGCGTCCCCGCCGCCTGGACGGTCGGGATGGTCCTCTCCTCGGATCCCGGCGACGGCGCCATGATCAGCCCGTCCACGCGGCGGTCGAGCAGCGAGCCGACGAGACGGTGCTCGATCTCGGTGTCGTCGTGGGAGTCGCCCATCATCAGCGTGTAGCCGAGCTCGCTCGCGCGCGACTCGATCGCGCGCATGAGAGGGCCGAAGTAGGGGTTGCGTCCGGCGGCGATGCTCAGCGCGAGGACGCCGGATCGCGACGTCGCGAGCGCGGCCGCCAGGGCGTTCCGCCGATAGCCCGTGGCCGCGATCGCCGCGAGTACCGCATCGCGAGTACGGGGGTCCACGCGCCGCGTCTCGTTGATGACGTGGGAGACGGTGCTGATCGATACGCCGGCGGCGGCGGCGACGTCGGCCATGTTTCCCATCGGCCCAGTCTGCCCGCCGCGGAAACGGCCGCGCAAGCGTTTGCGCAAACCCTTGCGGGGTCTTCAGCAGCGGGTATAGCGTCGCAACCATTCGCCAGTCATGTGATCCACAACACAGTCGAACGGAGTCCTCATGTCGAATCGGAAGAGCCTGCGCATCGCGGCGGTGTGCTGCGCCCTCACGGTCAGCCTCACCTCGGTGGCCGCCTGCAACCGCGACGGCGGTTCGTCGGGCGACGTGAAGGTCGGCCTGATCACCAAGACCGATACGAACCCGTTCTTCGTGAAGATCCGCGAGGCCGCCAAGAAACAGGCCGACGCGAAGGGTGCGAGCCTGGTCGCGCTCGCCGGCAAGTTCGACGGGGACAACGAGGGCCAGGTCGCCGCGATCGAGAACCTGGTCAGCCAGGGGGTCAAGGGCATCCTCATCACCCCGAACTCGTCCACCGGCATCCTCGCGGCGATCAAGAAGGCCCGCGATGCGGGCGTCGTCGTCATCGCCCTCGACACCGCGACCGACCCGGAGAGCGCCGTGGACGCCACCTTCGCCACCGACAACAAGGAGGCCGGTCGCCTCCAGGGTGCGTGGGTCAAGGGCGCGCTCGCCGGCAAGCCGGCGAAGCTGCTCATGCTCGACGGCACCCCGGGCAGCACCGTCTCCGAGTTCCGTCACCAGGGCTTCCTGCAGGGCATCGGGCTCGCGGAGAACGCGCCCGAGGTGGCGGGCAAGGAGACCACGAACGGCGACCAGACCAAGGCGCAGACGGCGATGGAGAACCTGCTGCAGCGCGTCCCGGACGCCAACGCGCTCTACACGATCAACGAGCCCGCCGCGGCCGGCGGCTACGAGGCGGCGAAGAAGGCGGGCAAGGCGGCGCAGCTCGCGATCGGCTCGATCGACGGCAGCTGCACGGGCGTGGACAACGTGAAGAAGGGCGTCATCGGCGCCACCGTGCTGCAGTTCCCGGCGAAGATGGCCGAGCAGGGTGTGGACGCCGTGGTCGCCTTCGCCAAGGACGGCACCAAGCCGACCGGGTTCACCAACACGGGATCCCAGCTGGTGACGGACAAGCCGGTCGCGGGCGTCGAATCGAAGGACACCGCGTGGGGCGCGCAGAACTGCTGGGGGCAGGCGTGAGCCTGGCCCGACCGTCCCTGGCGAGCGTCCTGCGGGAACCCCTCGCAGGGCCGCTCGCCGCCCTCGTCGTCGCCTGCGTGGTCTTCTTCATCCTCACCCCGCAGTTCGCGACGGGCTACAACATCTCGCTGATCCTGCAGCAGTCCATGGTGATCGGGATCCTCGCCGTCGCCCAGTCACTCATCATCCTCACCGCGGGCATCGACCTGTCCATCGGCGCGACGTGCGTGCTCGGCACCGTCGTCCTGGCGAAGGTGGCGGGCACCGACCCGATCCTGGCGATGGTGGCCGCCCTCGGCGTCTGCCTCCTCATCGGCGCGGTCAACGGGGCGCTCGTGACCCTGCTCAAGCTGCCGCCGTTCATCGTCACGCTCGGCATGTTCACCATCGTGGCGGCGGCGACCCAGCTGTACGCGGGCTCGCAGACCTACCGCGTGGCCGACGGCCCGCTCACCTTCCTGGGCAAGGGGTTCGACGTCGCGGGCTTCCCGCTCACGCTCGGCCTGCTCGCCCTGCTCGTGGTGTACGCCGCCGCCTGGTACGTGCTCAACCGCACCGCCACGGGGCGGCACGTCTACGCGGTGGGCGGCAACCCCGTCTCCGCGTCGCTCGCCGGCATCAAGACCTCCAAGACGGTCTTCGGCGTCTACCTGGTGTCCGGACTCATCGCCGCGATCGCGGCGTGGGCGGCGCTCGGCCGCATTCCCACGGCGGACCCGAACGCCTTCCAGACGGCCAATCTCGACACCATCACGGCGGTCGTGATCGGCGGCACCAGCCTGTTCGGCGGCCGCGGCTCGGTGCTCGGCACGCTGGTCGGCGCGCTCATCGTCGGCGTGCTGCGCAACGGGCTCACGCTGGTGGGGATCGACAACCTGTACCAGAACATCGCGACAGGCGTCCTCGTCATCGCCGCCGTCACGCTGGACCAGATCTCCCGCAGGAGGCTGCAGTGACCACCGCCGACCGCACGCCGGTGCTCCAGGCCCGCGGCCTGGTGAAGAACTACGGACAGGTCCGGGCCATCGCCGGCGCGGACTTCGAGCTGCGGGCGGGCGAGGTGCTCGCGGTGATCGGCGACAACGGCGCCGGCAAGTCCAGCCTCATCAAGGCCCTCTCCGGGGCGCTCGTCCCGAGCGAGGGCGAGATCCTGCTCGACGGTGAGCCGGTCCACTTCCGCAGCACCCTGGACGCCCGCAACGCGGGCATCGAGACCGTGTACCAGGACCTCGCGGTGATCCCCGCCCTCGACATCGCCGCCAACGTCTACCTGGGGAGGGAGATCCGCAGGCCCGGCGTCCTCGGCTCGGTCTTCCGGCAGCTCGACCGGCGGGCCATGCGCGACGCCGCGGCCGAGTACCTCGCGGACCTGAAGATCGGCATCACGTCGCCGACGCAGGCGGTGGAGACCCTCTCCGGTGGGCAGCGGCAGGGCGTCGCGGTGGTGCGCGCCGCCGCCTTCGGCAAGAAGGTGATCATCATGGACGAGCCCACCGCCGCCCTCGGCGTCCGCGAATCCGGCCAGGTCATCGACCTCATCCGGCAGATCCGGGACCGGGGCACGCCGGTGATCCTCATCAGTCACGACATGCCGCACGTCTTCGAGGTGGCCGACCGCATTCACGTGCACCGGCTCGGCCGTCGCGCCGCCGTCGTGGATCCGAAGCAGCGCAGCATGTCCGAGGTGGTGGCGCTGATGACGGGTGCGCTGGCGCCGACCGACGAGGAGGCGGCGGGTGGCCCCTAGCGGCGGCCTTCCGCGCGGCCTCTTCGTGGGGCTCGCCACCGTCGACGTGATCTCCCGCGTCGACGAATCGCCGCCCCGCAACGGGAAGGTCACCGCGGTCCGGCAGGACGTCTCCGGCGGCGGCCCCGCCCTGAACGCCGCGGCGGTCTTCGCCGCCCTCGGCGGGCGCGCCGTGCTCGCTGCGCCGGTCGGCGACACCGCCCTCGGCCGTCTCGTGCGCGAGGACCTCGCCGCGTGCGGGGTCGAGCTCCTCGACCTCGCCCCACCGGGTTTCGCGCCGCCCGTCTCGTCGGTCGCGGTCCACGCCTCGTCGGGCGACCGGCAGGTGGTCTCCTTCGACGGTTCCGGCTACCCCGATGCCGTGCCTCCCCTCCACGCGCGGGGTTTCGACGTGGTGCTGCTCGACGGGCACGGCCCCGCCGCCGCGCGGTCCGCGATGCGCAGCGCCGTAGCCGGGGGCGTCACGACGATCCTCGACGCCGGGCGCTGGCGCCCCGTCTACGCTGATCTGCTCCCGCTCGCCGGGCACGCCGTCTGTTCCGCGGACTTCGTCCTGCCCGAGGATGTTCCGACGCCGCCGGTCCTCGCCGTGACCGACGGTGCCGGGCCGATCCACTACCGCGACCACGGGGCCGAGGGCACCGTCGACGTCCCCGCGGTGCCGGTGGTCGATACGCTCGGGGCGGGCGACGTGCTGCACGGCGCGTACGCCTTCGCGATCGCGCGGGGCGAGGCGGTCGCCGACGCACTGCGCTTCGCGGCGGTTCACGCCTCCGCGAAGTGCCGATACCCGGGGGTGAGGGCGTGGCTGGCGACGCTGTGACGGACGAGCTGCTCGCTCGCGCACGGGAACTGATCGCCCGACCGGGCCGCGCTCTGCTCGGCATCGCCGGGGCGCCCGCGTCCGGCAAGTCGACGTTCGCCGAGCAGCTGGTGGCCGCGCTCGGCGACAACGCGGTGCTGGTCCCCATGGACGGTTTCCACCTCGACGACGCCGTCCTGCGCCGGCACGACAGTTGGGAGCGCAAGGGCGCGATCGACACCTTCGACGACGCGGGCTTCGCCGAGCTGCTGCACCGCCTGCGCGCGGCCGACGGCACCGTCTACGCCCCGCGGTTCGACCGCGCACTCGAGGCCTCGATCGGCGGCGCCATCGAGGTGGCGCCGGACGTCCCGCTCGTGGTCACCGAGGGCAATTACCTGCTCGCCGAGTCCGGCGCGTGGCCCCGCGCCCGTGCCGCGCTCGACGAGGTGTGGTTCCTGCGCATCGACCCCGCCTTGCGTCGTCAGCGACTCATCGAGCGGCACATGCGGTTCGGCCGCGGCCCCGAGGAGGCACGCGCTCGCGCCGACGGCACCGACGAGGCCAACGCCCGGCTCATCGAGGGCACGGCGCGGCGCGCGGACCGCATCGTCGCCGGGGCGTAGCGGCGGGCTCAGCCCTCCATGCCGGTCTCGCGGAGGGTGAGGTTGATCCGACCCGTTTCCAGGCCGCAGCCGGGCGGCGCCGTCCCGGGCTGGACGGCGGTCACGCCGTGGAAGGCCAGCCGGGACGGGCCGCCGAAGACCACGAGATCGCCGGATGCGAGCGTCACGTCCGCGTAGGGGCGGTTCCGGTTCTCCGTGTTGCCGAGCCGGAAGGTGCAGCTGTCGCCGATCGACAGGGAGACCACCGGCGCGCGGGAGATCTCGTCCTTGTCCTGGTGCATGCCCATGCGGGCCTGTTCGTCGTAGAAGTTCACCAGCGCGGTGTCGGGCGTGTACCGCTCGACCTCGTCGGCGTCGTGCCCCGTGTCGGCGAGCGCGCTCCGGCCGGCCCGCACCAGCCAGTCCGGGAAGGGCAGCACGCGAGCGCCGTTCACGTCCGTCGCGTCCCGCGAGTAGCGGTAGGGCTGCCAGTGCCAGCCCAGGCACACCGTGCGCACCGACATCGGGTGCCCGCGCACCGTCGCCGCGCGGATCGGCACCGGCCCGGTCGCCCACTCCCGGAACCGGCGGACGATCCATTCCTGCTGCGCGAGGTCGAGCCAGCCGCGGATCAGGTACGCGCCCGGCGCGAGGTCGACTACGGCTCGGTCGGGCGGGAACAACATGTCGGAGCCCATGTCACGCCGCGTCGTGGAAGACCAGGGCCAGCGTGTGCCGCTCGCCGGAGCGGACCGTCGAGACGCCGTGCCGCACGGGGGCCGCGGACCAGCCCCGCGCGGAGCGGACCGGGCGGTCGCGGGTGGTGAAGACGAAGCCGTGCCCGCGCGGCAGCGCGAAGGACGTGCCGCGGGACTGGGCGCGGGGCCGCTGCTCGAGCAGCAGGAACTCGCCGCCCTCGTGGTCCATACCGGGATCGTTGAGCGCGATCACCACCTGCAGCGGGAAGACGAGGTCGCCGTAGAGGTCCCGGTGCAGCGCGTTCCAGTCGCCGGCGCCGTACTTCAGCAGGATCGCCGTCGACTTCCGCTGCCCCGCCTCGTGGCACATCGCTAGCCACTCGTCGAGGTCGTCGGGCCACGGCGCCTCGCGGCCCAGCCGCTCCCACCAGCGTCGCGCGATCGGCAGCAGGTGCGGATACAGCGCGTGCTTGAGCTCCTCGATCGGCTCCGGATACGGCCGGTCGAAGTAGCGGTACTCCCCGGCGCCGAACCGGTACCGCTCCATGTCGATCGTGCTGCGGAACAACTGGTCCCGCCCGTACAGCTCCCGCAGTTCGACGGTGCGCTCGTCGGACAGCAGACGGGGCAGCAGCGCCCCGCCCACCGCGTCGAGCTCGGCGGCGACGGCGTCCCAGTCGGCGGAGTCGATCGCGCTCATGCGGCCGACTCCAGTTCCAGCAGGGCGGCTTTCGCCTCCACGCCGCCGACGTACTGCCCGATGCCGCCGTCGGACTTCACGACGCGGTGGCACGGAACCACCACGGGCAGGGGGTTCGTGGCGCAGGCAGTGCCGACGGCGCGGACCGCCGCCGGGCTGCCGACGAGCTCGGCCACCTGCTTGTAGCTCAGCGTCGTCCCGTAGCCGATGTCGGGCAGCCGGCTCTGCACCAGCTGCCGGAAGCCGTGCGACAGGGCGTGATCGAGCGGCAGGTCGAACGCGGTGCGCGTGCCGGCGAAGTACTCGTCGAGCTCGCGAGCCGTCGCGTCGAGCCGTCGCGGCGCGCGCAGCACCCGCGGGCTCACCTTCTGTGCCAGCGTCTCCAGGACGGCGTCGTGGTCCTCGCGGGCGTAGGCCACCCGGACCAGGCCGCGCTCGGTCGCCGCGAGCAGCAGCCCGCCGACGGGGGAGTCGACGACGGTGTAGGCGATGTCGAGCAGGCCGTCCGCTTCCGCGTTCGCGGTGAGGCGGGCACGGAGCCGGGCGAGGGCGTCGGTATCGGCCGGGGCCGAGAGGGTGTCGGTGATCTTCTCGCTCATGAGAGTTCCTCCCTCGTGCGAGTGGTTCGGAGTTTCTTGAGGCCGTCGGCGGCCGCGCGGCGCGCGGCGTCGACGGTGCCGCCGAGGATCTCGGCGATCTCGGCGTAGGGCAGGTCCGCCGCGTAGCGGTACGCGACGGCCTGCCGCTGCTTGTCCGGCAGGGCCGCCACCGCGACCCAGAGGTCACCGTCGGGTGGGGAGGCGGTGACGGGGCGCTCCGGCACTGCGTCGACCGGCACGGCGCGGCGCTGCGCCGCCCGCACCTGGTCGATCGCCTTGCGGTGCGCGATGGTCACGAGCCAGGCCTCGACGTTGGCCGACTCGGGCAGGTCCGGGTACGCGCGCAGCGCGGAGAGGAATGTCTCCGACCACGCGTCCTCGGCGTCGTGCGGGCCGAGGATCGCGCGGCAGACGCGCAGCACCGTGCCGGCGTGCTCGTCGACGAGGCGCTCGAACGGTGGTTTCACGCCGCCCCCGGGGTGTGGGCGCCCATGCCGGGGAGCCACGGCTCGCCATTGGCGGCGGCCTCGAGGTCGAGCAGGACCCGCTTGCGGTGCAGGCCGCCCGCGTACCCCGTGAGCGTGCCGTTCGACCCGACCACGCGGTGGCACGGGATCAGGACGCACAGCGGATTCGCGCCGACGGCCCGCCCCACGCCCCACGCCGACGTGACGAAGCCGAGCCGCTCCGCGAGGGCGCCGTAGGTCGTGGTGGTGCCGTACGGGATCTCCTGCAGCGCCGCCCAGACGGCCTCCTGGACCTCGTCGCCGGCGGTGGCGAGCGGCAGGTCGAAGCCGCGGCGCTCCCCGGCGAGGTAGGCACGGATCTGATGCGCCGCCTCGTCGAGCAGGACGTCGGTGGCGACGCGCTCCCCGAACGACGATGCCGCCGGCCGGCGGATGTGGTGGCGGAAGTACACGCCGGTCACGGCGCGTCCCTCGGCGACGAGCGTCAGCTCGCCGAGGGTGGTCTCCGCCACGATGTGCCTGGTGCTCATGATCTCTCCTCGTCTCGATCCTGCCCTGTAGACGCCGCGGGCGGGCGGAACGTGAGATCCGGATCTCCAGGAGATGCGAGCGGCTACCCCGTGTAGCCGGGGCGGGCGAGCAGCTCCCGCAGTCCGGCGTCGATGAAGGCCGTGTCGACGGGGTTCTTGCCGCCGCCCGCGAAGTGGCCCCACACGCCGGGGATCACCCGCACGTCGCCGTGCTCGATGAACTGCGAGGCCCAGGCCTCGTCCTCCGGCGGGAAGTAGAGGTCCTTCTCGGCGGGCATCGCCAGCAAGGGGCACCTGATCGAGCGCAGCGCGGCCTCGTGGTCGCCGTCGAACCCGGGGGTGTTGCCGACGTTCCCGGCGTGCCACGTGCCGATCATCGCGATCAGGTTGTTGGGGTCGCGGCCGTCGCGGAAGAACTGCTCCCAGAAGCCGTAGAGGAAGTCGTCGAGCGAGGTGAAGCCCAGCTCGCGCCACGTCTCGTTCCAGTAGAAGGCCTGGGAGAAGCCCCATCCCGAGTAGATCCGGGCGAAGGCGCGCAGGCCCTTGATCGGCGGGCGCGCGGGGTCGTAGTCGCCGTCGGCCCACGTCGCGTCGGCCCGGAGCGCCTCGCGCAGCGACTCGAGGAACACCTGGTTGTGCGGTGCGGTGCGGCTGGAACCGCAGAACGGGGCTGCGCGCTGCACCATCTCGGGGTGGCTCACCGCCCACTGATAGGTCTGGCCCGCGCCCATCGACCAGCCGGTGACCAGCCCGATCGTCGAGATGCCCCACTTCTCGGTGAGCAGGCGGTGCTGGGCCTCGACCTGGTCGTAGAAGGTGACGAGCGGGAAGCGGGCGTGGTCGTACGGCGAGGCGGCGTTCGACGGGGAGGTCGAGAGGCCGTTGCCCAGCATGTTGGGGATGACGATGAAGTACTCGTCCGGGTTCAGCGCCTTGTCAGTGCCCACGAGCCACTCGTTGTCGGTGTGCCAGCCCGAGTACCAGGTGGGGTAGACGATCACGTTCGACTTGTCGGCGTTGAGCGTGCCGAAGGTCTTGTACGCGAGGCGGGCGCCGCGCAGGGTGTGGCCGGACTGCAGCGTGACGTCGCCGAGCTCGAAGTACTCGGCGTCGGAGGGAGCGGGCACGGTGGGACTCCTCGGGTAGCGGATTCGCGACGTAGTACCGAATCGGTACTGACTCTCGACGCTACCCGTCCGATTTCCGCCGGGTAGCGGAAAACGGAAAGGCGCGCACCCGGAATCCGGATGCGCGCCCTTCGCGAGCGATCTCTACTTCGAGATGGTGATGTCCTGGTTGTAGACGCCGTTCGACTCGGGCGAGACCTGGATGTCGCCGTTGCCCACGGAGGACAGGGCGCGCAGCGTCCAGGTGCCCGGCGCCGCGAAGAAGCGGTAGTCGCCGGTGCCCGAGGCCACGACCTCGGCGGTGAACTCGCCGGTGCCGTCGAGCAGGCGCACGAACGCGCCCGCGACGGGGTTACCGGCACCGTCGAGGACCTGACCGGTCAGCACGGTCTCCTTCTCGACATCGACGCCGGCGGGCAGGACCTGGCCCTGCTTGGGTGCTCCACACATGTTGCTCTTCCTTACTTCTCGATCGGGGCGCCCACGAGGGAGCCGTACTCGACCCACGAGCCGTCGTAGTTCTTGACGTTCTTCTTGCCGAGGAGCTCCTGCAGCACGAACCACGTGTGCGAGGAACGCTCGCCGATGCGGCAGTACGCGATGGTCTCCTTGGTGTCGTCGAAGCCCTTCTCGGCGTACAGCGTCGCCAGGTCGTCGTCCGACTTGAAGGTGCCGTCCTCGTTCGCGGTGGTCGACCACGGGATGTTGATCGCGCCGGGGACGTGGCCGCGCTGCTGCGCCTGCTCCTGCGGGAGGTGGGCCGGCGCGGAGATCTTGCCGGAGAACTCGTCGGGCGAACGCACGTCGACAAGGTTCTTCTTGCCGATCGAGTCGATCACCTCGTCGCGGAAGGCGCGCAGCGACAGGTCGACGGGCTTGGCCTGGTAGTTCGTGGCCGGACGGGTCACGGCGTCGGTCGACAGCGGGCGGCCGTCGAGCTCCCACTTCTTGCGGCCACCGTCGAGCAGCTTCACGTCCTGGTGGCCGTACAGCTTGAAGTACCAGTAGGCGTAGGCCGCGAACCAGTTGTTGTTGCCGCCGTAGAGCACCACGGTGTCGTCGTTGCCGATGCCGCGCTCGGAGAGCAGCTTCGAGAAGCCCTCCTGGTCGAGGAAGTCGCGGCGGATCGGATCCTGCAGGTCCTTGCGCCAGTCGAGGCGGACGGCGCCCTTGATGTGGTTGTCGTCGTAGATCGACGTGTCCTCGTCGACCTCGACGAAGACGACACCCGGGGTGTCGAGGTTCTGCTCAGCCCAGTCTGCGGAGACCAGGACGTCGGAGCGAGCCATGAGGATCCCTTTCGTTGATACCTATGGACGTGAAGTGAGAAGCGAGATCGCCACTTCGAAGGGTGCGCGGATGCGCTGGGAGGGCATGGGGATGCACCGAGAATCGGGCACCCGGCCCGGAGGGAGGCGGGACTAGCCCAGACAGCAACAACCGGCCATACGGCACAGATCGACCGCCAGACGGCGGGTGAGCAGCAGCTCACAGCGGTTGCGCATGAGACCGAGAATACCCAACCCGCGCCGTTCCGTCACGGGAGGGTCACGGGACCCTCAGCGGCGCGCGGCGCTCAGGCCAGGGGCCGGTAGAACGCGCCCGGGGTGACGGTCACCCCGTCGGCCTCGCCGAGCAGCACGACATCGGCGTTCTCCGCCCGCGCGCCGGTGGGCGCGATGCCGAAGGGCAGCGCCATCCGCGGCAGCACGCGGGTGAACGCGGCCAGGACCGTCCGGTCCTCGCCCGGCAGCAGGTCGGCCTTCGCGTGGTCCTCGGGCCCCGAGTAGATCCCGGTGGCGCGCACCGAGATCGCGTCGCCCTCGTTCGCGAAGTCCGCGGCGACCGAGATCAGCACGGTGCGCTTCGGCTCGGCGGGGGTGGGCAGCGGGACGGTGCCGGTGAGGACGATGCCCTTCGACGCCTTCACGTAGCCGTCGGCCGGGCTGCCCGCGCCGGCGCGCTTCGGCGCGGGCGTGTGCACCTGCAGGTCGACGATGTCCATGAACCGGCCCACGGCCTTCTGGTCCAGCCGCACGCGCGCCTCAACGTGGCCGGCCGCGATCGGGGTGTCCGGCGCGAACGTCGGCAGTAGGCCACCCGGGATCCGGACGTCGGCCATCTCCGCCTCGATGCGCGCGCTGCGGTCGTGCACCGTCGCGGGCGCGGCGATCGTCAGCTTCGGGTGCGCCCCGCCCGAGGTCAGGTACGGGAAGCCGCCGATCGTCACCTCGGGATCGTCGGAGAGACCCGCGGCCGCCCGCAGCTCGCGCGACAGGCGGTACTCCGCCGTTGCGGCGGAGCCGAGTTCGGCGAGCAGCGCGACCGTGAGGAGCGTCGCTAGGGCGATCAGAACCCGCCTGATCCACGCCCGTCCCTGCCCCTGCGTCACACTCGCACCCTCTCCCTCACGGCGACGCCGTTCCGCACGGCGTCCTGACCACCGCTATTCTGACATTCGACTTTTCGACCGAGACCGCCGCGCACCCGTGGGGAGGGCATGTGGATCTGATCCTGCTCACATCCGACCGGGAGCCGGATACGGTGCTGCCGTCGCTGTCGCTGCTACCGCACACGGTGCGGACGCTGCCCGCCGACGTCTCGTCGCTGCTGGAGGTCGGGCCGGCGGAGGTCGCCCTCGTGGACGCGCGCACCGACCTGGTGACCGCGCGCGGCCTGTGCCGGCTGCTCGGCAGCACGGGCGGGGGCAGGATGGCCGTGGTCGCGGTGCTCACCGAGGGCGGGCTGGTCGCCGCGAGCGCCGACTGGGGCCTCGACGACTTCCTCCTGCCGACGATCGGGCCGGCCGAGATCGACGCCCGGCTCCGGCTCGTCGTCGCGCGCCGCGACGCCGGCGGCGAGGACGAGGTGGCCGACAAGGTCACGCTCGGCGAGTTGGTCATCGACGAGGGCACCTACACCGCCCGCCTGCGCGGCAAGCCGCTCGACCTCACCTACAAGGAGTTCGAGCTGCTCAAGTTCCTCGCGCAGAACGTGGGCCGCGTCTTCACCCGCGCCCAGCTGTTGCAGGAGGTGTGGGGCTACGACTTCTTCGGCGGCACCCGCACCGTCGACGTGCACGTGCGGCGCCTGCGCGCCAAGCTCGGCGCCGAGCACGAGGGCATGATCGGCACGGTCCGTAACGTGGGCTACAAGGCGGTCCGGCCGGTGCGCGGCAAGGGCGAGCGGCCCGTCGAGGACATGGAACCGACGGACGAGGATCTCGAGGAGCTGTAGATGGTCGACGTGGTGCGCGGTCCGGTCGACGATGCCGGGGCGGTGCTCGCGATCGCCGGCGCCGCGGAGGCCGCGGACGGCATCGGCCCGCTCTCGGAGCAGTTCCGCCTCGGCGTCACCGGGGACGGCCCGCACCTCCTCGCCCGTGGCGTGGACGGCGCACCGTCGGGCTACGCCGGGATCGTCGTGCCGCCGGCCGGCGGGCCCGGCGCGGCCGAAGTGGTCGTCGCGCCGTCGGAGCGCCGACGGGGCCTGGGCCGCGCCCTGGTGACCGGGGCCCTCGAGCTCGCGGGGGACGGGGGCACCGTGTGGGCGCACGGCGACCTGCCGGCCGCGCACGCGCTCGCCGCGGACCTCGGCCTCACCGCGGTGCGCACCCTGCTGAACCTGCGGCGGCCGCTCGCCGGGCTGGACCCGGCACCGTCGGCCCCCGCCGGGGTGACCGTGCGGACCTACGCGGGACCGACCGACGACGCCGCGATCCTCGAGGTGAACAACGCCGCCTTCTCCTGGCACCCCGAGCAGGGCGGCTGGACCGGCGAGCAGATCGACGAGCGGACCGGCGCCGACTGGTTCGACCCGGCCGGGCTGTTCCTCGCCGTCGACGAGCAGGACCGGCTGCTGGGGTTCCACTGGACCAAGGTCGCCGACCCGGCCGCGGGGCTGGGCGAGGTGTACATAGTGGCGGTCGCCCCCGCGGGGCAGGGCAAGGGGCTGGGGCGGCTGCTGACCGCCGTCGGGCTCGAGTACCTCGCCGGACGCGGCCTCGCCGAGGTGGAGCTGTACGTGGAGGGCGACAACACGGCGGCGCTCCGCACCTATACCGGCCTGAGTTTTGAGGAACGCGAAAGACACGTCGCGTACGCGCTACGGTAATCCACTCGACCGGGCGAGTTTCCCCTCCGTTCATCCGGGACACCCGATTCGGACACCCGGCCTCCCTATGTTGCTGGATGACACCCGCAGTGCCGGGGTGATCAGTCCTGACTCGACCCGGAGGAATCTCGGTGAACTTCAAGCGTGGATCCGTATCGGCCCTTGCCATGGTGGCCGCCCTGTCCCTGACCCTGAGCGCGTGCGGCGGCGAGGAGTCGAGCGAGGCCGCGGGCAGCTCCGCCGGTGGCGGCTCGGGCGTGCAGTGCGACGGCAAGCTGCAGCTCAAGGGCAGCGGCTCGACGGCGCAGGCCAACGCCATGACCGTCTTCAAGAACACCTTCGCCCAGGACTGCTCCGGCGCGAACGTCGACTACAGCGGCAACGGCTCGGGCCAGGGCATCACCGAGTTCACCTCGGGCCTGACCAACTTCGGCGGCTCCGACTCGCCGCTCAACGCCGACCAGGCGAAGAAGGCCGAGGAGAAGTGCGGGGCCCCCGCCCTGAACCTGCCGCTCGTCTTCGGCCCGATCGCCGTCGCCTACAAGCTCCCCGGCGATGTCTCCGTGAACCTGTCGGCCCCGACCCTGGCGAAGATCTTCAGCGGCGTCGTCACCAAGTGGAACGCCCCCGAGATCGCCGCCGAGAACAAGGGCGCCACGCTGCCCGACCTGCCGATCACCGTCGTCTTCCGCTCCGACGAGTCGGGTACCACCGAGAACTTCCAGAAGTACCTCGGCTCGGCCGCGCCGGCCGAGTGGTCCGCCGACAAGAAGGGCAAGGCCTTCAAGGGCGGCACCGGCCAGGGCGCGAGCGGCAACGCCGCCGTCGCCGCGACCGTGAACAAGGCCGAGGGCACCATCACCTACGCCGAGTGGAGCTTCGCCAAGGCGCAGAAGCTGCAGGTCGCGAACATCATCACCTCCGCCGGCCCCGAGGCCGTGAAGCTGTCGAACGAGTCGGTGGGCAAGACCATCGAGTCGGCGAAGTTCAAGACCCCGGGCAGCAAGGACCTGGTCATCGACACCGAGGGCTTCTACAAGCCCGCGGCGGCCGGCGCCTACCCGATCGTGCTCGCGACCTACGAGATCGTGTGCTCGAAGTACGCGGACGCCGAGGTCGGCAAGGGCCTGAAGACCTTCCTCAAGGTCGCGGCCAGCAAGCAGGCGCAGGACCAGCTCGAGGGCCAGGGCTACGCCCCGATCCCCGAGTCCTTCCGCACCACGCTCAACGAGTCGATCGACTCCATCCAGTAACAGAGGCAGCTGAAGCACCGGGCGTCGTGCGGGCGGCCAGGCACAATGGCACTCGCACGACGTACGGCGCAGCCGGAAGGACGACTTCGCGTGGCGGAACAACGGGGAAACATGGCGACTGAGGATTCGACGGACCGCGACGCGGACGGCGCTGCGAGTGCCGTGGCGACCACTGACGCGGGCACCCGCACCACCTTCGCCGGCGGTCACGACCGCATGGAGAAGATCTTCAAATGGGCGGCGTACGCCTCGGGCGTCCTGCTCGTCGTGGTGATCGCGCTGATCTTCCTGCAGCTCGTGGTGCAGGCGGTCCCGGCGCTCACCAAGAACAACGCCAACTTCCTCACCAGCTCCGAGTGGCAGACGAACCCGTCGAACATGCGGTTCGGCATCCTCGAGCTGCTGAAGATCACGGTCCTCTCGTCGGTGATGGCGCTGATCCTCGCCGTGCCGGTGGCCGTGGGCATCGCCACCTTCCTCGTGCAGTACGTGCCGCAGCGGCTCTCGCGGCCGCTGAGCGCGGTGATCGACCTGCTGGCCGCGGTCCCGTCGATCATCTACGGCCTGTGGGGCATCTTCGTGCTCGCGCCCTTCCTGGTGCCGCTGCAGAAGTGGCTCAACGAGAATCTCGGCTGGTTCTTCCTGTTCAAGACGGGCAACGTCGAACTCTCGCTGGGCTCGACGGTGTTCACCGCCGGCATCGTGCTCGCCATCATGATCCTGCCGATCATCACGTCGATCACGCGCGAGGCGCTGCGGCAGACCCCCGTCGCGCACCAGGAGGCCGCGCTGGCCCTGGGCGCCACCAAGTGGGAGGTCATCCGCCTCACCGTCTTCCCCTACGGCCGGTCCGGCATCGTCGCCGGCTCGATGCTGGCCCTGGGCCGCGCGCTCGGCGAGACCATCGCGGTGCTCATCATCCTGTTCGCCGCCACCAAGACCTCCATCTGGTCGCTGTTCGACAGCGGCTACACCTTTGCTTCGAAGATCGCCTCCGCCGCCGCTGAGTTCGACAACGTCGACCAGCGCGGCGCCTACATCGCCGCCGGCCTCGTGCTGTTCGTGCTCACCTTCGTGGTGAACGCGGTCGCCCGCTGGATCGGCGGGGGACGGGTGAACGGATGACCGCCACCGA
The DNA here is from genome assembly GCF_965137015.1 of Tsukamurella hominis. Classification (NCBI taxonomy): domain Bacteria; kingdom Bacillati; phylum Actinomycetota; class Actinomycetes; order Mycobacteriales; family Tsukamurellaceae; genus Tsukamurella; species Tsukamurella hominis. Next base: position 62,420 of record NZ_CBCRZG010000003.1, on the reverse strand, counting down.
GCTCGACGACGTCGCCAAGAGCGGCACCGTCTTCCACCGCACGTCGACCGCGCGCCGGATCAAGAACAACGCCGCCGCGATCATCTTCGGTGCCTGCTTCCTGCTGGCCCTCGCGCCGCTGGTCTCGCTGCTGTACATGGTGATCGCCAACGGCCTGCCCGCGATCCTCGAACCCGAGTGGTGGACCAAGTCGATGGTCCGCGTCGCGCCCGACTCCTACGCCGGCGGCATCCGCCACGCCCTGTACGGCACGCTCGTGCAGGCCGGCATCGCGGCGCTGTTCTCCGTGCCGATCGGTGTGATGGTGGGCATCTACCTCGTCGAGTACGCCGAGGGCACGCGCCTGGGCAAGATCACCACCTTCATGGTCGACGTGCTCGCCGGCATCCCGTCGATCGTCGCGACGTTGTTCATCTTCGGCATCTGGATCACCACCTTCGGCATGCCGCAGTCCGCCTTCGCGGTGAGCCTCGCGCTGATCCTGCTCATGGTGCCCGTCGTCGTGCGCTCCACCGAGGAGATGCTCAAGCTCGTGCCGAACGAGTTGCGCGAGGCCTCCTACGCGCTGGGCGTGCCCAAGTGGAAGACCATCGTGCGGATCGTGCTCCCGACGGCCGCGTCCGGCATGGTCTCCGGCGTCTTCCTCGCCATCGCCCGCGTCGTCGGCGAGACCGCGCCCGTGCTGCTGCTCGTGGGCATCAGCGACCGGATGAACTACGACCTCTTCAACGGCAACATGTCGTCGCTGCCGCTGTTCATCTACGACCAGTACCGCAACAACCCCGGCGCCGTCGGCGAGTACCGGGCGTGGGGCGCCGCCCTCACCCTGGTGATCCTCGTGGGCATCGCGAGCGGCCTGGCCGCCCTCATGTCCCGGCTGCTCGCCCCCAAGACGAAGTAAGTACAAGGAGATCAGTCATGGCGAAGCGCCTGGACATCAAGGACCTGAACATCTACTACGGCGCGTTCCACGCCGTGCAGGACGTCTCGCTGACGGTGCCGCCGAACTCCGTCACGGCGTTCATCGGGCCGTCCGGCTGCGGCAAGTCGACGGTGCTCCGGTCGATCAACCGCATGCACGAGGTGACCCCCGGCGCCCGCGTCGACGGGCACATCACCCTCGACGGTGCCGACATCTACGGCACCGGCGTCGACCCGGTGGGCGTGCGCAAGACCATCGGCATGGTCTTCCAGCGGCCCAACCCGTTCCCCACCATGTCGATCCGCGACAACGTCGTGGCCGGGCTCAAGCTGCAGGGCATCCGCAGCAAGTCCAAGCTCGACGAGGTCGCCGAGCAGTCGCTGCGCGGCGCGAACCTCTGGGGCGAGGTCAAGGACCGCCTGAACAAGCCCGGCGGCGGACTCTCCGGCGGCCAGCAGCAGCGCCTGTGCATCGCGCGCGCGATCGCGGTCAGCCCCGACGTGCTGCTCATGGACGAGCCCTGCTCGGCGCTCGACCCGATCTCGACCCTCGCCATCGAGGACCTGATCGGCGAGCTCAAGCAGAAGTACACGATCGTCATCGTCACGCACAACATGCAGCAGGCGGCCCGCGTCTCCGACCAGACCGCGTTCTTCAACCTCGAGGCCACCGGCAAGCCTGGCAGGCTCATCGAGATCAACCCGACCGAGAAGATGTTCTCCAACCCGGACGAGCAGGCCACCGAGGACTACATCTCGGGCCGCTTCGGCTGACGGGTCACACCGACACGGCGTTGTCGGATATCGGCCGTATCCTATGGGGATGACATCGCAGCCCCCGACCGGCGACCGGTACAGCACCGTGCTGCCCGGCGACCGCGTGGTGGCCCGCGCGCACGAGCGGCTCCTGTTCGTGGACGCGCCGGCCGTCGGCGGGCCCGCTGCGGTCGCGGAACTGCGCGCGGCGCTGGAGGTCGACGGTGACATCGCCCCGGCCCTCAGCGCCATCACCGGCCCGCCCTTCGCCGTGGTCGAGCTGCGGGACGGCACGGCCCGGGCGTTGCTGCGCGGCGTCGCGGGCGCGGACGCCGAGCTCGCGATCACCCTCGCCATCTTCCCGTCCGCCGCGGCGGCCACGCCCGGTCACGTGCTGCACGCCGGCGCCGACTTCGCGGAGCGCGTCGCGCCTCTGGCCCCGGGCTCGGTGGTCACCGTCACCGTCGGGCCGCCGCCCCCGCCCGCCCCCGTGTGCGGGCCCGGCGCACTCCGCTTCGACGACGGTGCCGTGCCCGGCGCGGGCGTCGTGCTGTGGTCGGAGGCGTCCGTGCGGCCCGACGCGGAGGGCGAGATCGCGACCGACGTCTTCCCCGCCGACGCGCCCACCAACGAGGAACCCACCGGCGTGAGCCCGCTCTTCGCGGCCACCGACTACGAGGTGGACGTCGGCGACGTGAGCGCCGCCGTGGCGGCCGGGCCCACGGTCGAGGGCCGGCGCTGCGCCTTCGGGCACCTCAACGCGCCCGTCGCCGCGTACTGCACCCGCTGCGGCGCCCTCGTCGATCGACGGGCTCCGTTGGAGAGCGGCCCGCGGCCGCCGCTGGGGCTGCTCGTCGCCGACGACGGCACCGCCTTCGTCGTGGAGAACGACATGGTGATCGGCCGCGACCCCGCCGCCTTCGTCGCGCAGCGCTCGGGGCGGTCGCAGGGCGGTACCGGGCGGCTCGCGCCCGTCGTCCTGCCGGACCGTACCGGCGCCCTGTCGCGCGCGCACCTGGAGATCCGGATCGACGGCTGGCAGGTGCTCGCCGTCGACGTGGGCTCGGCGAACGGCACCTGGGTGCGGCCGCCCGGCGCGCCGCAGCCCCTGCGCCTGCCGCCGGGCCAGCCGGTGCCCCTCGGCGTGGGGTCCGACATCCACCTCGGCGGCCGCATCCTGCAGCTGCAGGACGGCGTGGGTGCCTGAGCGCGGGCCCGGCCTGACCCCGGACAGCGCAACGGCCGCCCCGGAGGGCGGCCGTGCGGGGGCGTGGACCTACTTGGAGATGTCCGCGGTGGGCTCGGGGCTGCCGGTGGCCTGGAAGATCACGCGGCGGCCGATCTCCACGGCGTGGTCGGCGAAGCGCTCGTAGTAGCGGCCCAGCAGCGTCACGTCGACGGCGGCGGCGACGCCGTGCTTCCACTCGCGGTCCATGAGCACGGTGAACAGGTGCCGGTGCAGGTCGTCCATCGCGTCGTCCTGCTCCTCGATCTCCGCGGCTTGCTTCGGGTCCTGGGTGACCAGGACCTCGCGGGCGGAGTTCGCGAGCTCGACCGCGAGACGGCCCATCTCGGCGAAGTAGCCGTTGACCTCCTCGGGGAGGGTCTTGTTCGGGAAGCGGCGGCGGGTCACCTTCGCGACGTGCAGGGCGAGCGCGCCCATCCGGTCGACGTCGGCCACGATCTGGAAGCCGGAGACCACGACGCGCAGGTCGCTGGCGACGGGCGCCTGCAGCGCGAGGAGGGAGAACGCCTCCTCCTCGGCGCGGCGGCTGAGCCGAACGATCTCGTCGTGCTCGGTGATGACCTCCTCGGCGAGCGCGAGGTCGGCCTGGAGCAGCGAGTTGGTCGCCTTCTCCATGGCGATACCCGACTTGTCGCAGATATCACCGAGGATGTCGTTGAAAGCAGCCATCTGCTGGATGTACGCATTACGCATGTGCGCAGTATATCGGCCTTTTCATACACGACCGCAGCGTTGGATGAACGACGGGTGAACGACGGTTAACCGCCGCTCGTCTCCTCCTCGGCGCCCGGCATCGCCGCGGCGTCGGACTCCCACGGATCGTCGAGCCAGCCCTCCGGGAGCACCACCTTGCCGGGCGTGCCCTGGCGGCCGCGGGGGCCCTCGGCGTCTTTCGGGAAGGGCACGTCGTGGGGCAGGGTGTCCAGCAGTGCGCGCAGGTCGGCGAGGGTCTTGACGGTCGCGAGCCGCGTCCGCAGTTCGCCGCCCGCGGGGAAGCCGCGCAGGTACCAGGCGACGTGCTTGCGGATCTCCCGCATGCCCTTGTCCTCGCCGTGGTGCGCGGCGAGGAGCTCGCCGTGGCGGTACATGATGTCGGTGACCTCGCCCAGGTGCGGCGGGACGGGCATCGGGGTGCCGTTGATCGCGGCCGAGAGCTCGGAGAACAGCCAGGGGCGGCCGAGGCAGCCGCGGCCCACGACGACGCCGTCGCAGCCGGTGCGCTCCAACATGGTCACGGCGTCCTCGGCGGCGAAGATGTCGCCGTTGCCGAGCACCGGGACGGTGTCGCCGAAGTGGTGGTGCACGTGGTCCTTGAGCCGCGCGATCTCGTCCCAGTCGGCCTGGCCCGAGTAGCGCTGCGCGGCGGTGCGGGCGTGCAGCGCGACGGCGACCGCGCCCTGCTCGGCGGCGATCCGGCCGGCGTCGAGGTGGGTGTGGTGCTCGTCGTCGATACCGACGCGGAACTTCACCGTCACCGGGATCTCGGGGGAGCCCGCGGGGGAGCCGTCGGCGATGCCGCGGACCGCCGCGTCGACGATGCTCGCGAACAGGTTCCGCTTGTAGGGCAGCGCGGAGCCGCCGCCGCGGCGGGTGACCTTGGGGACGGGGCAACCGAAGTTCATGTCGAGGTGGTCGGCGAGGCCCTCCTCGGCGATCATCCGCGCGGCCTCGTAGGTCCACTTCGCGTCGACGGTGTAGAGCTGCAGGCTGCGCGGGTCCTCGTCGGGGGCGAAGGTGGTCATGTGCATCGTGACCGGGTGCCGCTCGACGAGCGCTCGGGCCGTGACCATCTCGCACACGTACAGCCCCGCGACGGTGCCGGTGCGCGCGCGCTCCAGCTCGCGGCAGAGGCTGCGGAAGGCCACATTGGTGACGCCGGCCATCGGCGCGAGCACGACGGGGGAGTCGAGCTCGAACCGCCCGATGCGCAGCTTGGGCTGCGTCGTGGTGGCTGTGGTCATCAGTGCTCTCCCGTGGTCGTTCATTCCATGATCGCTGGCGGCGGCCGGTTCCGGCAAACCGCGGCGGTCCCGAACGAGAAGAACCCGCCGGGCCTCGGCGAGGCGCGACGGGTTCCGGTGTGCGTCGGTACTAGACGGCCAGGCCGGCCTTCTCGCGCTTCGCGGCCTCGCGGGCCAGCGAGCGGTCGCGCATCTCCTCGAACTTCACGGCCGCGGCCTCGAGCTCGTCGAGGAAGGCCGCGAGCTCCTCGCGGGTGCGCTCGCCCTCGGGGCCGAAGTCCTCGCGCTCGAAGATCTTCCACTTGCGCAGGACGGGCATGACGACCTCGTCCTTGTGCTGGCGCAGGTCGTAGATGCCGTGCTTGGCCATGAGGACGCCGTTGCGGCGGAAGTCGGGCATGCCGGCGCCGGGCATCTCGAAGTGCTTGATGGTGTCGGTGATCGACCGGATCGCCTGGTCGGGGACCAGGTCCAGGCCGGCCGCCGAGATGTTGCGGTAGAAGATCATGTGCAGGTTCTCGTCCGCCGCGATGCGCTGGAGCATCTTGTCGGCGATGGGGTCCTGGCAGACCTTGCCGGTGTTGCGGTGGCTGACGCGGGTGGCGAGCTCCTGGAAGGTCACGTACGCCACCGAGTGCAGCATCGTCATCTTCTGCTCGGTGTGCTGCGCGACCTTGCCCTGGGGGTCCCAGCCGTTGGTCATGTGGATCATGCGGGCCTGCTCGAGCTTCACCGGGTCGACCCCGCGGGTGACGACGAGGTAGTCGCGCATGGCGATGCCGTGGCGGTTCTCCTCGGAGGTCCAGCGGCCGACCCAGTGGCCCCAGGCGTCGTCCATGGAGAAGTTCGCGGCGATCTCCCGGTGGTAGGTCGGGAGGTTGTCCTCGGTGAGGAGGTTCGTGATCATGGCGGCCTTGGCCACCTCGTCGAGCTGGCTCTCCTCGGGGTCGTAGTCCGACCCGCCCAGGGCGGCGTAGTTCTTGCCGTCCGACCACGGGATGTAGTCGTGGGGGCTCCAGTCCTTCGTCATCGAGAGATGGCGGTTGACGTTGTCCTCGGCGACACCGGAGAGCTCCTGCAGGAGCTCCAGCTGGGTCAGTTGGCGGGTCGACATCATTCCTCTTTCGACGTTTGGATCAGTTCCAGATTATCCCGAAAGTCTACGCACTTCGGTCGTTGTACTCAACGTCCCCAGCGGAAAGTGACCCTTTCGGGTAGGGGACGCACCAGGTGCATCGCCATGGGACGTGGGTACGTTACACCGAGACGGGGGTCACAGGATCCAGCCGAGCTCGCGGGCCCGCACCGCCGCCTCGTACCGGTTCGACGTTCCCAGCTTCGCCATCGCGGACGAGAGGTAGTTGCGCGTCGTCCCCGCGCTCAGGTGCGCCCGCTGGGCGATCTCGTCGACCGACGCCCCGTCGACCGCGAACTCCAGGACGTCGGCCTCGCGGGCCGTGAGCGGGGAGTCGCCGGCGCTGATCGCCTCGGCCGCGAGCTCCGGGTCGACGTACCGCCCGCCGCCGTGGACGGTGCGGATGACCTGCGCCAACGTTGCAGCGGGCACCGTCTTGGGCAGGAAGCCGCGGATCCCCGTCGCGAGGGCGCGCTTGAGGTAGCCGGGCCGGCCGTGGCTGGTGACGATGAGGGTCGCGGCGCCGGGCGTGCGGCGCAGCAGCTCGGCGGCGGTGTCGATGCCGTCGGGCCCGGGCATCTGCAGGTCGATCACCGCGACCGCGGGTTCCTTCCCCTCCGCGGCGCGGCGCTCCCACAGCGCGATCAGCTCGGTGCCCGACGCCGCCTCCGCGGCCACCGTGATGTCCGGTTCGAGCTCGAGCAGCGCGGCCACGGCCGTGCGGATCAGGTGCTCGTCGTCCGCGATCACCACCTCGATCGCCGGTGTGTCGGTCATGCCGCCTCCCACGTCGCGGTCAGGGTGAACTCGTCGCCGTCGTGCACGGCGTCCAGGCAGGCGCCCACCGCCCGGAGCCGACCGCGCAGCCCGTCGATGCCCGACGGTGCGCCGTCGCCCCCGGTCGAGGGGCCGGCACCGTCGTTGCGCAGGACCAGGCCCGAGGGGCGCAGCGTGAGGACGGCCTGCGTGGCCGTGGAGTGCTTGACGATGTTGGTGGTGCCCTCCCGGACGACCCAGGCGGCGGCCTCGTGGAGGGCGGGCGGGATCTCGTCGGGTTCGCCGATGACGCGGAGGTGGCACCCGGCGGCGGAGAGCAGCGACCGCGCGCCGGCGACCTCGGTGGCGAGGTCGATGGCGCGGTAGCCGCGGACCAGCGCGCGGGCGTCCTCCATGGACGAGACCGCGAGGGCCTTGACCTCGTCCATCTCGCCGGCGGCGCGCTCGACGGCGCCGGCCCGGGCGAGAGTGGCCGCGAGCTCGCTCTTGACGGAGATGGCGGAGAAGGCGCGGCCGACCACGTCGTGCAGGTCGCGCGAGAAGCGCAGGCGCTCCTCGGCGACCTCGAGCTCGGCCGCGAGCCGCTTGCCGTTCTCGAGCTCGGTGAGGATCTGCATGCCCCAGACGGTGCTCCGCGAGGTCCACATCAGGGCGGCCCCCACCACCAGCAGAAGGGCGCTGACCTGCCAGGCGTCGGGCCCGCGGGTGAGCAGCGGGCTGAGGACCGCGCCGGCGACGAGGACGAACCAGCGGTGCCGCACGAACGGGATCACGCCCGCGCACGCCATGAAGAAGGTCATCGACGCGGTGACCGCGGCCTCGTTCGTGTCCACGCCGTCGAACCGGGCGGCGGCCACGGTCGCCAGCCAGGCGCCCACGACGCCGGCGACGGCGAACCGCCAGGCGAGGCGCCGCTGCCGGTCGGTCGCGCGGATCGCGAGGTCGGGCTGCGCCTCGATGCCCGCGATCGAGGCGAGACCGGCGATGACGATGCCGATCGCCGGCCAGGCGCGGGTGCCGCTGATGAGGAGCATGGTGACCACGCCGACCATCACGCTCTGCAGGACGAGCCGGGTGTAGAGGCGGTACTTCTCCACACCCGGCATGTCCCGCCACCACGCCACGGCGCGGCGCAGCGGGGCGGGGATCACCCGCGGTCGTCCCAGCGGAACCACCGCTTGGCCAGAACGACTGCGATCACGGTCCATACCGCCAGTGTCGCAAGCGGGCGGCCGGTCTCGCCGAAGGTGGCGGCGAAGCCGAGCGCGGCGGCGTCGTCGGGCGCGCCGGGCGCGAGGCCCGCCTGCCCCAGCCGGATGAGATCGGAGATCGCGGCGAAGGGCGTCCAGTCGGCGATCAGGGCGAGCCGGTCGGGGAGGATCTGCCGGATGTTCGCCATGCCCACCATCGAGATCACCATGACGGGCATCGACGTGATCTGGGCGGCCTCGGCGTTCTTGGTCATGGCGCTGGTGGCCAGCGCGAGCAGCGTGAAGATCACCAGGCCCGCGGCGAGCGCGAACACCATGAGCAGGGCGTTCACGGGCAGCGGCCCGCCCGCGCCGTACACCGCGCCGGCCACGATCACCGCGCCGAGCACGGTCAGGGCGATGCCCGGCACCGCGGGGGCGGCGAGGATCTGCAGGTCGGAGGACTCGCCGGTGCGCAGGCGCTTGAGCACGCCCTCGGAGCGGCGGGTGGTGACCATCGACAGCACCGAGTAGTACTGCACGAACAGGAGCGCGAAGACCGCGAACATCTCCATCGTGACCGCCACGCCGAGCGGCTTCGGGGCCGCGTCGCCGCGGGCGAGGAAGAACAGGAGCAGCGGCATTCCGATGGGGACGACCGTGCCCATGAAGAGCAGTGTCTTGTTGCGCCGGAACTGGAGGAACTCGGCGTGCGCGAGGGCGCGCAGCGGGTGCCGGCCGTATCCGACGGCGGGTGCGGCCGGTGTGCTGGCGGCGGTGGCGGTCATGCGGGGGCTCCGATCGGATCGTCGGCGACGACGTCGTCGCTCGCGATGGTGAGGAAGACGGACTCGAGGGAGGGATGACGGGCCTGCAGCCCGGACAGCGCCAGGCCGCGGTCGGCGGCCCACCCGAGGAGGGCGTGCAGGTCGTCCTGCAGCCGGAAGGTGCGCAGGGTGACGCGGCCGGCCCCGTCGGCACCGGCGGACCAGCCGCCCGCGAGCGACGGCAGGGGCACGCCGGGGTCGTCCAAGCCGATCTCGGCGGGGTGGCCCTCGACGATCTCGCGGAGCGTCCCGAGCCGGGCGATCGCGCCGCGGTGCATGATCGCGATGCGGTCGGCGAGCGCCTCGGCCTCGTCGAGGTAGTGGGTGGTGAGCACCATCGTGACGCCGTCGCGCTTGAGCTCGTCGAGCAGCTTCCAGGTGGCGCGGCGGCTCTCGGGGTCGAGGCCGGTGGTCGGCTCGTCGAGGAACAGCAGACGCGGCTGCCCGATGAGCGCGCACGCGAGGTCGACGCGCCGCTGCTCGCCGCCCGACAGGGCGCCCACCCGGACGTCGGCGCGCTCGCGCAGGTTCACGCGGTCGAGCACGGCGTCGGCGGTGGTGGGGTTGCTGCAGGTACCGCGCCACATCTCGAGGGTCTCGCGGACGGTCAGCTCGGCCGGCAGGCCGCCCGACTGCAGCATGATGCCGGTCAGAGGGCGGACCCTGCGCCGCTCGGCGTGCGGGTCGAGGCCGAAGACGGCGAGGTCGCCGGCGGTGGGCCGGGCGAGGCCCTCCAGCAGGTCGAGCGTCGAGGTCTTGCCGGCGCCGTTGGTGCCGAGGAGGGCGAAGACCTCGCCGGCCTCGACGCGCAGGTCGACGCCGCGCACGGCCTCGAAGGCGTCGGCGCCGGCGCCGTAGGTGCGGCGCAGGCCGGTGGCCTCGATGACGGGGGCCGGGATGGGCGCGCTCATCGACGGTGCCACTTCCGCATGCCGAGCACCCAGCGGACCGCGAGGTGCAGTGCGGCGACGCCGGCCACGATCGAGGCCAGCACGACGGGCGGCTGCAGCACGACCACGACGAGAGCGATGAGGACGACCGTCGCGACGATGACGGCGCCCTCGCGGGCCCGGGTCGGGGCGGGGCCGAGACGGCAGACGTCGACGAAGAAGTCGTGCAGCCCGTTTCGGGACGGAGTCGGGTGCGGATGGTCGGGACGGTGGACGGTGTGGAGGTCGTTGGCGTTCATGTGATCAAGCTTCGCCGCGATCCGGTCCGCCCAGTAGTGCGCACTGTCAGGGCTTTTCCGCTGGTTGTCACCGATTCGCGGTGACATCTGTCATGCCGTCGGGCTGCACGAGCCCCGTGCGATCATGAATTCGTTACCGAATCTTTTCCCGGTTTTCGTCCGCCGGACGGGGAAGTGCAGCACGCTACGGCAGTGACCGCCACGACCGAACGGGTGGAGCCATCACCCAAGACGGGGCTGGCCGCCAACCTGGTACTCAAGGACAACCTGCTGTTCCTGTTGTTCGTCGTGCCGAACCTGGTGCTGCTGGCCGTCTTCACCTATCGCCCGCTGATCGACAACGTCCGCCTGAGCTTCCATGACTGGTCGCTCGCCAGCGTGGACCCGGCGCGGTGGATCGGTCTCGACAACTATCGCGAGTTCTTCAGCAAGGCGGAGAGCTGGCAGGTCGTCACCATCACGCTGATCTTCACCGTGAGCGCCGTGGTCTTCTCCATGGTGCTGGGCCTCGCCCTGGCGATGCTGCTGGATCAGAACCTCAAGGGCCGCAACCTGGTCCGCTCCGCGGTGTTCGCGCCCTTCGTGATCTCGGGCGCGGCGATCGGCGCGGCCTTCTACTTCGTCTTCAACCCGCAGTTCGGCGCGACCGCCTCGATCCTCGCGTGGTTCGGCATCGAGAGCCCGGACTTCTACCAGGACCCGGGCTGGGCGCTGTTCCTGGTGACTTTCACCTACATCTGGAAGAACCTGGGCTACACCTTCGTCATCTACCTCGCCGCGCTGCAGGGCCTGAACAAGGACCTCGACGAGGCCGCCGCGATCGACGGGACGCCGGCGTGGCGCAAGTTCTGGCGCGTCACGTTGCCCCAGCTGCGCCCGGCGACGTACTTCCTGTCGATCACCGTCCTGCTCAACAGCCTTCAGGTCTTCGACATCATCAACATCATGTTCCCCGCGGGCGGCCCGCAGGGCGGTACCACGACGATGGTCTTCGACATCTACTGGCAGACCTTCCGCAACCAACGCGCCGGCTACGGCGCGACCATCGCGACGATCATGTTCCTCGTGCTGCTCATCGTGACCGTGGTGCAGGTGCGGATGATGGATCGGGGGGACGACAAGTGAGCGGATCGCCCACGCGCACCACCGGAATGAAGGCGCTCGGCTACCTCGGCATGGCGGCCACGCTGCTCCTCGTGGCGGTGCCGGTCTACTTCATCGTGATCACCTCGTTCAAGGACCGGCCGGACATCTTCGTCTCGCCCGCGACGTGGTGGCCCCCGACCTGGTACCCCGAGAACTACAGCTACGTGACGCAGGAGATCCCGTACTGGCAGTACCTGCGGAACTCGGCGATCATCACCCTCGTCACCGGGACCATCAAGTTCGTCCTCGGCGTGAGCACCGCCTACGCGCTGGTCTTCCTGCGCTTCCCGTTCAAGAAGCTGCTGTTCCTCGTCGTGATCGCGGCGCTCATGGTGCCCAACCAGATCACCGTCATCTCGAACTACGCGCTCATGGCGGACTACCGCAACACCTTCGTCGGCATCATCCTGCCGCTCGCGGGCGTCGCCTTCGGCACCTTCCTCATGCGCAACCACTTCCTCTCGCTGCCCAAGGAGATCGTGGAGGCGGCGCGCATGGACGGGGCCGGCCACCTGCGGCTGCTGTTCCGGGTGATCCTGCCGATCTCCATCCCCACGATGGTGGCCTTCGCGGTCATCACGCTGGTGAACGAGTGGAACGAGTACCTCTGGCCGTTCCTCATGTCGGACAACGCCGCCGTCGCGCCGCTGCCCGTCGGCCTCACCCTGCTCCAGAACACCGAGCAGGGGGTGAACTGGGGGCCCGTCATGGCGGCCACCCTGCTCACCGCCCTGCCGATGCTCATCGTCTTCCTGATCCTGCAGCGGCAGATGATCAAGGGCCTGACCTCCGGCGCCGTCAAGGGCTGACCGGGACCACCACAGAAGAAACACCAAGGGAGAAACTCATGGGCGACTTCACACGGCGCGGATTCCTCGTCACCGGCCTCGCGGCGACCGCGGCGGTGGCGGCGGCGTGCGCGGGCTCGGGTTCGGGCGGCGGCTCGTCGAACTCGGGCAGCGGTGGGGGCGGCGGCGACATCACGCTGCGCTTCCTCAGCAACCACCCCGGCAGCTCGAAGGCCACCGAGCAGGCGTTGATCGAGGAGTTCCAGAAGGCCAACCCCGGCATCAAGGTGGAGCTGCTCGACGGCGGCAAGAACTACGAGCAGGTCGCCCAGAAGTTCCAGACCTCGCTGTCCGGCGGCGACAAGGCCGACATCATCGTCGTCTCCGACGTCACCTGGTTCAACTTCGCGCTGAACAAGCAGATCGCGCCCCTCGACGACCTCTTCGGCGCCGCCGGCCTCAAGCCCGAGGACTACGTCGACTCCCTGCTCGCCGACACGAAGTTCGAGGGCAAGCACTACGCGGTGCCCTTCGCCCGCTCGACGCCGCTGTTCTACTACAACAAGGACGTCTGGAAGAAGGCCGGCCTTGAGGACCGCGGCCCCAAGGACTGGGACGAGTTCGCGCAGTGGGCGCCCCGCATCCAGGAGGCCATCGGCGGCGACAAGAAGGCCATCGTGATCGCCGACGGCGAGAACTACATCGACTGGGTCTTCGAGGGCTGGAACTGGTCCAAGGGCGGCGCCTACTCCGACGGTTGGGACCTGAAGTTCACCACCCCGGAGTCGATCGCCGCGGCCAACCAGCTCAAGGACGTCATCGGCAAGTGGGGCCGCCTGGCCACCACCCCCGAGAACGACTTCGGTGCGGGCCTGGCCGCGGTCACCCTGCAGTCCACCGGCTCCCTCAAGACGATCACCACCACCGCCAAGTTCGACCTCGGCACCGCCTTCCTGCCCGGCCCCGCCGGCAAGTCGTGCCCCACCGGCGGCGCGGGCGTCGCGGTGGCCGAGGGCATCTCGGCCGAGCGCAAGGCCGCGGCGGTGAAGTTCATCGAGTTCCTCACCAACACGGCGAACACGTCGAAGTTCTCGCAGGCCACCGGCTACATGCCGGTGCGCAAGGCCGCGGTCGACGAGCCCTCGATGAAGGCCTTCATCGAGAAGAACCCGAACTTCGGCACCGCCGTCAAGCAGCTCCCGCTGACCCGCAGCCAGGACAACGCCCGCGTCTTCGTGCCGGGCGGCGGCGAGGACATCGGCCGGGCGCTGCAGCAGATCGCGACGGGTGGCGACACCGCGGCCGTGCTCGGGGCGCTGCAGAAGACCATCCAGGGCAAGATCGACTCGCAGATCAAGCCCAAGCTGCCGAAGTAATTCCGGCAAGCGCGCTTTCGTAGGAACTAGGAGTCAAGGAAGACCATGGCAACGGTGCGTTTCGACGGTGCGTCCGTCCAGTACCCGGGCGCCGAGCGGCCCTCGGTCAGCTCGCTCGACCTGGACATCGCCGACGGCGAGTTCGTCGTGCTGGTCGGCCCGTCGGGCTGCGGCAAGTCCACCAGCCTGCGGGCGCTGGCCGGGCTCGAGGCGGTCACCGAGGGGCGGATCCTCATCGATGACGTCGACGTCACGGCGGTCTCGCCGAAGAAGCGCGACGTGGCCATGGTCTTCCAGAACTACGCGCTCTACCCGAACATGACGGTGGCGCAGAACATGGGCTTCGCGCTGCGCAACGCCGGCGTCTCCAAGGAGGACACGGCGAAGCAGGTGGCCGAGGCCGCCGCGATGCTCGAACTGGAGCCGCTGCTCGACCGCAAGCCCGCGCGGCTCTCGGGCGGGCAGCGCCAGCGTGTCGCCATGGGGCGCGCCATCGTGCGCCACCCCAAGGTCTTCGCGATGGACGAGCCGCTGTCGAACCTCGATGCGCGGCTGCGGGTCTCGACCCGATCGCAGATCTCCGCGCTGCAGCGGCGACTCGGCGTCACCACGCTCTACGTGACGCACGACCAGGTCGAGGCCATGACCATGGGCGACCGCGTCGCGGTGCTCAAGGACGGCCTGCTGCAGCAGGCCGCGCCGCCCCGCGAGCTGTACGACGACCCGGTCAACACCTTCGTCGCGGGCTTCCTCGGCTCGCCCGGCATGAACCTGCTCACCGTCCCCCGCACCGACGCCGGCGCCGACCTCGGCGGCGCGACCGTGCCCGTGCCGCGCACCGTCGAATCCGGTGGGACGGTGACCGTCGGCCTGCGGCCCGAGGCCTTCGACGTGGTCGCGGCGGGCACGCCCGGCGCGGCGAAGGGCACCGTCGCGCTGGTCGAGGAGCTGGGCGCGGAGGCGCTTGTTTACGTCACCGTGGACGGTCAGGACAAGCCCGTCGTGGCGCGCGCCGACCGCGCCTCGACGTTACGAGCCGGCGAGGAGACCGGCCTCGTCCCGGCGGCGGAGCAGGCGCTGTTCTTCCACGCGGAAACGGGCGACCGGCTGCGCTGACCGCCCGCCGCGCAGGAACATCCGCCGCTGCGCCGTCGCCCGGTGCAGGTCCAGCATCGCGTCCACGGCGCGGTCCCAGGTGTACTGCTCGGCACAGGCCCGCGCGGCCGTGCGGTACTCGTCGCGCTCCAGCACCGCCCGCGCCGCCGCGGCGAACGCGGCCCCCGTGTCGGCCGCCGGAAGTCCGCACCCGTCGCGGGTCACGTCGGCCAGGGCGCTGTTGCGGGACACCACGATCGGCGTGCCGGAGGCCAGTGCCTCCATCGCGCTGAGCCCGAAAGTCTCGTGCGGGCCGGGGCAGATCGCGACGTCCGCCGCCGCGAGCAGGTCGGCGAGGGCGTCGCGGTCCGCGAGGTGCCCGGTGAACGCGACCGGCAGACCGCGGGCCTGCCGCCGCAGCTCGTCGGCCATCGCACCGTCGCCCGCGATCACCAGGCGGGCACGGACACCGTCGGCCACGAGGGCCCGCACCACCTCGATCCCGCGCGCCGGGTGCTTCTCCATCGACAGCCGGCAGGACTGTACGAGGAGGACGTCCGCACCGTCCGCCCAGCGCGCCCGGGCCTGCGGTGTGGCGCGGTCCGGGCGGAAGGTCGCGAGGTCGACGCCGAGCGGCACGGTCTCGACGTTGGGCGCCTGCACGCGGGCGAACTCCTCGCCGGCGAAGGCGGTGGTGCAGACGACCGAGTCGTAGCTGCGGGCCGTGCCGAGGTTGGCGACGTCGGCGGCCCAGGTCGCGACGCCCGACGGTGCCCCCAGTTCGATCATCCGGTCCAGGCGCTCGTGGCTGATCATGATCGAGCCGATGCCGTGCGCCTTCGCCCACGGGCCCATGCCGCGCAGCGTGAGACGGTCGGAGACCTCGAGGCTGTCGGCGCCGAGGCGGGGGAGGAGCCGGCGGATGAGGACCGGGCTGGCGGCCCGGTAGCCCTCCACCTTGAAGAACTTGCGGCCCGGGACGGTGATGCGGCGGACGCCGGAGTCGAGGACCTCGTCGTCGTGCCCGCGGCCCGCGACCACCAGTGTGACGGCGTGTCCGCGGTCGACGTAGCCCGCGCCCAGTTGGTCCACGGCCGTGCGCAGGCCGCCGGAGCGGGGCCCGTAGAAGTTCGCCAACTGGACGATGTGCATCGGCTGCATCCCGCCAGGCTGCCCGCGGGGGCGGTCGCGGGGGTGAACGGGCGGAATCCGCTGGACGAACTGTATGAACTTGTCGGTCCACGGGAGCAGAATCAGGGGCATGACCGTACGCCTGAACCCCTACATCAGCTTCTCCGACAACGCCCGTGAGGCGCTCGAGTTCTACCGGGACGTCTTCGGTGGCGAGCTCGAGATCTCCACCTTCGAGGGCATGCCGCCCGAGATGCTCCACGATCCGTCCGACGCCACCAAGGTGATGCACGGCCAGCTCACCACGGCGGACGGCTTCACCCTCATGTGCGCCGATACGCCGACCGGGATGCCGCGGAACGTCGGTGACGACGTGTCCGTCTCCCTGTCGGGCGACGACCTCGCGAAGCTCACCGGGTGGTGGGAGAAGCTGTCGGCCAGCGGCTCCGTCACCGTCCCGTTCGTGCAGGCACCGTGGGGTGACACCTTCGGCATGTGCATCGACGGCTTCGGCGTGCACTGGATGGTCAACGCCGCGGCGCCGAGCTGACCTGTCGACGAAGTCCTGCAGCCCCGTGGGGGAACGGCCATCGGTTTCCCTTTCGGGAGTTGCAGGACTTGCAGGCGGGTCGGAGGTTCGCAAGCATGTCCGGCCCGCCCTTCGACAGTGGCTTCACATGATCGACGGTGAGGACCCGATTCGTGGTGAAGGGCTTGCCGCAGACCCAGCATCCCGACCACAAGGACATGCGCGCACTGAGTAGGTCACTCGTGAACGGCACCGCTGTTGCGTTCTTCAGGCGCGCCGCCCGCCGGTGGCGTTCGCGCCGCCGGTTTTCAGGATGGGCTGCGTACCACGCGCGTTTGCGGGCATCGAGGGTCGCACGTATGGACGGATCGTCGCGATACGCCCGATGCAACGCGAGCACGCGTTCTCGATTGTCCGCGTACCAGTCCTTGTAGTACGCGGACTGCGCGGCCGCCCGACGGCGACGCTTCTCCTTGAACCGGTCGGACTGCGCACGAACGCGATCCTTCTCAGCGAATCGCTCGGGGTCCCTCGCCCGTGCTCGGCGTGCGCGTTCCGCAGCGCCTACATCAGGTTTGATTTGGCGGTACGCCCGGCTGCGCGCCGATTGGCATTGTCGGCAGAATCGATACGGCCTGGCGCGACCCTTGCGTCGATAGAAGTCGGACAGGCGTAGCTCGCGCTTACAGTCGACGCATACCTGAGTGCTATCCACGATGCCCTCGTACTCTCGGTGTTCCCG
The DNA here is from genome assembly GCF_965137015.1 of Tsukamurella hominis. Classification (NCBI taxonomy): domain Bacteria; kingdom Bacillati; phylum Actinomycetota; class Actinomycetes; order Mycobacteriales; family Tsukamurellaceae; genus Tsukamurella; species Tsukamurella hominis. The sequence continues at coordinate 45,611 of NZ_CBCRZG010000003.1, read as the reverse complement.
GGGCGCTGGTACTCTCGCATCGCGCCCCCCTAGCTCAATTGGCAGAGCATCCGACTTTTAATCGGCTGGTTGTGGGTTCGAGTCCCACGGGGGGCACTCGCACTTATCCTCATTCTCGCGGTCACCACTGACAGGTTTCTTCGGCCGGCCCGACGTCGCTGAGATTCAGCGAGATGTGGGCGTGCTGGAGTTCGCCGGGAGACGAGAGACGCTCGCGGCTGCGGGCCGAGTGCGGCCGCCGGGTGCGACCTCGTCCAACAAGTGCATGCAGTCGTGCATGCTGCGATGCTAGGTTGGGTGCATGAAGGTCATCCAGATCCGGGATGTCGACGAGCGGACCTACGAGGCGCTGCGGGCTAGCGCGTCGGCTGAGGGCGTGTCGTTGACGGCCTATCTGAAACGCCACCTCGACCGAATCGCCGGTGACCATGAAGCTCCCGACGCGACCGGGGCGGTCGTGATCTCCAGGGGCAGCTACGACGCCCTCCAGGCCGAGGTTCGCCGACTGCGCAAGCTGGAAGGTCGCCGGCAACTCGCGGAGAGCATCGCCGAAGGGGGGCCGGTCAAGACCTTCCGCCGCGACCAACTGGCAGAGGCCTGGGGGATCGATGCCTGATCGGCGAGTCGAGTTCGCCGGAAACACCTGGGATCAGATCGCTGCCATGCCACAGCCCTACCGCCGGGCGATCCAACTGGCGGTATTGCACCTACTCGATGAACCCATGCCAGGTCTGGCCGTTGCAGTGCCTGATCTGCCCGGCGCCTTCGAGCTCGAGTTGCCCGGAGATGGCGTCGAACTCTGGTACACGGTGCACGAAGACTCCGAGCGTGCCGAGATCGTGACCATCCACGTCGTGCGGGCGATCGACTGACTCACGGATGGACGTACTCGAATTCGCCACCGTCGACGAGTGGGAGTCCTGGCTCGATCGGCATCATGCGGACGCCGTTGAGGCGTGGCTGCGGATCGCGCGACGAGGCTCCGCCGTCCCGGGGCTGACGATCGAGGAAGCTCTCGACGGGGCGCTCTGCTTCGGGTGGATCGACGGGCAGCGCAGGTCGAACGACGCGGATTCCTTCCTGCAGCGCTACTCGCCGCGCCGCCGCACCAGCTCCTGGTCGCGGATCAATGTGGAGAAGTTCGAGGCGCTCGCCGCCGCGGGGCGGGTGCGGCCCTCGGGCTTCGCGCAGCGCGACGCCGCGCAGGCGGACGGGCGTTGGGACGCCGCGTACGAGTCCCAGCGCACCGCCGAGACGCCACCCGATCTCAAGGCGGCGCTGGCCGAGAACCCCGCCGCCGCTGCGGCGTTCGAGGCGCTGAGCCGGTCCGATCGCTACGCCGTGATCCTGACGCTGCTCAAGGCCCGCACTCCGCAGCGGCGCGCCGAGCTCGTCTCGCGGGCCGTCGCCGACCTGAATGCCTCAGGAATTCGAGTCCAGGACACGTAGACGTGCTCAGGCGCACGTCCGCGCCCCGAGAAGTCGACTTCCTGAGGTAGGGGCGACTACTTCGCGGACTTGCCCTCGGCGACCGCGCGGAAGCGGTCCAGGTACAGCGGCCAGCCGTTGGTGCCACCGATCCCGGCGGACGCCTGCTCCCAGCCCTCGCCGTGCCGGTCGAGGTGACGGTGCTCGATCTCGACCCGGGTCCGCTCCGGAGTCTCGGCGATGAAGCGGATCTCGACCTCGCTGGTCCGCGTGGGATCGGTCTCGATCCGCCAGTGCGGACTGATGTCCCAGCTGATCGTCAGCGAGTTCGGCGGATCGCACGCGAGTACGCGCGCCCAGGTGCAGATGGTCCCGTCCGTCCCCACGTCGTAGATCGTGCCGCCGACGTGCGGTTCGAGCACGGTCCTCTCGATCGGCACGGCGAGCAGGTTGTGATCGCGCGGCTTGATCTCGTCGAAGCGCTCGGTGAAGACGCGATACGCGAAGTCGACCGGCGCGTCGACGGTGATGTCGACCTGCAGTGCGGTGGGGGCGGACGATGCGGCACTCATGACGGATTCCCTTTTTCGGCGTAGGCCTGTTCGGCCAGCTGCTTGAACGTGGTCAGCGTCTGCGTCCAGTAGCCCTCGAGCTCGCGGCGCATCGCGGCCAGCCCGTCGGGCCGGGGTCGGTAGAGGCGCTCACGCCCCTGCTTGCGCACGTCGACGAGGTGCGCGTCGAGGAGGACGCGGAGATGCTGCGACACGGCGGGCCGGCTGACCGGCAGGTCCCGCGCGATCTCGGTGACCGAGCTGGGGCCCGCCGCCACCCGCGCGAAGACCGTTCGCCGGGTGGGATCGGCGAGGGCGGACCAGGGGTCGGCTGCGACGGGCACAATACGTAAGTTACTACTTACGCGTTGGGTGGTCAACGGGTCAGTACGGCGCGAGCGCGAACCGGCCCCACGCCACGAACGCGAGGGCGGCGATGAACACGATGTCGCCGGCCATGTACCCCCACTCGTTGCGGCGGAACCGCGTCGTCGCGGCGCCCGACATGAACAGGGCGAGCCCGCACGCGGCGAGTGGCGAGAGCACCGTCGCCACTCCGGTGACGGCGGGCAGGATCAGCCCCAGCCCGCCCGTCACCTTGATCGCCCCGATCGCCTTCAGGTGGGCGTCGCCGAAGTCGTCGACCCAGTGCTGGTTCGCGCCGAGGGCCCGGTAGCGATCGCGGGGGAGCGCGAGCAGGGCCAGGCCGCCGGCGGTGAAGCCGAGGGCCAGGACGGCGGTGGTGATCCACAGTGCGATGTTCATGGCGGTGTCCTCTCGTTACCTTCGCCCGTTCGGGCTCGTCACAGGTCTGACGGATCACCGCATGGAAAGGTAACGACGATGGACCGCACGACACGTACGGCGCAGTTCGAGCAGCACAGGCCGCGACTGATCGCGGTCGCCACCCGCGCCCTCGGGTCCCGCGCGGACGCCGAGGACGCGGTCCAGGAGGCGTGGCTGCGGCTGGATCGGTACGACGGTCCGCCGATCGAGAACCCGGGCGGCTGGCTCACCCGCGTGGTCGGACGGATCTGCATCGACGTCCTGCGCGCCCGTACGGCGCATCCCGAGACGGACTTCGACGACGCCGACCCCATCGTCACCGCCGACGAGGGGCCGGAGGACGTCGCCGTCGCCGCGGACGCCGTCGGGCTCGCGCTGATGGTGGTGCTCGACTCGCTGAAACCGGACGAGCGCCTGGCCTTCGTCCTGCACGACCTGTTCGCGGTGCCGTTCGCCGAGGTCGGCGCCATCGTCGGCCGTTCGCCCGACGCCGCGAAGATGGCGGCGAGCAGGGCGCGGCGCCGGGTGCAGGGTGGCCCGCGGCCGATCGCCGAGCGCCGCGAGCAACGCGCGGTCGTGGACGCCTTCCTCGCCGCCGCGCGCGGCGGCGACTTCGAGGCCCTGCTTCAGGTGCTGGATCCCGACCTCACCTGGACCCGCCGGACGCCCCGCGGCGAGGTGGTCACCATCGGCGCGAACGCGGTGCTCGAGGCGGTTCGACGGGGCGACCCGAGCCGGATCGAGGCACGCCGGGTCAACGTGAACGGGTCGCCCGGGATCCTGGTCTGGGGGCCCACGGGGAAGCCGGTCGGGCTCATGGCGTGCACCGTGGTCGGCGGCCGGATCGTCGACGTGGTCTCCCTCATCGACCCGGCGCGGCTGGCGCGGATGGACCTGCCCGCGCGGTGATCGCTTCGGGGCTGTTCAGCCGCTGTTCATCGCCGCGGCCCGAGGCTGTCGATTTCTGGCCCCTGACCAGCCGATTTGGGAACTGGGTGGAATGTGCCATAAGCTATCCCAGCTCCCAACGGAACACGGAAGCGGTGCGGAGAGCGGCTTCAAGTCGCCCGAAGCGAGCCCCCTTCGTTTAGTGGCCTAGGACGCCGCCCTTTCAAGGCGGTAGCGCGGGTTCGAATCCCGTAGGGGGTACGTCGCAAGACGAAAAATTACATATGGCCCTGTGGCGCAGTTGGTTAGCGCGCCGCCCTGTCACGGCGGAGGTCGCGGGTTCGAGTCCCGTCAGGGTCGCCATCCGAGTTCGGAAGAACTCGGCGGTGACGGTTTTACCGGCACGGCCAGGTAGCTCAGTTGGTACGAGCGACCGCCTGAAAAGCGGTAGGTCGCCGGTTCGATCCCGGCTCTGGCCACAAGCAAAACCCCCTGTTCGCAGGGGGTTTTCTTGTGCCCGGAGGATTCGGGCAGTCATCGGGGCCGGGCACTTCGTCGTGGGACCGCGGGGCGCGGTGAGTACTTCCACCTATGTCGGGACGCGCACTGCTACCGATTCGCGGTGCGCGCAGGATGGCCATGATCGATGTATGGATCAGTCCACTTGCCGCTCGCCGTATCCCGCCCCGATGCCGGCCCCACCGACGCACTGGCCGGCGTGGCGCATCGTCGACCTGGTGGCGACGATCGCCCTGTTCGTCGTGTACGCGGTCGGGGTCCTCGGGCTCCTCTACTTCAGCATCTTCTGGGTGATGGCGACGGACTCGTGTGGCGCGAACGACTGCGACTACGACAAGCTCGGCACCGCGTACGTGCTGAACGACATCGGCGGGGTCGTCGTGTACGTGGTGGCCCTCGTCGTGGCCGTGATCCTCGTGGTGCGGCGACGGCCCGCGTTCTGGCTGCCGCTCGTCGGCGGCGCCGTCCAGGTGGGGCTGTTGCTCGCCGCCATGAGCCAGCTCAGCGGAGTGACCGCGGCGTAGGCGTCCCGGCTCCCGCCCCGTCGGGGTACGTGGGTTGTCGCCGTCGCGAGAGTGATGGACGGGACGTTCGTACTGGTCACGGCTCCGGAGCTCGACCCCAGCCCTGATGCGATCAAGTGAAACAAGGGTTCTGCTCCGTACATGTACGGTTGCACGTCATGCATGCAGGCAGCAATCATGTCGTTCTCTCCGCGAAACGTCTCCGTGGGGCCAGGCCCGCGAACCGCGTGGGCCGCACGACGAAGGAACGAGCAGTGGTGGCAGTGCGACTGTATCCGGGCGACCGGGTTCGATACCTCGAGGAACCCGCCGCCTTCGGCACCCTCCTCTCCGTGCCGTACGACGAGGAGGCCTCCGTGCGCCTCGACGACGGCCGGGCGATCCGCGTCCCGGTCGACCGCATCTCGCGGATCTCGGAGCACGCCGCGTCGAAGGTCGTCGACTGAGCTGCACTACACGGTGGTAACGATCACCTGGTGATCACCGAACGAAAGAACGACGGCGCACCGCTGGGGGCTGCGCCGACCGTCGTTCGGGGGAATGCATGACCAGGACATCGAAGGCCGCCATCGCGCTCGTCGCCGCACTCGCTCTCACCGGCGGGTGCGGCGACGGATCCACCACCGCGGGAGGCGCACCGTCGACCTTCGCGGGACCGTCGACGAGCGCGTTCGCCGGGACCGGGCAGGGGAAGGGCGCTCCGACGCTGCCGGTCACCCCGGGAAGCGCTACTCGCCCGGTCACCGCCGGGAACGGGAAGTGCCTGGATCTCGGGTCGGCGACGGTCCGGGACGCCGTGGCGAAGCTCCCGTCGTTCCGCGGCAACGGCTTCACCGCCACGCGCGGCACCGACGCGAGGGAGGGCTCCTGCCCCGCCCTGATGTGGGCGCGCGCCGACCTGACCGGCGGCACGGGGAGCTCGCCCGTGTGGATCCTGTTCTTCGACCGCCAGGGCTATCTCGGCACGGCGACCAGCCGGTACACCACGTTCACCGGCGTCGTCGGCAGCACCGACGACTCGGTCGCGGTCTCGTATCGCTGGCTCAACCCGGGCGACAGCACCGCCGGCGTCTCGGGCGGGCCCGTCATCGTCACCTACACGCTGTCCGGCCGCGCCGTGACGCCCGACAAGGACGTTCCGCCCCAGGTCTTCGACGGTGGCGCCGCGTCCACGGCCCCGCCCTCCACTACAGCCGCTCCCGCGCCGGTCTCGCACTGCTCGGAGGCGACGCCCGAGACCCTGCGCGCCAACGCCGAGATGAACTGGGGCGCACAGATCGCGAAGCCCTTCACCGTGGATTCCGTCGTCTGCGTCGACGACTGGGCCACCGCCCGCATCCCGGCGCGCGACGCGTACCCCCAGAACACGAAGCTACTGTTCCGCTACACCGGCGGCGGGTGGAGCGGCGTCGCGTTCGGCAGCGGCTTCTCGTGCTCGGAGAAGGGCGTTCCGGCCGCGACGGCCGCCCGCCTCGGCTGCTAGCGCAGCGCCCGGAACTCATCGGTCAGTCGAACTCGGCTTCCAGATCGTCGGCGCGGGGGAGTGACTGGCAGGCGAGGCGGACGCCGTTGCCGAGCTCGTAGTCGTCGAGGGTGTCGTTGACCAGCATGTGCACCTCGCCGCGGCGCAGCGTGAAGGCGCAGCCGCCGCAGTTGCCCTCGCGGCACACGTAGGGCGCGTCGAGGCCCTCGTCGAGGAGCACGTCGAGCAGCACCTGGTCGCGGGGCCAGGCGAGAACGGTGCTCTCGCCGTTCAGGCCGACGGTGACGGTCGCGGCGCCGCCCGGCGATGGCGGAACGCCGGCCGGAGCCCCTGAGGGGACGGCGGCGAACGGATCGCCGGTCAGTGACGCGAAGGCCTCGCGGTGGATGCGCGCACTGTCGATGCCCGCGGCCGCGGCGGCCTCGGTGGCGCGGTCCATGAACGGGGCGGGGCCGCACAGGTACGCCGACGTCGCGGCGGTCGGCGCCGGCAGGAGAGCGGCGAGCGAAGCGGTGTCGGGCAGCCCTCGCTCGGACTCGAGCCAGTGCTCGACGCGCAGCCGGTCGCGGTGCGCGGCCGACAGTTCCGCGAGGGTCGCGTCGAAGATGACGGAGGCGCGGTCCCGGTTGGCGTAGACGAGCAGGACCGGCGCGGTGGACTCCGTGAGGGCGGCCCGCAGGATCGAGATCACCGGCGTGATGCCGCTCCCCGCGGCGAACAGCACGAGCGCATCGGGGTCGTCACGCACCGTGAACCGCCCGCCGGGGCGCAAGGAGTCGAGGGTCATCCCCGGTTTCGCGTTGTCGCACAGCCAATTCGACGCGTAGCCGCCGGCCGTCCGCTTGACGGTGACCTGCAGGTGCGCATCGAGCGCGGGGGCGCTGGAGAGCGAGTAGCAACGCGGAGCCCAGGTGGTGCCGTCCTCCGGCGTGCCCGGCACGCGCAGCGTCAGGAACTGCCCGGGCAGGTAGTCGAAGCGCTCCCCGTCGGGACGCGCGAAGACGAGGGAGACGGCGCTGGCGGTCTCCTCGATCACGTCGATGATCTCGAGCGGATGCGACGTCGCGGGCGTCGATGAATCCACGTGCTCTGCTCCTTCGTCGGGGACCCGGACGCTACCGTGATAACTGTGCCATTGACAAATGGCACGATTGCTGGTGGTGTGAATGTCATGCGAACAACGACACCGGCGCCGCCGGTCCCGTCGGCCTCGACGACCCGTTCCGACCTCGCAGCCGCGCTGACCCGCTACGGATTCGGCGCGGCCACCGGGTTGATCCCGATGAACGCGCCCGGGGTCCGGCTCGCCCGCGGCCTCGTCGCCGCGATCATGGGGGCGCTCGGCTCGACCCCGCGGGGGACCGCCGTCACCGCGGTGCGGGCTCCCGTCCGCGGCGACTGGGTCCTCGGTCCCGGCATCACCTACGGCCGGCGCGCGATCTACTACGTGCACGGCAGCGCCTACGCGATCTGCTCGGCGCGCACCCACCGCAGCCTCGCCGCGCGGCTGTCCGCCGTCACCGGGCTGCCGGTCTTCGTGGTGGACTACCGGCTCGCCCCCGAGCACCCGTTTCCGACCGCCGCGGGCGACGTCGCCGCCGGCTGGAACTGGCTGCTCACCCAGGGCTACGCGGCCGAGGACCTGGTGATCGCCGGTGACTCGGCCGGCGGCCACCTGATCTGCGACCTGCTGCTGCAGCACGCCGCGGCCGATCGCCCGCAGCCCGCGGCCGCCGTGCTCTTCTCCCCGCTCATCGACCTCACCTTCGCGCTCGCGGCGCAGCAGGAACGCGTGCGGCGCGACCCGGCCATCTCCGCCGCTGCGGCGAAGCGCCTCGTCGACCTCTACACCGCGGGGATCGATCCGGAGCACCCGCGCCTACGCCTGGACTTCCAACGCTCGGACCGGCTGCCGCCCTTCCTCATCCAGGCCGGCGGCGCCGAGATGCTCTCGGCCGACGCCCGCCACCTCGACGGGGAGCTCCGCGCGCACGGCGGCGCGAGCACGCTCGAGATCTGGCCCGGCCTCATGCACGTCTTCCAGGCGCTGCCCCGGCTCGCACCGGAGGCCGACGCCGCGCTCCTGCGGGTGCGCGACTTCCTCGCGGGGCTCGACCGCGCCGCCGCCCACACCGATTCGGAGGCCTCCTGATGTTCGGTATCGACCGACTCCTGCACCACCTCGTCCGCGACCCGATCACGGTCGGCGCGAAGGCCGTCGTCACCGGCGCCGGCAGCGGCATCGGCCGCGCCTTCGCGCTCGAACTCGCCGGCCGCGGAGGCGAGGTCGTGTGCGCCGACATCGACGAGGGACGCGCGAAGGAGACCGTGGGGCTCATCGAGGCCCGTGGCGGGAGGGCGCACGCCGCCGTCGTCGACGTCGCCGACCGGGCCGCCGTCGAGTCCCTCGCGGCGTTCGCGCGCACCGTCTTCGACGGTCCGCCCACCCTCGTGATCAACAACGCGGGCGTCGGCATCGGCGGCCGCCCCGTCGGCGACATCGGGCTGGACGACTGGAACTGGGCCCTCGGCATCAACCTGTGGGGCGTGGTGCACGGCTGCGAGCTGTTCGCGCCGATGCTCCGCGAGGCGGGCCGCGGCGGCATCATCAACGTCGCCTCCGCCGCCGGCTTCGCGGCCGCGCCGTCGATGGGGCCGTACAACGTCTCCAAGGCCGGCGTCATGTCGCTGTCGGAGACCCTCGCCGCCGAGCTGGCCGGGACCGGCGTGAACGTGACGGTGCTGTGCCCCACCTTCGTCAAGACCAATGTCGCGCGCGACGGCCGGATCACCGAGGGCAGCAAGAACCTCGCCGGCGCCCTCATGAAGCTCACGGGCATCTCGCCCGACGGGGTCGCCGCGCAGACCCTCGACGCACTCGACCTCGGCCGCCTCTACGTGGTGCCCCAGTTGGACGCGAACGTCATCTGGCACCTCAAGCGCCACTTCCCGACGCCCTACGTCCGCGGGCTGGGCCTGCTCACCCGGCTGCTCCCCGCCTCCTGACCGGACACCCTCTCCGCCACCCCGAAAGGACCGCTCTCATGGCCATGGACCTCGACAACATGCTCCAGATGATCAAGGATCGGCAGTGGGCCCTCGTCGACATCGACTGGGACGCACCCGGCGCCGAGCTCATCGACCCCGAGCTGCACGCCAAGCTCAAGCCCTTCCTCTCCGACCTGATGTGGATCGAGAACGTGGGCGCCCGCGGCTTCGCCGCGATGGCGCGCAAGGCCCCGACGCCCACCCTCAAGAGCATCTACGAGCACTTCCACGCGGAGGAGCAGAAGCACGCCAACGCCGAGCTCGCCCTCATGCGCCGGTGGGGCATGCTCGACGACGACGAGATCCCGTCGCCGAACATCAACGTGCAGCTCGTGATCAACTGGCTCGACCAGCACTCCGACGGGATGTCGCTCTCCTTCCTCGGCACCGTGATCCCCATGCTCGAGGTCGCCCTCGACGGCGCCCTCATCAAGTTCATCACCGACGAGGTGAAGGACCCGGTAGCGCAGGAGGTGTTCAAGCGGATCAACGCCGACGAATCCCGCCACCTCGCGGTCGACTTCGAGGTCATGGACATGCTCGGCCACGCGGACCTGCGCAAGCGCACCATCGACTTCGTCGGCGGATGGGTCAAGCCCTCGCTGCTCATCGGCTTCCTCAGCTACGTCCCGCTGCTGAACAAGATGCGCGACAACATCGTCGATATGGGCGTCGACGAGGAGCGGCTGTACGGCGCCATGAAGCGCTACCGCGCCGCCGGCGACCGCAGCGAGTACATCAAGCGCCTGCCCATGTTCCGCGTGGTGGCCTGGCACGGCAGCTGGGTGATCAACCGCACCAACCGGCTCTACCACGTGCCCGCGGACACGCTGGTGAAGGCGACCTCCCTCATCCCGTTCCCCCTGGTGCACCGCACGCCCACCTGGTCGCAGGAACTGACCTACGAGCCCACCGCCTGACGAGGATCTGATCAGCCATGACCCACTCCGTAGCCGTCATCGGCGCCGGCTTCGCCGGCATCGGCGCCGCCATCCGCCTCCGCGACAAGGGCATCGACGACTTCGTCGTCCTCGAACGCGACACCCGCGTCGGCGGCACCTGGCGCGACAACACCTATCCCGGCGCCGCCTGCGACATCCCGTCGCGCCTGTACTCCTACAGCTTCGCCCCCAACCCGGACTGGTCGCACACCTACTCCGGGAGCGCCGAGATCCTCGGCTACATCGACCGGATGGTCGAGACCAGCGGCGTCGCACCGCACATCAGGTTCGAGCACACCGTGACCGGACTCGAGTACGACGCCGACGCGGGGGAGTGGACCATCGCCCTCGAGGGCCGCGAGCCGCTGCGCGCCCGGTCCGTGATCCTCGCCTCCGGCCCCCTCGCGAACTGCTCCTTCCCCGCGATCACCGGCATCGAGGACTACGAGGGCCACAAGATCCACAGCGCCCGCTGGGACCACGACTACGACTTCACCGGCAAGAAGGTGGCCGTCGTCGGCACCGGCGCCAGCGGCGTCCAGATCGTGCCCGAGCTGGTCAAGAAGGCCGCCTCCGTCAAGGTCTTCCAGCGCACCCCGGGGTGGGTGCTGCCCCGGATCAACACCGAGACGGGGGAATTCACCAAGTCGATCTACCGGCGGATCCCCGGTGCGCAGCAGCTCGCGCGCGCCCTCTGGTTCTGGGGCCACGAGTCCGTCGCGCTCGGCGTCGTGTGGAACACCCCGCTCACCCGCGTGGTGGAGGCCGTCAGCAAGCTGCACCTGCGCCTGCAGGTGCGCGACCCGTGGCTCCGCCGCCAGCTCACCCCGGACTTCGCCGCGGGCTGCAAGCGCCTCCTCATGACCAGCGACTACTACCCGGCGCTCCAGCGCGACAACTGCACGCTCGTCACGTGGCCCATCGCGCGGATCGCGCCGCGGGGCATCCGCACCGTCGAGGGGGTCGAGCACCGGTTCGACTGCATCGTCTTCGCCACCGGATTCGACGTCTCCAAGACCGGCTCGCCGGTCCCCGTCACCGGACTCGACGGCCGTGTCCTCGCCGACGAGTGGAGCGGCGGGGCCTACGCCTACCGCAGCGTCGCCGTCTCCGGGTACCCGAACCTGTACGTCACGTTCGGACCCAACTCCGGTCCCGGGCACAGCTCCGCGCTGGTCTACATGGAGGCGCAGATCGACTACATCACCGACGCGATCGCGCAGCTGCTCCGCAACGGATGGAAGGCGCTCGACGTGCGCGCCGACGTCCAGGAGGCGTACAACCGCGACATCCAGCGCCGGCTCGCCGCCACCACCTGGAACTCCGGCTGCAGCAGCTGGTACCTCACGGACGACGGCTTCAACGCCACCATGTACCCGGGCTTCGCCTCGCAGTACGTGGGCCAGCTGCGCACCGTCGACCTGCGGGACTACCGCATCCTGGTGCACGAGGAGGCGGGTGCGGCGGTCGCGGCCGGATAGCATGCGGGCATGACCGAGTACCGGATCGACGACTTGGCCCGGGTGTCGGGGACGACGACGCGCAACATCCGGGGCTACCAGGAGCGCGGGCTCCTGCCCCAGCCGCTGCGCCGCGGCCGGGTCGCGATCTACACCGAGAAGCACCTGCGCAACCTGCTGGCCATCAACAAGCTGCTCGGCAACGGCTTCAACCTGGGGCACATCGCCACCTTCCTCACCAACCCCGGCGCCCGGATCGGCGATGCGCTCGACCTGAACGAGATCCTCGACGAGCCGTGGGCCTCGGCGAAGCGGCCCGTGCTGAGCCGGGAGGAGCTCGAGGCGCGGCTCGGGCCGCTCGACGAGGACGCGCTCTCCGCACTCCTCGGCGCAGGCATCGTCACGGAGACCACGGAACCGGGGCGGTACGAGGCGGCCGACCGGCACATCATCGGTAACCTCGCGCGCCTGGTGGCCAAGGGCATGGACCTCGCCGTGCTCGTGGACGTGCAGCAGCGGTTCGTCGCCAAGATGAACGAGGCCGCCGAGATCCTCATGACCGCCGCGCACGACGAGGTGGACCGCCGCCGCGGCCCGGGCTGGCTGCCCACGTCCGACGACGACGTCGCGTGGGCCGTCGGCCTGCTCGGCGCGATGCGCCGAGCAGGCACCGAGAACGCGCACGCCGCCCTCGACCGGGCACTGGACGCCGCCCTCGACCAGGAGCTGCGTGCGCACAAGGTCGCCGCCGGCAATCGGGCCGAGGACGACGTGGAGGCTCCCTAGGCCCGGCCGCGCCGCGCGGCGCCCGGTGTAACGTCGGGCGCATGGGACGGATCACGGTGCGGCGGGCGGTGGAGAAGGTCACCGTCGGAAGCGATCCCGTGCGCCGGATCGACACCCTCGCCGCGGAGGAGCCGCTGGAGATCCGCGTCGCGGGCGTGCCGCTCGCGGTCACCATGCGCACCCCCGGCGACGACGTCGAGCTGGCCGCCGGCTTCCTCGTCTCCGAGGGCGTGATCGGCGCCGCCGAGGAGTTCCGCTCCGCCATCCACTGCGGCGGGCCCGGCACGGGCGGGGAGCTCAACGAGTACAACGTGCTCGACGTCGCGCTCGGGCCCGGCGTCCGCGCGCCCTCGCCCCACGTGACCCGTAACTTCTACACCACCAGCTCGTGCGGGGTGTGCGGCAAGGCGAGCATCGACGCGGTCCGCACCGTCTCCCGCTTCGACGTACGCGAGGACCCGGTCACCATCTCGCCCGAGCGGATCGTCGCGCTCCCGGACCGGCTCCGCGCGGGCCAGGCCGTCTTCGACAAGACGGGTGGGCTGCACGCCGCAGGGCTGTTCGACGCCGCCTCCGGCGAGCTGCTCGTGCTGCGCGAGGACATCGGGCGGCACAATGCCGTGGACAAGGCGATCGGCTGGGCGCTGCTGCAGGGGCGGCTGCCCCTGCGCGGCACCGTGCTCCAGGTGTCGGGCCGCGCCAGCTTCGAACTGGTCCAGAAGGCCGCCATGGCCGGAATCCCGGTGCTCTCCGCGGTATCCGCACCGTCGTCGCTCGCCGTGGAGCTCGCCGACGAGGCCGGCCTCACCCTGCTCGGCTTCGTCCGCGGCGACCACTTCAACGCCTACACGGCGACCCACCGGATCCGAACCGCCTGAATCAGTACCGGGCGATCGTCTCCACGTCGTCGGCCTCGGACTCGAGGGTCTCTGCGGCGTCGCCGGGCGCGTCGGCGCTCTTGCCGCCCGTCAGCAGCGAGGCGACCGCGCCGAGGAGGCAGACCACGGCGGCGAAGGAGAAGGCGAGCTCCAGGCCCGAGCGGAAGGGCTCGGCGATGAGGTGCGGGAAGAACTGCAGGCCGGTGAGGTGCTGGGTCTGCTCGGCCGTGAGGTGCAGCTGCGCCAGGTGCGGGCCGAGCAGCTCCTGCACCGGGTTGTAGCCGAGGAAGGCCGCGAACAGCACCGCCACCGGCGGCAGCGCGGCGATCTCCGAGGCGTACTGCGGGGGAACGCCGTTGGCCTGGAGCCCCGTCGACATCGCGCCGGGCAGCGAGCCCGACAGGCCCGCGATCATCAGCGAGAAGAACAGGCCGATCGAGAGCACCATGGCCGAGTTCTGGAAGGTAGTCATCATGCCCGAGCCGGACCCGCGGGACGTCGCGGGCAGCGAGTTCATCACGACCGCGCGGTTGGGCGAGCCGAACATCCCCATGCCGACGCCGTTGACGAACAGGATGACGGCGAAGGCCCAGTAGGCGAAGTCGACCGGCAGGGCGATGAGCGCGAGGAAGGTGAGCGCGGTGATGACAAGGCCCACGGAACTCAGCGCGCGGCCGCCGATCCGGTCCGAGAGGGCGCCGGAGATCGGCGCGGAGAGCAGGAATCCGACGGTCATCGGCACCATGTAGATGCCCGCCCACAGCGGGGTCTGCGTGTAGTCGTAGCCGTGCTGCGGCAACCAGATCCCCTGCAGCCAGATGATGAGCATGAACTGCAGCCCGCCGCGGCCCAGCGAGCCGCAGAGGTTCGCGGCGTTGCCCCATGCGAACGCCCGGTTCCGGAACAGGTGCAGGTCGAACAGCGGGGAGTCGACCCGCAGCTCGATGACGCAGAAGACCGCGAGCACCGCCGCGCCGCCCAGCAGGCAGGCGAGCACGAACGGCGAGGTCCAGCCCATCGCGTGGCCGCCGTAGGGCTGGATGCCGTAGGTGATGCCGACCAGGACCGCGATGAGGCCGACGGCGAAGGTCAGGTTGCCCCACCAGTCCATCGTCGCCGGCACGCGGGCGCCGCGGTCCTCCAGTTTCAGGTACGCCCAGACGGTGCCGATCACCCCGAAGGGCACGGAGACCAGGAAGATCAGGTGCCAGTTGATCGGCGCGAGCAGGCCGCCGATGATCAGGCCCAGGAACGAGCCGGCGATCGCCGCGACGCTGTTGATGCCGAGCGCGAGCCCGCGCTGGTCGGGTGGGAAGGCATCGGTGAGGATGGCCGAGCTGTTCGCCATGAGGAAGGCGCCGCCGATGCCCTGCACCACGCGCCAACCGATGAGCCACAGGGCCGCGGCGTGCCCGTCGAACCACGTCACCGCCAGGAAGATCGACGAGACCGAGAAGATCAGGAAGCCCATGTTGTACATGCGGGCCCGCCCGAACATGTCGCCGAGCCGGCCGAACGCGACCACGAGCACCGCGGTCACGACCAGGAAACCCATCATCATCCACAGCAGGTAGCTGGTGTTGCCCGGCTCCAGCGGGTTCAGGTGGATGCCCTTGAAGATGTCGGGCAGAGCGATCAGCACGATCGAGCTGTTGATCGTCGCGATCAGCATCCCAAGGGTGGTGTTGGACAGGGCGATCCACTTGTACGAGTCGCTGTGCGGCGTCGATGCGGGGGTGTCGAGCAGGGCCGGAGCCACCGTTCCGTCCTTAAGGTTAGAAGATCTTACATATCTACCTCAGGGAGCTTAGGCCTGCGAAGGGGGCGCCGCCACGCGGGGTGGGAGCGGCGTGCCCTTTCGACCGATTCCGGGGCCGTCAGTCCCGCCATTCGATCCGGTCGACCTGTTCCGGCGGCCACGGCGCGGGAGGGGCGAAGGGCTCGCCCGCGAGCGCGACGACGGAGACGGCCGAGGCGGGCTTGCGTGCGGGGGCTCCGTCGTCGTCGAGCAGGTAGAGCCACTGCCGGTAGCCGGCATCGTCGCGCTCGGAGCGCACCTGCACGCTGGAGCCCAGCGGGATCGGCGCGAGGTACTCGATAATGGCGCGGTGCGGTGCGGCGAGCAGCGGGTCGCCGTTGAGATCGTCCTCGACGAGCTGCAGGTAGGCGGCGTTGTTGAGGTGCTGGTACGGATCGAAGTCGGTGGCACGGAGTTTCACCGTGTAGTCGCTCGCCGACGGCTCCGGCGGCGTGGCGGTGTTGAGCGCCTTCCAGCGCAGCCGCGTCTCGGTGACGTACTGCTGCAGGTACTCCATGCCGCCGTCGCTGATGTGGGTGGGCATCCCCGAGTCCGCGCTGAACCGGATCCAGAAGGCCTCCGTCTCGATGTGCCCACCGGCACTGCCGCGCAGCGTGATCCGCATGTTGCACCAGCGCGAACTGGTGGACTCGCACCACCGCAGGAGGGTCACCTCCGACGGCCAGTGCAGTGGCTCGAGCACGTCGATGATGCTCCGCCGCACCAGCCAGTACGGGTCGGTGGCGTCGAAACCGCGATGGAACATCTCGTCGTTCGCCATGTCCTGCAGGTAGCGCGCGATCCCGTCGAGCCGGACCCGACGCTCGGGGTCGACATCGCCCGTGCGGACGGGCCAGCTCCTCTCGAAGGAGGGACCGGGCGGCGCTGCCTGCAGGAACTCGTAATCACTCACACGGCGAGCCTAACGAGACGGGCACTCAGTCGCGCTGGAACTTCGCCTTGAGGGCGTTGATCCGGTCCTCGTTCTTGTCGTGGCGCTCCTGCTTCTTCTGCTCGTGCGCCGCCTTACGGGCGGCCTTCGCGGCGGCGTCCGCGGCGTCCTGCTGGGCCTCCAGCTCGCTGATCACCTCGTCGAGCGGGCGGCGCGCGATGCGGCCGCCGGCCCGGGCGACCTGCGCGTCGAGCGCATCGGTCGTGGGCTCCTCGGTCTGCACGATGATGGCGTTGTTCCCGGGCGGGAGCTGCTGCGCGAACAGTGAGATCACGTCGTCGCTGTCGTCGAGGTTGCTCGCGTCGACGAGTGCGCCGGTCGCGGTGCCCACCGACATGCCGAGCAGCATGCCCACCGGGCCGCCGAGCACGCCCACGAGCATGCCGATGAGGGAACCGCTGAGCGTGCCCGTGCCCGTGGTGCCGTCGGTGGTCTCGGGGATGTCGTAGGTGCCGTCCGCGTTGCGCTCGACGATCGCCGACGAGACGATCCCGTACGTGTCGGCGGTGTTCTTGAGCTCCGAGAACTCCTCGTAGGTCGCGGCGCGGGTGGGCAGGGAGATGACGGCGACGTATTCGCTCATGGCAGGTCCTTGTGTCAGTGAGTGATTCGATCGGGTGGTGCCACCGCAGAGCCTACGCTGCAATCGCGAAGAGGCGGTGGCATCGCGGGAACGGCCGCCGCATCCGGCGCCCGGCATGACAGGGTGTTCCCATGGCTGAAGTGACGATCGTCGGTGCGGGCGTGATCGGACTGTCGTGCGCGGTGCGCCTTCTCGAGGCGGGGCACGAGGTGCGCGTGTACGGGCGGGAGCTCTCGCCCGCGATCACCTCCGCCGTGGCGGCCGCCGTCTGGTACCCCTACCTCGCCGAGCCCCGCAATCGGGTCACCGGCTGGTCCGCCGCGACGCTCGCGGAGTTCACCGCGCTCGCCGCGCGCGGCGTCGAGGGCGTCGTCATGACGCCCGGCACCGAGATCTTCCGCGAGCCCGTGCCCGAACCCTGGTGGACCTCCGCCGTGCCGTCCGTCGAGCGGGTCCCGGCGCCGCGGCCCGGGTACGCCGAGGGCTGGAGCTTCGTCTCGCCCGTCATCGAGATGCCCGTCTACCTGCCGTGGCTCGCGGGTCGCGTCCGCGAGCTCGGCGGCACCGTCGAACAGCGGGACGTCGCGTCCCTCGAGGAGCTGGACGGCACCGTCGTCAACGCCACCGGCCTGGGCGCGCGCGAGTTCGTCGGCGACACCACCCTGGAGCCGGTCCGCGGGCAGGTGGTCTACCTCGAGCAGGTGGGCGTGGACCGGTGGTGGATCGACGATTCCGCGCTCGACCTCGGCGTCACCACCTATGTCGTCCCGCGCTCGAACGACATCGTGGTCGGCGGCACCGAGGACCACGGCGCCGAGGACCTCACCGTCGATCCGGCCACCGCCGACGCCATCCTCGCCCGGGCCCGTGCGCTCGTTCCCGAGCTCGCGGACGCGCCGGTGCTCGGACACAACATCGGCCTGCGGCCCTCCCGCCCGGCGGTGCGCCTCGAGCGCGAGGGCGACGTCGTCCACTGCTACGGGCACGGCGGCGCCGGGGTGACCCTGAGTTGGGGATGCGCCGACGAGGTGGCCGCGCTCATCGGCTGACGGGAGCGGGCGACGGGACTACCGTCGGAGTATGTGCCGGAACATCACTGAACTGCGGGGGCTCGAGCCCGCCGCCACCGACGAGGAGATCGAGGCCGCCGCGCGACAGTACGTGCGCAAGGTCTCGGGCGTCCAGAAGGTCAGCGACGCCAACCGCGACGCCTTCGAGGAAGCCGTCGCCAAGGTCACCGCCGCCACGGAGGAGTTGCTGGACGCGCTGCCCGCGCGCCGGCAGCCGCCGAAGACGGTGCCGCCGCTCCGCCGACCGGAGGTCCGGGCGCGGATCGAGGCCCGCGCGGCCGCGGCCGAGTCCGCCTGAGCGAAGCGCAGATCGCCGCAGCGAGTCGGCGGTGGTTCAGTCCCCGTCGTCCGCGGACCCGGTGGCGTCCGCCGCGTCCGTGGTGCTCGTGACGGTGGGGGCGCTCGTTCCGGTGTCGACGGTGGCCGCCGCGCTCTGCCCGGCGTCCGCCGCGCCCGCTGCACCGTCGGAGCTCGTCGACCGCGCGCCTGCGCCGGTCCCGCTCGTCGACGGCGACGAGAGCGCCCGCTCCAGGATCCGCGTGTTCTCCGCCGCCACCGCGCCCGCAGCGTCCAGCCCTGCCTGCACCGCGGCGACCGGGTCGCCGGTTCCCGCGAGCGTCGTCGCGGCGGCGTTCGCGGTCTGCGTCGCCCCGAGCAGCGACAGCTCCGGGACGTAGAAGGCCGCTGCGAAGAAGGCGTTCGTCGCCTGCACCGCCGCGGTCTCCGCCGGACCCTGGGGCGCCGGCGTGATGCCGAAGGGCGGCGGCGTCGTGAGCGGGGGCGGCGTCGGGGCGACCGGCGGCAGCGGCTGTTGCAGCGCGGCCAGCAGGTCCGTGCGCAGGGCTCCGACCGATCCGGTGCCGCCCCCGATCCGCATCAGGTCGAGCAGGCCGATGACCACGCCGTTCTGGAACCGCGGCACCACCTGGTTGAGGTCGTTGCCGATGATGCCGGTCATCGCGGCGTCCGCGGGCCCGGTCACCGCCGCCGCTCCCGCACCGAGCGCCCGGAACGGGCCGCCCGGGGCGGCGGCGAGCGCCGCGCCCGGCGCGGCGACCACCCCCGTGGGGACGCCGATCGCGCCCTGCAGCGCGTACGGGCAGATCGCGGCGCAGTTCTCCACCTGGTTCTGCGCGAACTCGCCGAGCAGCGCGCCCGGCGGCGGCGACGCCCCGAACGCCGGGGCGGCCGCGCAGAGCGCGAGAGCCGCCGCGAGGGGAAGGGAGAGCCGCACACGCATGGCAGTGAATCTACTCCGACTGTGACCCATATCACAGCACGATCTCCACCCCGGCCTCCACCCGCGGGTGGATCCGATCGGCGCAGGTCACCGGCATCGTCGACGGCATGACACCGGCACTGGAACTCAGATCTCTGACCAAGACCTACGCGACCGCGACGGGGGAGCGCTTCACCGCCGTCGACGCCGTCGACCTCACCGTCCGGCAGGGCGAGGTCGTCGCGTTCCTCGGCCCCAACGGAGCGGGCAAGAGCACCACCATCGACATGATCCTCGGCCTCATCACCCCCGACTCCGGCACCGCGACGCACGCCGGCACCGTCGCCGCGGTGCAGCAGTCGGGCGGGCTCCTGCCCACCCTCACCGTGCAGGACACCGTCGACCTCATCGCCGCGCTGCACCCGGGCTCCGACCCCGACGCCGCGATCGCCCGCGCCGGCCTCGGCGACCTGCGGCGGCGCACCGTCGGGAAGTGCTCCGGCGGGCAGCAGCAGGCCCTGCGGTTCGCCCTGGCCCTGCTCGCCGAGCCCGACCTGCTCGTCCTCGACGAGCCCACCGCCGGTATGGACGTCGACGCGCGGCGCCGGTTCTGGGACGAGGTCCGATCCGACGCCCGCCGCGGCACGACGGTCCTGTTCGCCACCCACTATCTCGAGGAGGCGGATCGGTTCGCCGACCGCGTCGTGATGATCGCGGGCGGGCGGATCGTCGCCGACGGCGCCACCGCCGACGTCCGCGCCGCCGCCACCGGCCGCCGCGTCTCCGCCGTCCTCGGCCCCGACGGCGCCGCCGCCCTCGTCGCGGCCGTGCCCGGCGTCCGGGTGGCGGAGGTGCGGGGCGAGCGGACCGTCTTCGCCGTCGACGGCGACCCGCGCACGTCCGACGACGCGCTCCGTTTCCTGCTCACCCGCACCGACGCCCGCGACGTGGAGACCCGCACTCACGGTCTCGAAGAGGCGTTCCTGCAGCTCACCGAGGAGAAGGCATGACCACCACCACGACCGCCGCGACCGCGCCCGCCTGGGGCCTCACGCCCCGTTTCCTGCTGCTCGACGTGCGGCGCCAGCTGCGCAACCGGCAGACCCTCATCATCACCACGATCCTGCCCGTGGTGCTCTACCTGGCGCTGCACGCCCAGGCCGGGCCGGACGCGCGGTTCGCGCACGGCGACTTCGCCTCGTGGATGATGATCGGTCTCGCGCTCTACGGCTCAGCCGCCGCGGCCACCACGACGGCCGCCCAGGTCGCCGGCGAGCGCTCGACCGGCTGGGTGCGGACGCTGCGCCTCACGCCGCTCCGCCCGCCCGGCTACATCGCCTCGAAAGTGGTGAGTGCCCTGACCGTGTCGGCGCTCCCGGTGGTCGTGATCGCGGGACTCGCCGCGGCGACCGGCGCGGACGCGGAGCCGCAGGTCTGGGTGGCGTCGCTCCTCGTCGCGTGGCTCGGCTCGGCGCTGTTCGGCGCGCTGGGGCTCGCGCTCGGCCTCGCGCTGCGGCCGGAGATCGTGATGCACGTGCCGGGCCTGCTGCTCACCGTCCTCGCCTTCGGCGGCAACGTCTTCTTCCCGCTCTCGGGCGGCATGCTGACCGCTGCGCAGTTCACGCCCATGTACGGGATCACCGCCCTCGCCCGGTACCCGCTGACCGGCGGCGAGACCCTCACCGGAGCCCACACCTCGCTGGCCGCGGCCGTCGTCAACGTGGTCGTCTGGTTCGCCGTCTTCGCCGGCGCCGCGGCGCTCGCCTACCGGCGCAGCGCGGAGCGATGACCCGCTTCCGCTCGATTGTGACCTGCGTCACACCGGCGTAACCTGGGGGCATGTCCACGCACACTCCACAAACCACACCGAACCTCGTCCAGCGGGTGAAGTACCTCATGGGGATGCGCCTGCCCGACTCCATGCACGACTGGGTGGTCAACGACGCCACCGGCCCCGGCCACAACCGTCGCTTCTTCATCCGCGGGGCACTGATGTTCGTCCCCTTCCTCGTCGTCGCGCTGATCCTGCCCTCGCCGCTGTGGGTCAAGCTGGCGCTCGTCGGGATGATGGCCCTGCCGGCCATCGTCTTCGTCGGCGGCCTCCGCTCGATCTACCTGCAGGAACTGCTCGCCGACAACGGGATCGACCCGCACACCGAGAGCGGCAGCCAGCTCGCCGAGCACCGTCGCCGCGCGCAGGTGTACGAGGAGAAGTACCGGCACCGGGCGGCGTAGCCTCGCCGGGTGACGGCAGAACGCTCATGGGCCCCGGGGTACCACCTCGACCTGCACGGCACCGTCGGCGTGCTCCGCCGCGGCGCGGGCGATCCGGCCTACGCGCGCACGCCCGACGGCGCGCTCTGGCGGGCCGTGCACACCCCGGACGGGCCGGGGACGCTCCGGCTGCACCTCGCCGGCGGGAGGATGACCGCGCGGGCCTGGGGGAGCGGTGCGGACTGGCTCCTCGACCAGGCCCCGGCGATGGCCGGCGCGGACGACGAACCGTCGGCCCTGGTCCCGCGCCACGCCGTCGTCGAGCGGGCCGTCGCGGCCTCGCCCGGCCTGCGGCTGACCCGCTCGAACCGGGTCTGGGAGGCCCTCGTTCCGACGGTGCTGGAGCAGAAGGTCGTGGGCGCCGAGGCGTGGCCCTCGTGGCGGTACCTGGTCCGACGATTCGGCACGGTCGCCCCGGGCCCGACGGGCGGTCCCGGCCTGCAGGTGCCGCCGCCGCGTGCCGAGTGGGCCGCGATCCCCGCATGGGAGTGGCACCGCGCCGGCGTCGAGCCCGTGCGGATGCGCACGATCGTCGGGGCGAGCGCCGTCGAGGTCGAGCACCGGCCCGCGAAGCTCGGGGCCCTCCCCGGCATCGGACCGTGGACCGTCGGTGACCTGCTGGGCAGGGCGTGCGGCGACCCGGACGCCGTGCCCGTGGGCGACTACCACCTGCCGCGGATCGTGGGAATAGCGCTCGCGGGCGAGGCGTTGGACGATGCCGGAATGCTCGACGTGCTCGAGCCGTACCGCGGCCAGCGCGGACGGGTGATCCGGCTGCTGGTCCGCGCGGGCGTCGACCGTGAACGCCGCGGGCCGCGGGTGTCCGTGCGCGACTATCGTGGCCTGTAGGCAATGCATTTTGACCAGTGTGAGTTCAGGCGGGTAAGCTAGGTCGCCGTGCCTGGGTAACCAGGACTATTCACACGTGTCCATGGCTAGGCCGGACCTCCGGAACCGCCCACGGACACGCGACACGCCCGACCTCGGGGTACGTGCGAGGCGGGTAGCTACTTCCCGGAAACGGGACTGACCAGCGGAAACGACGCGAGTCGCCGAAGCCGGTGGGGCCGCGCTGCGGAAGATCGGACACTCCATTCACGGGGTGCGCGACTTGCCCGGAGCTACAACCGCAGCAGTAGGAAGAGCCGGCCGTGTGGCCGGCGACAGCCGAAACGAAGGAAACAGCGCTTCTATGCCAACTATCAACCAGCTGGTCCGCAAGGGCCGCCGGGACAAGGCCTCCAAGACGAAGGTGGCCGCCCTGAAGGGCTCGCCGCAGCGTCGTGGCGTCTGCACCCGCGTCTACACCACGACCCCGAAGAAGCCGAACTCGGCTCTCCGTAAGGTCGCCCGCGTCCGCCTGACGAGCTCGGTCGAGGTCACCGCGTACATCCCCGGCGAAGGTCACAACCTTCAGGAGCACTCGATGGTGCTCGTCCGTGGCGGTCGTGTGAAGGACCTCCCGGGTGTTCGCTACAAGATCATCCGCGGTTCGCTCGACACCCAGGGTGTCAAGAACCGCAAGCAGGCGCGGAGCCGCTACGGCGCGAAGAAGGAGAAGGGCTGATGCCTCGTAAGGGACCGGCGCCCAAGCGCCCCGTCGTCAATGACCCCGTCTACGGCTCGCAGGTCGTCACGCAGCTCGTGAACAAGGTGCTGCTGGACGGCAAGAAGTCGACCGCCGAGCGCATCGTCTACGGCGCGCTCGAGGCCACCCGTGAGAAGACCGGCACCGATCCGGTTCTCACCCTCAAGAAGGCGCTCGACAACGTCCGCCCGTCGCTCGAGGTGAAGAGCCGCCGCGTCGGTGGCGCCACCTACCAGGTGCCGATCGAGGTGAAGGCCGGTCGTGCCAACACCCTCGCGCTGCGCTGGCTGGTGACCTTCACGCGGCAGCGTCGCGAGAAGACCATGGTCGAGCGGCTCGCCAACGAGATCCTCGACGCGAGCAACGGCCTGGGCGCTTCCGTGAAGCGTCGCGAGGACACCCACAAGATGGCCGAGGCCAACCGGGCGTTCGCGCACTACCGCTGGTGATCTGATCCCGCGGGCCGGCCCCACCGGCCGGCCCGCGGGACACCGGAGTTCCAACCATCCTTTTACGAGAACGAGGCTTACCACCGTGGCACAGGAAGTGCTTACCGACCTCACGAAGGTCCGCAACATCGGCATCATGGCGCATATCGATGCCGGTAAGACCACCACGACCGAGCGCATCCTCTTCTACACCGGTGTGAACTACAAGATCGGTGAGACCCACGACGGTGCCTCGACCACCGACTGGATGGAGCAGGAGAAGGAGCGGGGTATCACCATCACCTCCGCCGCCGTGACCTGCTTCTGGAAGAAGAACCAGATCAACATCATCGACACCCCCGGGCACGTCGACTTCACGGTCGAGGTGGAGCGTTCGCTCCGCGTGCTCGACGGCGCCGTCGCCGTCTTCGACGGCAAGGAGGGCGTCGAGCCCCAGTCGGAGCAGGTGTGGCGTCAGGCTGAGAAGTACGACGTCCCGCGTATCTGCTTCGTCAACAAGATGGACAAGCTGGGCGCCGACTTCTACTTCACCGTGCGCACCATCGAGGACCGCCTCGGTGCGAAGCCGCTCGTCCTGCAGCTGCCGATCGGCGCCGAGGACGAGTTCGACGGTGTCGTCGACCTGCTCGAGATGAAGGCCATCACCTGGCGCGGCGTCGTCGAGATCGGCGCCGAGCCGACCATCGAGGAGATCCCCGCCGACCTCGCCGACAAGGCCGCCGAGTACCGCGAGAAGCTGCTCGAGACCGTCGCCGAGTCCGACGAGGCTCTGATGGAGAAGTACTTCGCCGGCGAGGAGCTCTCGATCGACGAGATCAAGGCTCAGATCCGCAAGCTCACCGTCGCGCGCGAGCTCTACCCCGTGCTGTGCGGCTCGGCGTTCAAGAACAAGGGCGTCCAGCCGATGCTCGACGCCGTGATCGACTACCTCCCCAGCCCGCTCGACGTGCCCTCCATCGAGGGGCACGCCGTGGGCGACGAGGAGAAGATCCTCTCGCGCAAGCCCAGCAAGGACGAGCCCTTCGCGGCCCTGGCCTTCAAGATCGCCGCGCACCCGTTCTTCGGCAAGCTGACCTTCGTCCGCGTGTACTCGGGTCACATCGACTCGGGCACCGGCGTGCTCAACGCCACGAAGGGCAACAAGGAGCGCATCGGCAAGCTCTTCCAGATGCACGCCAACAAGGAGATGCCCGTCGAGGATGCGACCGCCGGTCACATCTACGCGATGATCGGTCTGAAGAACACCACGACCGGTGACACCCTCTGCGATCCGGCGAACCCGATCGTGCTCGAGTCCATGTCCTTCCCGGACCCGGTCATCAACGTCTCGATCGAGCCGAAGACCAAGTCCGACCAGGAGAAGCTCGGCGTCGCGATCCAGAAGCTCGCCGAGGAGGACCCCACGTTCTCCGTCGAGCTCGACGAGCAGACCGGCCAGACCGTCATCGGCGGCATGGGCGAGCTGCACCTCGACATCCTCGTCGACCGCATGCGTCGCGAGTTCAAGGTCGAGGCCAACGTCGGCAAGCCGCAGGTGGCCTACCGCGAGACGATCCGTCGTCCCGTCGAGAAGCACGAGTACACCCACAAGAAGCAGACGGGTGGCTCGGGCCAGTTCGCGCGCGTCATCATCAAGCTGGAGCCGCTGGAGGACGCCGAGGACGGCGCCACCTACGAGTTCGTCAACGCCGTGACCGGTGGCCGCGTCCCGAAGGAGTACATCCCTTCGGTCGACGCCGGTGCGCAGGACGCGATGCAGTACGGCGTGCTCGCCGGCTACCCGCTGGTGAACGTCAAGGTCACGCTGCTCGACGGCGCGTACCACGACGTGGACTCGTCCGAGATGGCGTTCAAGATCGCCGGCGCGCAGGCCTTCAAGGAGGCCGCCCGTCAGGCCGGTCCCGTCATCCTCGAGCCCATCATGGCTGTCGAGGTCACGACCCCCGAGGACTACATGGGTGACGTGATCGGCGACCTCAACTCCCGCCGTGGCCAGATCCAGGCCATGGAGGAACGCAGCGGTGCCCGCCTCGTGAAGGCTCAGGTCCCGCTGTCGGAGATGTTCGGCTACATCGGCGACCTCCGGTCGAAGACCCAGGGCCGGGCGAACTACTCCATGGTTTTCGATTCGTACGCCGAGGTTCCGGCGAACGTGTCGAAGGAGATCATCGCGAAGGTGAACGGGGAGTAGATCTCCCCGCTCTCCGGAGCGTGGCGCTCACGCGCCTGGCGCCTCGGCGTCGAAACCAACCAGTAAGAAAGACCCCTGCAGGGCAACCGGCCCGCAGGCTACTCAAGTCCAGGAGGACACAAAGTGGCGAAGGCGAAGTTCGAGCGGACCAAGCCGCACGTGAACATCGGCACCATCGGTCACGTCGACCACGGCAAGACCACCCTGACGGCTGCCATCACCAAGGTTCTGGCCGAGAAGTACCCGGACCTCAACGAGGCCTCGGCGTTCGATCAGATCGATAAGGCGCCCGAGGAGAAGGCTCGTGGCATCACGATCAACATCTCGCACGTCGAGTACCAGACCGAGAAGCGCCACTACGCTCACGTCGATGCGCCGGGTCACGCCGACTACATCAAGAACATGATCACCGGTGCCGCTCAGATGGACGGCGCGATCCTCGTCGTGGCCGCCACCGACGGCCCGATGCCCCAGACGCGTGAGCACGTGCTGCTCGCCCGCCAGGTCGGCGTGCCCTACATCCTGGTCGCCCTGAACAAGTGCGACATGGTCGACGACGAGGAGATCCTCGAGCTCGTCGAGATGGAGGTCCGCGAGCTGCTGGGTTCGCAGGAGTTCGACGAGGACGCCCCCGTCGTCCGCGTCTCCGGCTACCAGGCCCTGCAGGGCGATGCCAAGTGGGTCGAGTCGATCGTCGAGCTGATGAACGCCGTCGACGAGTCCATCCCGGACCCCGAGCGTGAGACCGACAAGCCCTTCCTGATGCCGGTCGAGGACGTCTTCACGATCACCGGTCGTGGCACCGTCGTCACCGGTCGCGTCGAGCGCGGCATCATCAACGTGAACGAGGAGGTGGAGATCGTCGGCATCCGCGAGAAGTCGACCAAGACCACCGTCACGGGCATCGAGATGTTCCGCAAGCTGCTCGACTCGGGCCAGGCGGGCGACAACGTCGGCCTGCTGGTCCGTGGCCTCAAGCGCGAGGACGTCGAGCGCGGCCAGGTCGTCGTGAAGCCGGGCACCACCACCCCGCACACGGAGTTCGAGGGCCAGGCGTACATCCTGTCGAAGGACGAGGGCGGCCGCCACACCCCGTTCTTCAACAACTACCGTCCGCAGTTCTACTTCCGTACCACGGACGTGACCGGCGTCGTGACCCTCCCCGAGGGCACCGAGATGGTCATGCCCGGCGACAACACCGAGATGAGCGTCAAGCTCATCCAGCCGGTCGCCATGGACGAGGGCCTGCGCTTCGCGATCCGCGAGGGTGGCCGCACCGTCGGTGCCGGCCGCGTCACCAAGATCATCGCCTGATCTAGGTAACCAGCCGTGAACGGCGCCTCTCCCTTCGGGGAGGGGCGCCGTTCCGCGTTTCCGGGGTCCGACGCTGCCGGTGCCCGGGGTCCGGGAAACGCCGTCGCGCGGGGCCGCCATCGGCCATAATCGCCACGAGATGTGGGCCCCGGCCCACCGGAGGCGAGGAGCGAGACGATGCCGAAGCTGATGAGGGCGGTGGCGGTCGTGGCCGCGGCGCTGGGCTGCGCCGCACTGGTGCAGGCGCCCGCGCAGGCGGACGGCCGGCTCGACGAGGGCCGGTTCGTCGTGGTCACGAAGAACCTCCACGACTTCACGAAGCCCTTCGGCGATCGGACCACCGACGCCCAGATGGTGCGGTTCGGCTACCGCGCGTGCGCCGCGCTGGACCGGAACCCGGCGAGCACCGCCGGCGCGACACGCGACCTCTACAACGACGAGCGGGCCTTCCCCCTGTGGGAGCGCCAGCAGCTGGTCTTCTACGCCGCGCAGTACCTGTGCGTCCGCCACTGGGACCGGTACAAGACGTACCCCTGAGGGGCGCTCAGCGCGCCAGGTAGCGGGCGAAGGTCCAGCCGTACACCGCGGACTCCAGGTCGTGCCGGGCCGCGGCGATCGTGACCTCCACCAGCGCGCGCTCGACGAGCCGGGACCGGAGCGCGGCACCGTCGGGCGGGCCCCCGCCGGCCGTCAGCGACCGGGGCGGTGTGCGAGCCAGGTTCAGTGCGTCGGCGAGGGCGTCCTGGTCGAGCAGCAGCTGGTCGCCGACCGC
Organism: Tsukamurella hominis; assembly: GCF_965137015.1. NCBI lineage: Bacteria > Bacillati > Actinomycetota > Actinomycetes > Mycobacteriales > Tsukamurellaceae > Tsukamurella > Tsukamurella hominis. The sequence goes on along the minus strand of NZ_CBCRZG010000003.1, from coordinate 18,109 downwards.
CGCGGGTATCTCCCGGCCGGCCGCGAGGTACCGGCGCACCTCCGTGCGGGCCTCGTCGACCCCGATCGCGTACTCGGGCTCGATGGTGATCCGCTCCAGGTCGCGCAGGAGCGCGCGGGACTGCCGATCGGCCTCGTCGGGGTGCAGGGTGCGGATGTGCGCGACGCGGTCGGGGGAGGCGACGACCTCGAAGCGGGTCACCCGGTGGGGCAGCACCTGCCCCGGATGGCGCTCGCCGACGAGCTTCCACGGGCCGTTCGGGATGTGGTGCGCGCGGCTCGGGTGGGTGGTGGCCACCGCGTGGATCGTGTACCCCTCGGCCTCCGCGAACTCCACCAGCTGACGCACCGGGTCGTCGACGGTGGCCCATGCCGCCGCGGTGGGGACGTTCCACAGCACCCGGACACCCGCGGGGACGATGGTGCCGAGCGGCAGCCACCCGGCGTCGGTGGTGGTCACGATGAGCAGGGGCTTGTGGCCCCGTGTGAGGTAGGCGCAGGCCCAGTTCAGGCCCGACTCCGGGAGGTGCGGACCGCCGCGGAGCGACCCGAGGATCGAGGCGATGACGCCGCGGACCTGGTGAATCACAGGGTTTTCCGGTGGCGCGCCCTCCGGTACCGGGCGGCGCACGATCGGTACGGGGATCAGAATGGGAAGGTCGATGACGCCCTCCTCGCGCGACCGTCGTAGTGCGATCGCAAGTCTATCGGACGCGGCGCGGGCGGGGGAACGCCGGAGGCCCGGCGCACCCCTGTGGATTCGCCGGGCCTCCGTGTCGCTCCGGGTTATCCGCTCTTGCGGCGGAACTGCTGCTGGTGGCTCTCCGACCCGTGCGGGGTCTGCGGCTTGGCAGCCCCGTCCAGGTGGGCGGAACCCTTGCGATTCGACGCGTTCTTGCGTTCGAGTGCTTCCTTGAACTTGTCGGCGATACCGTCGGCGGTCATGGTGTCTCCTCTCGTCGGCGTGGGTTCACGCTAAACCGGGCAGGGACGGATGTCACCCGATTTGCCGGAAGGCCGTTCGCAGGGGGAAGGATGGGGTCATGAGCATGTACGTGGTCACAGGAGCGGCGTCGGGACTCGGCGCGGCGACGGCGGAGCGGCTGCACGCCGCGGGGCACGGGGTCATCGGCGTCGACCTGCGGGGGACCGACGTCGAGGCCGACCTGGGGACGCCCGGGGGCCGGTTCGAGGCCGTCGCCCGGGTCGGCGAGCTCGTCGGGTCGGCGCCGCTGGCGGGGTTCGCCGCGTTCGCGGGCCTCGGGCCCGCGGCGGGACGGTCGGGCTCGTCGGTCGTCGCGGTGAACTACTTCGGGGCCGTCGACCTGCTCGTGGGGCTGCGGCCGCTGCTCGCGCGCGGGCCGTCGTCGGCGCTGCTGGTGAGCTCGAACTCCACGACCACGCAGCCTGGCTGGCCCCTGGAGCTGGCGCAGACGTGCCTCGACGGTGACGAGCACGCCGCGGCGGACCTCGCCGACTCCTACGGCGAGTACGCCTCGATCCTGGCCTACCCGGCGACGAAGGCCGCCCTCGCGTACTTCGTGCGCACGCACGCCGCCGAGTACGTGCGGCAGGGCATCCGGCTCAACGCCATCGCGCCGGGGCTCATCGACACCCCGATGACGCAGGCCGGCCGCGCCGACCCACAGCTCGGCGCCGCGATGGACGCCTTCCTCGAGCTGATCCCCGCCGGCCGCGCCGGGAAGCCGGAGGAGATCGCCGCGCTCGCGCAGTTCCTGCTCGGCCCCGACTCGGGCTACTGCGTGGGCTCCGTCGTCTTCGCCGACGGTGGCCTCGACGCCCAGCAGCGCCCGACGGACTGGCCGCGGCCCGCGTCGCCGCCGGAGGCTCCCGACGCGTAGGTCAGAACCGGATCACCTGGCGGACGGCGGCGCCGTCGGCCAGGGAGTCCATGCCCTCGTTGATCTCATCGAGGGTGATGACGCCGCTGATCAGCTTCTCCACCGGTAGGCGGCCGGCGCGCCACAGCTCGACGTACCGCGGGATGTCGCGCTGGGGGACGGCGGAGCCGAGGTAGCTGCCGATGATGGTGCGGGCCTCCGCGGTGAGCACGAGCGGGCTGATCTCCGACCGCGCAGCGGGATTCGGCAGCCCGACGGTCACCGTCCGGCCGCCGACGGCGGTGGCCGCGACCGCGGATTCGAAGGCCTTCGGGTGGCCCGCCGCCTCGATCACGACGGGCGCGCGCACGCCGGCCTCGGCGAGTTCCGCAGGGGTGTAGGCGGCGTCGGCGCCGAGGGCCCGCACTTGCTCCAGCTTCGCGGGCTGCGCGTCGACGCCGATCACGCGGCCGACGGCACCGTCGGCCTGCAGGGACAGGGCGGTGAGGACGGCGGCCATGCCCACGCCGCCCAGGCCGACGACGATCACGTCGTCGCCGTTCGACGGTGCGCCGGCGTTGAGCACCGCGCCGCCGCCGGTGAGGACCGCGCAGCCGAGGACGGCCGCGATCTCCGGCGGCACATCGGCATCCACGGGGGTCACGGAGCGGGCGTCCACCACGGTGTGCGTCGCGAAGCCGGAGACGCCGAGGTGGTGGTGCACCTCCGTGCCGTCGCGGGAGAGGCGGCGTCCGCCGCCCAACAGCTCGCCGGCGTTGTTGGCGACGCTGCCCGGCGTGCACGGAAGCTGGCCGTCGGTGCGGCAGTTCGCGCACTCGCCGCAGCGGGGGAGGAAGGCCATGACCACACGGTCGCCGACCGCGACTCCGGACGTGCCCTCGCCCAACGCTTCCACGATGCCGGCCGCCTCGTGGCCCAGCAGCATCGGCACGGGGCGCACGCGGTTGCCGTCGACCACCGACAGATCCGAATGGCACAGTCCCGCAGCCTCGATGCGTACGAGGAGCTCGCCGGGGCCCGGCGGCGCGAGCTCCAGCTCGCTCACCGAGATCGGGGTCGACTGCGCGTACGGACGCGCGCGCCCGATCTCCTCCAGCACCGCTCCGCGGATCCGCATCAGTACTCGACCTCCAACTCCGGCGACGTCGGCTTCGCCTGGCACCCCAGAATGTAGCCGTCCTCGGCGTCGTCGGGGTCCAGTCCGTCGGTCACCGCCATCGCGACGGTGCCCTTCGTCAGCTTGCACAGGCACGTGGCGCACTCGCCCGACTGGCAGGAGTAGGGCACGTCGTGGCCGTTGTTGATGAGCACGTCCACCAGCGACTCGCCCTCCGGCCACGGCACGGTGAAGGTCGCGCCCAGGTTGTGGACGGTCACCTGCGGCGCGTCCGCCGTGACCTCGACCTCGTGCGGCACGATGTCGGCGAAGGCGTCGCCGGTGAGCGAGGCGTAGATCTCCTGGTGCACCTGCTCCCGCGGGGTCCCGATCACCCGCGCGGCCTCCTTGCAGGCGGCCATGAACTCGTCGCGGCCGCACAGGTACGTCGCGCGCGAGTGGTACGGCGTGAGCAGCGCGGCCAGCATGTCGGCGTCGGGGACGCCGCGCTCGGACTCCATCCACCAGATCACCGTGAGCCGCTCGTGCTCCGCCTCCAGCCGCGCGATCTCCGAGCGGAAGATGGTGGCGTCCGGGTCGGCGTTCGCGTACAGCAGCGTGATCGGCTGCGTCCCGGCCTTGAGCGCGGCCGCCAGGATGGACATGATCGGCGTGATGCCGCTGCCCGCCGCGAGCAGCAGCAGCGGCACGTCGAGGCTCTCCGGCACGAAGACGCCCGACGGCGGCAGGACCTCGAGCTCGTCGCCCACGGCGACGTTGTCGCAGAGCCAGTTCGAGGCGTAGCCGTCGACGGTCCGCTTGACGGTCACGCCGGGCTTCGCGTCGTCGAAGGGGGAGGTGTACAGCGAGTAGGAGCGGGCGACCGACCCGGTGCGCTCCGACGGGACCCGCACCGTGACGAACTGTCCGGGCCGGTAGTCCCACTCCGCGTCGAAGACGAAGGACTTCGCGAGCGCCGTCTCGTCGATCACCTCGGTCACGGTGACGATCTGGCTGCGGCTCGAATGGGGGGTGAGGCTCATGCGTCCAGGTTATCGGCCGAGCGTGCGGTGGATTCTGCCCGCCCAGCGGGCACTATCGACCGCACGGGCCGGGAGAGAGCGGACTCAGCGTCCCCACAGCGGCCCTGACTACCGTGCATCCGGTGGATCACACGCTCCCCGATGTCCTCGCCCACGCGTGGGACCGCGTCGTCGCCGACATCGCGGTCCGGTCGCCCGCGCCGAGCGCCGCCGTCCTGGCCGGCACGGCCGTCGCGGCCCTCGTCCTGGTCCTGTCGCGGCCCGCGTGGCGACGGGCGAGGCACGTGGTGACCATCGCCCACGAGGGCGGCCATGCCGTGACCGCCGTGGTCTGCGGGCGCCGGCTCAGCGGCATCCGCCTGCACTCCGACACCTCCGGGCTCACCGTCTCCCGCGGGCGACCCCGGGGGCCCGGCATGGTCGCGACGTTCGCGGCCGGCTACCCGGCGCCGACGGCGGTCGGCCTGGTCGCCGCCGTGCTGCTCTCCCGCGGCTACGCCCTGGCCGCGCTCTGGGCCGCGGTGCTGCTGCTGGCGCTGCTGCTCCTGCAGATCCGCAACGTCTTCGGCCTGTACGTGGTGCTCCTCGCCGCCGCCGTGGTGGTGGCCGTCTCCTGGTCGGCGACGCCCGAGGTGAAGGTGGCGCTGGCCCACCTCGGCACGTGGTTCCTCCTGTTCGGGGCGCCGCGCGCCGTCGTCGAGCTGCAGGGGCTGCGCCGCCGCGGGCTCGGTCACGAGAGCGACGCCGACCAGCTGGCGCGGCTGACCCGGATCCCGGGCGGCGCGTGGGTGGCGCTGTTCGCGGCGACGACCGTCGGGGGAGCGGTGCTGGGTGCCGTGCTGCTGACCGCGCGGGCCGGGCTCTCTCCGCCCTGAGCAGGATGCGAGGGGCAAAGCCAGGTTCTACACTGATTTAGATTTCAACTGACGTTCCGCTCACAAAAACCGAGTGGACATGGAGGGAGCGGACATGGCGCACGACGTCATCATCGTGGGAGCCGGCTTCGGCGGCATGGGCGCCGCGATCGAGCTGCTCGGCCGCGGCCGCAGCGACATCCTCATCCTCGAGCGCGAGGAGGACCTGGGCGGGACGTGGCACGTCAACCACTACCCGGGCCTCGCGGTCGACATCGCCTCGGTCACCTACTCGTACTCCTTCGAGCCCAATCCGAACTGGTCGCGGCTGTACGCGCCCGGCTCCGAGCTCAAGGCCTACGCGAGCCGGGTCGCCGACAAGTACGGGCTGCGGCCGCTGATGCGCTTCGGCGTCGACGTCACCGGCGCCGCGTGGGACCCGCAGGCCGCCGAGTGGGAGGTCACCGTCGTGCGCGACGGCGGCCTCGAGCAGAAGCTCCGCACCCGCTACCTCATCACCGCGACGGGGTTCCTCAGCCAGCCCAAGCTCCCCGACATCGAGGGCATCGACGACTTCGCCGGCACCGTCATCCACAGCGCGAAGTGGGACGACGACGCCGACCTCGCCGGGCAGCGGATCGGGATCATCGGCACCGGCGCGACCGGCGTGCAGCTGGTCCCGGAGCTGGCGAAGGTCGCGGGGCACCTCACGGTCTTCCAGCGCACCCCGATCTGGGTGGTGCCCAAGGTCGACTTCGAGGTCCCCGGCCCGGTGAAGGCCCTGTTCGGCCGACTCCCCGTGACGCAGCGCGCGGCGCGGCTCGCGAACTCGACGGCGCTCGAGGTGCTCAGCATCGTCGGCGTGCTCAACTACAAGTACGGCCACCGGTTCAACGACGTCGCGGCGCTGCTCGCCAAGGCGCACCTGCGCGCGCAGGTCTCGGACCCGACGACGCGGGCGGCGCTCACCCCGTCGTACTCCTTCGGCTGCAAGCGGCCCACCTTCTCCAACACCTACTTCCCGACCTTCAGCCGCGACAACGTGATCCTCGAGGCCTCGTCCATCGCCCGGGTGCTGCCGCACGGCATCGAGATGGCCGACGGCACCGTCCACGAGCTCGACACCCTCGTGCTCGCCACGGGGTTCTCCCTGTGGGAGAAGAACTTCCCGGCGATCGACGTGACCGGCCGCGATGGCCGCAACCTCGGCGAGTTCTGGCGCGAGGGACGCTTCCAGGCCTACGAGGGCATGGCCGTGCCGAAGTTCCCCAACTTCTTCAGCCTGCACAGCCCGTACAGCTACACGGGCCTGAGCTACTTCTGGACCATCGAGGCGCAGATGGTGCATCTGCGCCGCGTCTTCGACGAGATCGACCGGACCGGCGCGCGCACCGTCGAGGTGACGGAGCAGGCGAACGCGAAGTTCCTGGAGACGATGTCGTCGCGGCTCGGGCGGTCCGTCTTCCAGCTCGGCGCGTGCGAGGGCAGCCGCAGCTACTACTTCGACCCGCACGGCGAGGCGACGCTGCTGCGGCCGAGCTCCGTGATCGGCGCCCGGCGCGACGCCCGCACGTTCCCGATCGAGGACTACGCGTTCGCCTGATCGAGCAGCGCGATCACCGCGTCGGCGGCCTTCGCCGGCGCGCCGGACTTCGCGGGCGCCAAGTCGTGCGCGGCCGCGACCTCGACGGTCGTCGTCGGGCCGCCGATGAGCGCCGCCGCCTCCGCCATCTCCTCCGGCGACGCGAACGGGTCGCGCCGGCCGTGCACCAGCACCGTCGGGACGGTGATGTCCGGCAGGTGCGCCGTGCGCGCCTTCTCCGGCCGCCCGGGCGGGTGCAGGGGGTACGAGAGCAGCAGCAGGCCGTCGGGCCGCTCCGGTCCCTCCGCGACGGCCATCGACGCCATCCGCCCGCCGTAGCTGTGCCCGCCCCACAGGATCGGGCCCTCCAGTTCCAGGAGCCGGGCCGTCTCCGCGAAGGCGGCCCGGTCGGCCGGCTGGCCCGACGGCGACGGCGGCCCTTTCGGCCGCAGCCGCCGGAACGGGAGGTCGATGCGTACCGTGCGGACGCCGCGCTGCGCGAGTTCCTCGCCCAGCAGCCGCAGCATCGCCTGGTCGCGGTTGCCGCCCGCGCCGTGCGCGAGCACGAGATTCGCCCGCACGTCGCCTTCGGGGTCGTGAATCGAGAGCCAGGTCACCCGCCCAGCCTACGGGCAAGTTAACGTGCATTCATGACTGATTCGAAGCAGGGTCCCCTCGCGGGACTGAAGGTGGTCGAGTTCGCAGGTCTCGGCCCCGCCCCGCACGCCGCGATGCTCCTCGCCGACCAGGGCGCCGACGTCGTCTCGGTGCAGCGCCCGGGCATCGGCGTCAACGGCATCACCGGCACGCCGTCGGGCGTCAAGCGCGGCCGCACCATCGTCGAGGCGGATCTGAAGAACCCGGCCGACATCGCCACGATCCTCGAGCTCATCGACCGCGCGGACGTGATCGTCGAGGGCTTCCGCCCCGGCGTCATGGAGCGCCTGGGCCTCGGCCCCGACGTGGTGCTCGAGCGCAACCCCCGCATCGTCTTCGCCCGGATGACCGGCTGGGGCCAGGACGGCCCGTTCGCGCAGCGCGCCGGCCACGACATGAACTACATCTCCCTCACCGGCCTGCTGCACGCCATCGGCCGCAAGGGCGAGCGGCCGGTGCCGCCGCTCAACCTCGTCGGCGATTTCGCGGGCGGCTCGATGTTCCTCGTCTTCGGCGTGCTCGCGGCGCTCTACGAGCGCAACACCTCCGGCAAGGGGCAGGTCATCGACGTTGCCATGGTCGACGGTGCGTCCCTCATCGGGCAGATGCAGTGGGACTTCCGGGGCCAGGGCATCTGGAGCGACGAGCGCGGCGTGAACACCCTCGACGGCGGCGCGCCGTTCTACGACACCTACGAGACCGCGGACGGCAAGTACGTCTCCGTGGGCGCGATCGAGCCGCAGTTCTTCGCCGAGCTGCTCGACAAGCTGGGCCTGAAGCAGGAGGACCTGCCCTACCAGCTCGATCAGGCCCGCTGGCCCGAGCTGCGCGCCGCGCTGGAGGCCGCGCTGAAGACGAGGACCCGCGACGAATGGGCCGAGGTCTTCTTCGACTCCGACGCGTGCGTCGCGCCGATCCTCACCTTCGAGGAGGCCTCGAAGCACCCGCACATGGCGGCGCGGCAGAACCTGCAGGAAGTCGGGGGAGCGATGGCGCCGATGCCCGCGCCGCGCTTCTCCCGCACGCCCGCCGCGACGCCCGAGGCGCCGAACCCCGAGGCCGTCGACCCGGCGACGCTCTGGCGCGACTGATCGCCCGGTAGCCGCTTCCGAAACCGGCGGAAATCGCGGTCGCGCCGCGCTATTCGCGGCGCGATCGCAAATAACGCCGGTTTCGGGAGGTATGCCGGAAGCCGTCGGCGGTGGCCGCTAGGATTCGCGCATGTCGATGCAGGCCGGTGCAGAATTCGCCGGATTCCGGGTGGTCCGCCGGCTGGGCGCGGGTGGCATGGGCGAGGTCTACCTCGTCGCGCACCCGCGGCTGCCGCGCGAGGAGGCGCTGAAGATCCTCCCGCAGGACCTCTCGACGGACGAGTCCTACCGCGTGCGGTTCAACCGCGAGGCCGACCTGGCGGCCACCCTCTTCCACCCGAACATCGTGGGCGTGCACGACCGCGGGGAGGCCGACGGCAAGCTGTGGCTGTCGATGGACTACGTCGCCGGCGTGGACCTCGACGCCCTGCTGCGCGACCGGCACCCGCGCGGGCTCCCCGTCGCCGACGTGGTCTCCGTCATCACCCAGGTCGCGTCCGCGCTCGACCACGCGCACGGCAAGGGGCTGATCCACCGCGACGTCAAGCCCGCGAACATCCTCCTCGCCGAGTCGGGTGCGGACGCGGGCGGCCGCGTCCTGCTCGCCGACTTCGGCATCGCCCGCCGCATGGACGACGACGCCGGCCTCACCGCCACGAACACCGCGGTGGGCACGGTGACCTACGCGGCGCCGGAGCAACTGGCCGACGAGGCCGTCGACGGCCGCACCGACCAGTACGCCCTCGCCGCGACGGCGCTGACCCTGCTCACGGGCCGCAGCCCCTTCGCCGGCACTACGCCCGGCGCGGTGATCAGTCGGAAGATGCGCGGCGAGATCCCGCGTGCCGCCGACACCGATCCGCGCCTCGCGCCGCTCGACCGCGCGTTGTCCACGGGAATGGCCGCCGACCCGGCCCGGCGGTTCCGGACCTGCACCGACTTCGCCCGCGCCCTCGAGGCCGAGGCGGCGCACCCGGGCTCGGGTCCGGTGCCGCCCGCGACGCCGCAGCCGACGCGGGCGCAGACCACGCCGCCGCCGCAGCCGCCACGGCCGCAGGCCCCGCCGACCGTGCACACTCCGCCGCCGTACGGGCAGGTGTCGACGCCCGCGCCGTACGGGCAGGCGGCGATGCCGGGGCCCGGGGGCGCGCAGCCCGGGCTCTACGGCTCGCGGCCCTCGTTCCCGGCGTTCGGCGCCGCGGCGGCGCCGGCGAAGCTGCCCTGGCAGGCGATCATCGCGGCCATCATCCTGATCCTGTGCGGCATCTTCGGCGTGCTGCTCGGGATCTCGGGATTCGCGGACCCGGAGATCGGCGCCGCGGTGGGCGTGCTGTGGTTGGTGACCTCCGTGGTGGGCCTGGTCGGCGCCGGCCTGCTCTTCGCGAAGCGGACGCGGACGGCGCTGATCGTCGCGACGGCGTCGGCGGTGATCCTCGGCGCCACGTGCTCGGGCCTCATCGCGACCGTGCTGGTCCCGATCCTGCTGTGGGGCCCGAAGCCGGTCCGGGCCTGGTACAGCGAGTAGGAGCTAGCCGACGACGAGCGAGGTGCCGGTGGCGCGGAGCGTGGAGCCCAGGTCGTAGAACAGCGAGCCGCTGCGCGCGAGCGGACCGTCGAACGTCGCGGCGCGGCTGGCGATGCCGAGCGCGGCGTTGTCGGAGCTGCGGATGAGCGGGCCGCCGCTGTCGCCGACCTGCACGGGGATCGTGGTGGCGATGTAGCCGCCGTCCACGCTCACCACCGAGCCGCAGCGCCAGCCCGACGAGACGCCCTGGCTGCACACCGCGTCGCCGGGGCGGGCGGTTCCCACCGAAGTGGGCCGGACCCGGCCGCCGGGGGCGGCCTTCGCGAGCTTCGGGTCGAGGGTGAAGACGCCCCAGTCGGGGGCGTCGGGCACGACGAAGGTGTCGGACTTGGTCAGCGCGGGCGCCGACGAACCGGTGTTCACGCCGACGATCCGGCCGTTGACGACCACCTGCTGGCCCTGCGCGCCGCAGTGCCCGGCGTACAGGCCCACGCGGGTGCCGTCGGGCCGCTGCCCGACGAACCCGACGGTGCAGCCGCGGCCGTCGGCGACGTTCCCGACCAGCTTGGTGACGGTGAGCACGGAGCTGCCGGGCGAAACGGTCGCGACCGGCTCCGCCTGCGCGGAGGCGGGGAGGATCAGCGCGGCGACGCCTCCGAGGACGGCCACGGATGCGGCGGCGTTCCTCGGGAACGACGTGATGGTGCGGCGCATGATCCTCCTCGGGTCGGCGCAAGACTGTGCGACGGTAGCGTGCCACACGCCACACCGCCTGTAAACCGAGTGAACGACGATGCGCAGGTCAACTCGAGTGACTCGAGTTGCGAATTTTCCCTACTTCGAGGGCTTGGGTGTGACCCAGGTCGTGATCTTCGCGTGCACCACCTCGGTGCCCTTCTTGTCGCGGACGGCGATCTCGACGACCACGTCGCGCCCGGTGGTGATCGCGTCCCAGTCGATCTCCTCGGCCAGCGTCGCGGTCGCCACCAGCGACGACTCCGCCTTCGCGAGGTAGTCGACCGTCATCGACTTCGGCAGCCAGCGGTGCGTGCCCGGCGTGGAGGCCTCCATCACCATGCCCATGCCCACCTCGGCGAGGTTGCAGGCCGCGATGGCGTGGAAAGTGCCGATGTGGTTCTGCACGAACCACCACTTCGGCCCGTGGACCACGGCGCGGCCGTACTCGATCTCGGAGATGTACGGGGTCACGGAGGCGAAGTACGGCGCCTTGAGCGACGCGGCGGCGGAGAAGGCCAGCTTGCCGAGGGGCTTGTCGCTCAGCGTGCGCCACATCTTGTACGTGGAGGTGTCGGTCATGGCCGCTACCTTACTCCACGGTAAGTTCGACGGCCGGCTCAGCGGGGCGGGTCGGCGGCGAGCGCGCCGAAGCCCTCGCGGGCCAGCGTGACGATGGTCTCGCGGATCCGCGGCCAGTACGGCGAGCGCACGTTGACGGGGGAGCCGTGGTTCGCCCCGTCGAGCTCCATCAGCAGCGACGGTGCGCCGAGCGCCCGTGCCGCCGCCACGAAGTCCACCGACTCGGAGGCGGGCACGATCGAATCCTCCGAGCCGTGGATGGCGACGGAGGGCATGAGCGGGTCGATCCGCTGGATGGGGTTCGCCAGCGCGTACCGCTCCGGCACGCGGTCGGGCATGCCGCCGAGGGCTTTGCGCACGTGGTCGTTGAGGCGCGAGCTGGTGCGCATGTCGAGCACCCCCGCCATGGAGACGAAGGCGCGGGGGGTCACCGTCGGGCCGCCGCCCGCCGGCCACGTCACGCCCGGCGACCCCGCCGGGAGCGTGCGCCGCGTGGCCGCCCACGCAGCGAGCTGGCCGCCCGCACTGTGCCCGACCAGGATCACGTTCGCCGGATCCAGGGCCGGCGCGGACTCGGCGAGGGTGGGGACGAAATCGACGGCGTGGCCCACGTCGGTGAACGTGGTCGGCCAGCCGCCGCCCGAGCCCACCCGTCGGTACTCGACGTTCCACACCGCGAGGCCCTGGGCCTGGAGCGCCCGCGCGACCTCGGCCATGTACCCGGCGCTCGACCGGTTCTTCCAGCCGCCGCCGTGGATCAGCACCACCACGGGCAGGCTGCGCGGCGCGTGGGCGCCGCGCGGGAGGTAGAGGTTGCCGTAGTTCTGGCGGGGGTCCGCGTTCGGGGCGGGGTAGCGGTAGCGGATCGCGTCGTCCCGCACCGCGGCGACGGGGCGCGGCACGGCCCGGGACTTCGAGGCAGCGGCCGAGGACGATGAAGCGGTGCCGCCGGTGGGGTTCACCGCGCAGCCGGAGCCCAGAAGGACACCGGCACACAGGAGCACGGCCAGGAGCAGCGCGCCCGGCCTCGGCGCGACGCTCCGTTCGGTCATGCCCAACATTCTTCCAGAGCGCGCCCCTGCGACGCGTGTGACGCGAATCGCAGCGACGGGATCGACCGGTTCGATTTGAAGATGCGGCCCGAGCAGTGCATACTGGTCGGGTTGCCTTGTCGGGCGGCGCGGTCCCGTATGGGGCCGTCCCACCGGCTTCGGTATCGCCCGGCACCCCTCGTGGGAGCCACCGGAACACACGGCGGAGCATGAGCGCCAGCGCGACACGCCCGACCGCGTGGACCGGAGCAATTTGATACATGAACAGCGTCGATCGACTTCAAGCGGGATACGTTCCCGCAGGTGATTCAGCTGTCCGTGTGTCTGGCAATACGTTTGAACACTTGACGGAAGAGGACACAGCGTGGCGGGACAGAAGATCCGCATCAGGCTCAAGGCCTATGACCATGAGGCGATCGACGCGTCTGCTCGGAAGATCGTCGAGACCGTGACTCGCACCGGCGCCCGTGTCGTCGGTCCCGTGCCGCTGCCGACGGAGAAGAACGTGTACTGCGTCATCCGCTCGCCGCACAAGTACAAGGACTCGCGCGAGCACTTCGAGATGCGTACGCACAAGCGGCTGATCGACATCCTGGACCCGACGCCGAAGACGGTCGACGCGCTGATGCGCATCGACCTGCCGGCCAGCGTCGACGTGAACATCCAGTAAGCGGCTGCGGAGAAACGATATGACTGAGAACAAGATCAAGGGAATCCTGGGCACCAAGCTCGGCATGACCCAGGTCTTCGACGAGAACAACCGGGTCGTCCCGGTCACCGTCGTCAAGGCCGGGCCGAACGTGGTCACCCAGATCCGTACCCAGGCCAACGACGGCTACGACGCCGTGCAGCTCGCCTTCGGCGCGATCGACCCCCGCAAGGTGAACAAGCCCGTCTCGGGCCAGTTCGCCAAGGCCGGTGTCACCCCGCGTCGCCACATCGCCGAGCTGCGGCTCGCCGACGCCGATGCCGCCGCCGACTACGAGGTGGGCCAGGAGCTGGGCGCCGACGTGTTCGAGGCCGGCAACTTCGTCGACGTCACCGGCGTCAGCAAGGGCAAGGGCTACGCGGGCGTCATGAAGCGCCACGGCTTCTCGGGCCTCGGCGCCAGCCACGGTGTGCAGGCCGTGCACCGTGCGCCCGGTTCCATCGGTGGCTGCGCCACCCCGGGCCGCGTCTTCAAGGGCGTCCGGATGGCCGGCCGCATGGGCTCGGACAACGTCACCACGCAGAACCTGTCCGTGTTCAAGGTGGACGCCGAGGCCGGCGTCCTGCTGATCAAGGGCGCCATCCCCGGCCGCAAGGGCGGCCTCGTGATGGTCCGTACCGCAGTGAAGGGTGGTGCTCGCGCATGAGCAAGCTGACTCTTGATGTGAAGACCGCCGACGGCAAGGTCGACGGCACCGTCGAGCTCCCCGCCGAGATCTTCGACGTCGAGCCCAACATCGCGCTGATGCACCAGGTGGTCGTCGCGCAGCTCGCCGCTGCGCGCGCCGGCACGCACGCCACCAAGACCCGCGGCGAGGTCCGCGGCGGTGGCCGCAAGCCGTACCGCCAGAAGGGCACCGGCCGCGCCCGCCAGGGCTCGACCCGCGCGCCGCAGTTCAACGGCGGTGGCACCGTCCACGGCCCGCAGCCGCGCGACTACAGCCAGCGCACCCCGAAGAAGATGAAGGCCGCCGCCCTGCGCGGTGCCCTCACCGACCGGGTTCGCGAGGACCGTATCCACGTCGTCACCGAGCTGGTGGCCGGCCAGGAGGCGTCGACCAAGACCGCCCGCCTGTTCCTGGCCGCGCTGTCGGAGCGCAAGAAGTTCCTCGTGGTCGTCGGCCGCGAGGACCTGACCGCGCAGCGCAGCGTCCAGAACCTGCCGAACGCGAAGTGGATCTACGCCGATCAGCTCAACACCTACGACGTCCTGGACGCCGATGACCTGGTGTTCAGCCGCGAGGCTCTGGGTTCGTTCATCGCGAGCGCCACGAAGACCGAGGAGGCGAACGCCTGATGGCCACCGCAACCATCCCCGCCGACCCGCGGGACATCCTGCTCGCGCCGGTGATCTCCGAGAAGGCCTACGGCCTCATCGAGGAGAACACGTACACCTTCGTGGTGCACCCGGACGCGAACAAGACGCAGATCAAGATCGCCGTGGAGAAGGTCTTCGGCGTCAAGGTCGACAGCGTCAACACCTTGAACCGCCAGGGCAAGCGCAAGCGCACCCGTGCCGGTTACGGTCAGCGCAAGAGCACCAAGCGCGCCATCGTGACCCTGAGTGCCGATAGCAAGCCCATCGACATCTTCGGAGGCGCGAGCTAAATGGCTATCCGTAAGTACAAGCCGACCACTCCGGGTCGCCGCGGCTCGTCGGGCTCGACGTTCGACGAGGTCACGCGTTCGACCCCGGAGAAGTCGCTGATCCGTCCGCTGCACGGCCGTGGTGGCCGTAACGCGCACGGCCGCATCACCACCCGGCACAAGGGTGGCGGCCACAAGCGTGCCTACCGTCTGATCGACTTCCGTCGTCACGACAAGGACGGCATCAACGCCAAGGTCGCGCACATCGAGTACGACCCCAACCGCACCTCGCGGATCGCACTGCTGCACTACTTGGACGGCGAGAAGCGTTACATCCTCGCCCCCAAGGACCTGAAGCAGGGCGACATCGTGGAGTCGGGCCCGAACGCCGACATCAAGCCGGGCAACTGCCTGCCGCTGCGGAACATCCCCGCCGGCACGGTGATCCACAACGTGGAGCTGCGTCCCGGTGGCGGTGCCAAGATGGCCCGCTCGGCCGGTGCCAGCGTCCAGCTGCTGGGCAAGGAGGGCGCGTACGCGACCCTGCGTATGCCCTCCGGCGAGATCCGTCGCGTCGACGTGCGCTGCCGCGCCACCGTCGGCGAGGTGGGCAACGCCGAGCAGAGCAACATCAACTGGGGCAAGGCCGGCCGTATGCGCTGGAAGGGCAAGCGCCCGACCGTCCGTGGTGTCGTCATGAACCCGGTCGACCACCCGCACGGCGGTGGTGAGGGTAAGACCTCCGGTGGTCGCCACCCGGTGAGCCCGTGGGGCAAGCCCGAGGGCCGCACCCGCAAGAACAAGGCGAGCGACAAGCTGATCGTGCGTCGCCGCAAGTCCGGTAAGAACAAGCGCTAGGAGGGAGTTAGAGAATGCCACGCAGCCTCAAGAAGGGCCCGTTCGTCGACGACCACCTCCTCGCGAAGGTCGACGTCCAGAACGACAAGGGCACCAAGCAGGTCATCAAGACCTGGTCGCGTCGCTCCACCATCATCCCCGACTTCATCGGTCACACCTTCGCCGTCCATGACGGTCGCAAGCACGTGCCGGTGTTCGTCTCGGAGAACATGGTGGGACACAAGCTGGGCGAGTTCGCCCCGACGCGGACGTTCAAGGGCCACATCAAGGACGACCGGAAGGCGAAGCGCCGCTAATGAGCAACGACACAGCAGCACAGACCTCGGCGTCGGCGACCGCACGTTTCGTGCGCGTCACGCCCATGAAGGCCCGTCGCGTCATCGATCTGGTTCGCGGTAAGGACGCCGAGCAGGCGCTCGCGATCCTGCGGTTCGCGCCGCAGGCCGCGAGCGAGCCCGTCGCCAAGGTCCTCGCGTCGGCCATCGCCAACGCGCAGAACAACCTGGGCCTCGACCCGCGCACCCTGGTCGTCTCGGAGGCGTACGCCAACGAGGGCCCGACCATGAAGCGCATCCAGCCGCGGGCCCAGGGCCGCGCGTACCGGATCCGCAAGCGCACCAGCCACATCACCGTGGTGGTCGAGTCGGTCGAGTCGAAGAAGCCCGCCGCCAGCCGGAACCGGAAGGGAGCGTAAGCATGGGTCAGAAGATCAATCCCCACGGCTTCCGCCTCGGCATCACCACGGACTGGAAGTCCCGCTGGTACGCCGACAAGCAGTACTCGGAGTACGTCAAGGAAGACGTCCAGATCCGTAAGCGTCTGACCGACAGCCTCGAGCGTGCCGGCATCAGCAAGATCGAGATCGAGCGGACCCGGGACCGCGTGCGGGTGGACATCCACACCGCGCGTCCGGGCATCGTCATCGGCCGCCGCGGCGCCGAGGCCGATCGCATCCGCTCGGAGCTGGAGAAGCTCACCAAGAAGCAGGTGCAGCTCAACATCCTCGAGGTGAAGAACTCCGAGGCCGACGCCCAGCTCGTCGCACAGGGCATCGCGGAGCAGCTGAGCAACCGTGTGGCGTTCCGCCGCGCGATGCGCAAGGCGATCCAGTCGGCGATGCGTCAGCCGAACGTCAAGGGCATCCGGGTCCAGTGCTCGGGTCGCCTGGGCGGCGCGGAGATGAGCCGCAGCGAGTTCTACCGCGAGGGCCGCGTGCCCCTGCACACGCTGCGCGCCGACATCGACTACGGCC
The DNA here is from genome assembly GCF_965137015.1 of Tsukamurella hominis. Taxonomy (NCBI): domain Bacteria; kingdom Bacillati; phylum Actinomycetota; class Actinomycetes; order Mycobacteriales; family Tsukamurellaceae; genus Tsukamurella; species Tsukamurella hominis. The sequence continues at coordinate 1,626 of NZ_CBCRZG010000003.1, read as the reverse complement.
TGCACGAGGCGAAGACCACCTTCGGGCGGATCGGCGTCAAGGTGTGGATCTACAAGGGCGACGTCGTGGGCGGCCGGCGCGAGCTGGCGGCACCGTCGAACGACGACCGTCGCGGCCCGCGTCGTGAGCGCCCGCAGCGCCCGCGTCGCAGCGGCGCGTCGGGCACGACCGCCACCAGCACCGAGGCCGGTCGCGCCGCAACGGAGGAGACTCCGGTGGCGGCGGCTCCGGCTGCAACGAACCAGGAGGGCTGACGCCATGTTGATCCCCCGTCGCGTCAAGCACCGCAAGCAGCACCACCCCGGCCGTTCCGGCCAGTCCAAGGGCGGCAACCATGTGACGTTCGGTGACTACGGCATCCAGGCCCTCGAGCCCGCCTACATCACCAACCGTCAGATCGAGTCCGCTCGTATCGCCATCAACCGGCACATCAAGCGTGGCGGCAAGGTCTGGATCAACATCTTCCCGGACCGCCCCCTCACGAAGAAGCCCGCCGAGACCCGCATGGGTTCCGGTAAGGGTTCGGTCGAGTGGTGGGTCGCGAACGTCAAGCCCGGTCGCGTGCTGTTCGAGATGACCTACCCCAATGAGGAGACCGCTCGCGAGGCCCTGCGTCGCGCCCAGCACAAGCTCCCCTGCAAGACCCGCATCGTGACCCGAGAGGAGCAGTTCTGATGTCGAACACCGTCGCCGCTGATCTTCGCGGTCTCACCGCGGACGAGCTGGTGGAGAAGCTGCGCGAGGCCAAGGAGGAGCTGTTCAACCTGCGGTTCCAGATGGCCACCGGGCAGATGAGCAACAACCGTCGCCTGCGCACCGTGCGTACCGACATCGCCCGGATCTACACGATCCTGCGCGAGCGGGAGCTCGGCCTGGCCTCGGGCCCGGAGGGTGACGCCGCATGAGTGAGAACGGAAGCAATGTGACCACCGAGCAGCGCAACAGCCGCAAGGTCCGTATCGGGTACGTCGTGTCCGACAAGATGGAGAAGACCATCGTCGTCGAGCTCGAGGACCGCGTGAAGCACTCCCTGTACGGCAAGATCATCCGCACCACCTCCAAGGTGAAGGCGCATGACGAAGAGGGCGTCGCCGGTGTCGGCGACCGCGTCCGGATCATGGAGACCCGTCCGCTGAGCGCCAGCAAGCACTGGCGCCTGGTGGAGGTGCTGGAGAAGGCCAAGTAAGGCCCTCCGGCTCCACAGACTCGAAACCCCGGCACTCCGCGAGGAGGCCGGGGTTTCGTCGTCCGCCGGTGCGTGACCGTCGCGCGGTGCCGGGTCAGCGCACGGCGCGCACTGCGTCGTAGACGGTCTGGCCCGCGGCGCTGAGGCGCTTGCCGGCGGCGTTCGCGGTCGGCCACGTGCGATCGCCGGTACCGCGCGCGTTGCGGTCGTTGTTCAGCGCAGCGCCGTACTCGCCCAGGCGGGCCTGGTAGGCGCGCAGCGCGTTCGCGACCGTCGGGACGGTGGCCGCGCGGTTGATCGTGCCCGGCAGAGTGCCCTGTGGCTATGTCAAGTTGATCTGGCCCCGGTAGGGCGGTTTCATTCGGCCCCACCTGAGTGGGGCCCTGAGCCGCTAGAGTCCGGGGTGTGGATGGGCGGCCGCGGGTGCGCAGTGTGGTTGC